>JAPLDU010000106.1:5357-63490 GCA_026391255.1 Bacteroidia bacterium | reverse complement strand
TTGCCCTAATTTTTAAAGTGTTTACTTTCTCAGCAAATAAGTTGAAAATAATTTCCCGGCAGATCAAAATTTTATTTACTCAACTGTCAGGAACAAAGTACAAAATCTTAACAACTTGACATAAACAGCAGACCCTAATTACCATTCAGATTCTGAAAAGCCTTTCAGCATTTCCGGTTGTTTTAATAGCAACCGTCTCAATGCTGACGCCCAGTGATTCTGCCACTTTATTGGCAGTATAAATCAAAAAGGATGGTTCATTACGCATTCCTCTTTTTGGTACCGGAGGCAGAAAAGGAGCATCAGTCTCAAGCGACATGCTGTCAAGCCCAATAATTTTAACCACTTCTGCCAGTCCTGAATTTTTATATGTTACCACACCTCCAATTCCAACAAGGTAGCCGAGTTTTATCACTGCTTCGGCCTGCTCTGCATTGCCTGAAAAGGCATGAAAGATGCCGCGAATTCCGCAGTCCTTAAATTCGGTGACAACGGCAAGCACTTCATCAAACGAGTTACGGCAATGGATAATCACCGGCAGGTCATATTTCAATGCTAATTCAAAGTGATGCCGGAATGAAATGATCTGTTGTTCTTTAAATGTTTTATCCCAATATAAGTCAATGCCGGTCTCTCCAATGCCGTAGTACCTGCCTTTCTCCAGTTCTTTGTCAACTATACGGAGTTCTTCTTCATAATTATCTTTTACGGAGGTAGGATGCAGACCCATCATGGGAAAACAAGTTCCGGGATAGGTTAAAGCCAGTGTATTCAATGCTTTAATCGATCCACTGTCAATATTCGGCAGGAAAATTTTTGAAAGACCCGATTCAATTGCCCGCCGGATGGTCTCCGGGGTATCCTTACTGAAATCATCAAGGTAAATGTGGGAATGGGTGTCAATAAGATTCATTTTGGGATTTAATAAACTATCAACTTTTCCGTACAATATTCATTTCCAATATAGACACTTAAAAAATAAACTCCTTTTTCAGCAAGCCTGAAATCAATCTTAGTTCTGCTTTTTGTATCTATATTAATAATCAATTTACCTGATACATCAAATACCCGGATTTCTTTTGCAGTCATGGGAATATTGGCAGTAAAGCAGCCATTTGCAGGATTTCTATTTATCGTAATATTTGTATGATCATCAATTTCATTGATATTTAAGTAAACAAATTCAGATGATATGGCCGTACAGCCCATATTATCAGTGATCTGAACCGTATAATTTCCGGCTTGTGACAGGAACAGTTGTTGTCCGGTTGCACCGTTAATGAGATTACCGTTGAAGTACCATTGATAAGTTACGGCAGAAGAGGATTCCAGGTAATTACCGTTCTTGGTGATCACCGGTATTACTGGAGTATAGACCTGCACAGCAGTAGGAGTTGAAAAAGCAACACATCCTACCTGATTGGAAATAGTCACAGCATAGTTACCGGCAGCAGTCACGGTAACTGACTGGTCAGTGGATGCGTCAGACCACAGATAACTGTATGCGGGGCTTGATATGAGTGTTACAGTATCTCCCTGGCAAATGCTGATTGTATCGGATGGATTGATGGTTGGTGCGGCAAGATAACACCAGCCTTTGTAATAGAAAATCGTAGGCAATCCAAATTCACATTTTCTGCCTGATAAATCGGTATCAAGAAATACGCCGTCCACTGTCAGTTGTGTTACCGGGTCATCAGGGTTTGAAATTACGCTTAAATAATTATTATCCCGGATGCTTACATAAATCTTGCCATCGGGGCCCAGTTGCATTGCCCTTATTGCTATATTGGAAGTGGTGAATACGCTCATGTCGTCTATCGTGACACCTGTCAGCACTCCGGTCGCGAATTTATATCTGAAAAGGGTATCTTTATTTTCCATGTACAAATAATCGCCCGACATAGAAAATTCAAGCCCGCATAATGTAGTATTAAGCATCGGGATGGAAAGTTCATTTGAAATAACCCCTGTGGCATTATTAAAATCATAAATATCAATACAGGTATAGTTTCTGTCCACAAGCGCCAGTTTATTCTGTAAGGGAGAAGTCTTCATATATCCTACACTGTTGATATTTCCGGTTCCTCCGGTATGAATATGCCCGATTGATTGAATAATAGGCGTGGTATTTACACCCATAGGTGTGACTTCATACAAATAAAAATTATTATTATTCCAACCGTGTGCAATTACCCAGTAATCAATTGAACTGGCTTTCAAAACTGCGGTGATTTTTTCGCAAACAGGTGTAACAAGAGGAATGTTCATTTCGGTGGTTACGATGTCTCCCAATGGGTTTGCTGCAGTTCCGTTTCCGGGAAGTAACATATTGACAAGTGAATATTGCAAACCGTTTGCTCCCCCTAATTCATCAACAGTAAAAATATAGTACATGTTATAATTACCTAAATTCGGGACAATAATTGCCGACTGTGTCGATGACCAGTGTCCATGGAGTGTGCCGTTTCCGTTTGGCATTGGATTATTGCTTCTGTCCCAAACCGTAGTTCCATCAGTATAGAACAAAAAATTTCCTAATGTATCGCAGATTGTGGCCACACCTTCCTGTGTATCTATTTGTCCATTTGTTAAGGCGACCGGCGTACCTGAATTGAAATCAATTCCCGCCCTGTTGCCAAAATACCACACGTTTGCACTATTGTTAAGGAATTGGGCATATAATGAAGTTGAAGAAACCAACAAAATAATGATTATTAGTCTTTTCATAATAATGCTGTTTTATTATTGACAAAAATAAGAATTGTTTATTTATGTTCAATTATTTGTTCAAATCCTCAAATCTTCAAATTTTTTTGTTCAAATGTTTAATGCAAATCCAGTCCGTGAATCATATAAACCATGTGAATGAAGGACTTTAGAATTTCGTTCATGTATTCATTCACTGCCTTCACACTGCCGGGCAGGGTAAATACCAGGCAATGGCCTATAGTTCCGGCAATGCCACGGCTGAGCAATGCCTGTGGCTTATTGCTGCCATATTTTAACCTGATGTGTTCCATGATGCCCGGAATTTCTTTATGAAGCAATGGTTTTATTGTATCAGGTGTAATATCCCGGGGGCCGATACCCGTTCCGCCTGTTGTGATGATGAGATCGTAAATTTTTGTGTTTGAGATGATCAGGTCTTTGAGCGCGAAAGATTCGTCAGGAATGATATTTGTAAGGATTTCAAATTTGAAATCCATTTCAGAGAAAAATTCTGTAAGTAGTTCGACCACCCGCGGACCGCTCCTGTCTTCATATTCACCTTTGCTAGCCCTGTCACTTAACGTGATCACAAGTACTTTGAAACATCTCGGAATAAATGAAAAGAGATTTCCCGGTTTTACAATTCCCGGTTTAATGACCCGGCAGAATATTCCTTCTTTTGGCATGACACAATTGCCCGTCTCACGGAAGATCGCACAGGATGTGCCGTGACATTCCTTACCGATTTGTGAGATTTCCAGTTCAACTTCTCCTGATGCAAAACGGTCAAGGGGATGGCAGTTCCAGAGCTCCATGCCTTCGGTAGTCAGGTTCTCCGCAAATTCACCCGGATTGACGATGCGTCCGGCTTCTTTTGAAAACTTCGCAATGCTCTCAGTGCCCAATAAACTGACCTGGCGGTTCCAGTCGCCGGCATGTGCATCGCCCTCGATGCCTTGCATCCCGATCCTGATTTCAGGTACCGGAAGCTTCACAGTTCCTTTCTTTTCCGAAATATTTACCGACAGAACCTTTAATGAATCCATTTTATCACTTATTGATGTTTTATTAGAGATTTTTGTTTGCAGGCACTGACCCATTTATCTTACACTATTGCGTCTTTTGCTACATTTGCGTTTTAATTTCTTACGCAAGAGGCGCAAGGGATGCAAAATATTATATTGTTTCAGAATTCACATTCGTCACTCCAAATCCATCTTTTGCTTTTCGATCAGCTTTATATCGGAAATGACCATGTTTTTGTCAACGGCTTTGCACATGTCATAAATGGTGAGCAGGGCAACGCTGACGGCTGTAAGCGCCTCCATTTCGACACCGGTCTGGCCGATGCATTTCACTTCTGAAATAACCGTCACTTCTTCGGTACCGGGCCTTGCATTCACAGTTACTTTCGTGATCTGAAGCGGGTGGCACAGCGGGATCAGGGAAGAAGTCTGCTTTGCAGCCTGAATGCCTGCTATCTCGGCAACAGTGAGTACATCGCCTTTTTTTACAAGGTTTTCTGAAATGAGTTTTAAAGTATCAGGGGATAAGCTGATCATTCCGCTTGCACTGGCTATCCTCAGCTGGTCAGGCTTAGGGCTGACATCCACCATATTAGCTTTACCCTTTTCGTCGGTATGTGAAAAACCTGCCATTTTATCTATTTTGTATTTCGTTTATCGGTAATGACCTTTTCAATGATCCCGTTCTTAAAAATGGCTTCATAGATCACTTTTCCGTTGGGACCATAATATTTACACGTTCCATCTCTTGCGCTGTCCTTATAATTAATCTCGCTGTCAGGCGAGCCGTCGTCATTACGTGTGATCCATTTACCTTCGGGATGATCGTTTTTGAATTCTTCTTCTCTTACAGCGATGCCACCTTCATTATAATAGATCCATCTGCCATGTTTCTTTCCATTTACATATTTACCGGTCAGAGTCTGTTTACCGTCAATGTCCCAAACTTTGTAATCGCCATCAAGGATACCATGGGAGTAATTTTCTTCCAGCCTGTTTTTGCCGTTTTCATGCCAGTATAAGACTTTCCCGTCCTGAAGGCTGTCTTTATAGCTTATCTGGTATTTTATATTTCCGTTATCATACCATTCTTTCCAGAGCCCGTCCATTACGCCGTTCTTATAATATCCTTCGGTTTTGATCTTTTCATTTTCGAACCACTGCTGCCAAATACCGTTTTCCTTTCCGTTGAAATAATTTCCTTCCTGGAATTTTTTACCGTTTTCGTACCAGGTGGTCCATATTCCTGTTTTCTTTCCTTTATCGAATTCACCTTCTTTCCAGACAATTCCCCCGGTATACCAGTAAGTCCATTTTCCATTCATTTCCCCACCGGAGAACATGCCCTCATTACCTTTGCCACCGTCGGTCCTCCAGAACGTCCAAAGTCCTTCCTGTACATCATCAACAAAGTGACCGTCGATATCAGTTTTACCATTTTCAAGCCACCAGTGGGCTTCACCTTCTTTTTTCCCTTCTTTGAAATTTATTTTTGATTCCGTCTGCCCGGATGGAAACCACAGTGTTTCCATGCCATTTTTAATATCTTTATCAAAGATAATACTCAGCTTGTTCTTCCCGTTTTCGAACCAGTATTTCCATTCGCCATCTTTTTTCGCATCCACGAGGCGTCCTTCCATTTCCTTGTTCCCGTTTTTGTACCAGGCGGTGTTCCACCCGCTTTCGTAATTGTATTCACTCTTTTTTGCACCGTCGTCAAACCAGTACTTCCAGGTTCCCGTTCGTTTTCCGAGGAAATAAGTGCCTTCCGACATTTTGTTGCCATTGCTGTACCAGGTCGTCCAGGTTCCATCTTCAAGCCCATCCCGGTATCTGCCTTCTTCTTCCTTGTTGTTTTCATTGTACCATGACAAGTATTTACCGTTGCCGTCAATTACGGTTTTAACACCCGCCGTGTTCCAGCAACTAAGGGTTTTGACAGGTTTATCAAGGGAAAACATTACCTCCTTTTTCTTTTGTCCATCGGGATAATAATAGGTCCACAGGCTGTCGCGGAGGTCGTTTTTAAAAAAGCCGGTGAGTTCAGGTTTACCGGTTTCAAACCATGAAAAATATAGGCCGATTTGCACGCCGTTTTTGAAAGAGCCCTCATTTTGTTTTTTCCCGTTGGGGTAATAATATGTGATCAGCCCGTTTGCCCTGCCTTTGTGATATTCAATCTCGTTTGTCTTCACCCCGTTTTCATCCCAGAAACTCCATTTGCCTTCTTCCTGTCCGAGCAGTAAAATTCCGGAACTTTTCTTTTTCCCGTTTTTATAGAAATCGGTAATGGTATCCTGTGCATGACAAATCATTACCGCAAGCACAAATGCGATGAGCTGGATTAATTTCATCCCTTTAATTTTTTAATGATTTATGAGTTCAAAGATAAGAAAAGATGGAAGATGGAAGCAGGGTAATTAAGGTACATTCGAATTAATAAGAAGCAAGTATCAGGTATCAAGTATCAGGTATCAAGTATCAGGTATCAAGTATCAGGTATCAAGTATCAGGTATCAAGTATCAAGAATCAGGATTAGATGACAACATTGAGATCAATAATTAAAGAATTTGATTGAATAAATGATACTGCTTATCTCCTATGAGAAAGTAAAATATTCAGTAAATTTTAATGCTAATAAATTTGAGAATATAAACTTTTATCTTCCTCATATTTTACCACATAGTATCATAGAAACATAGACTGCACATAGACTTAACCTTTATTTGCAGTGAGAATTCAGGATATAAATATGTGTCTTTCTATGTATCTACTGTGCCTATGTGGTAAAAAAAACAAATATTATAAATTATCATCAACCTTTTTAAAGGGGATAAGCAGTTAAATGATAGCCAAATAATACTTATATACCGTAAATCAACACATGACTAATTGATTATCAGTTATTAATGTATTGTTATTATTGGAAATAAACATATATTTTCTTAGTACCTGATAAATTCCGAGCCCTGACTATTAAAAATCGATCAGCGTCAACCTGCATGATCAAAAGGAAAGGAGAAATTTCCAATGAAATTTTGAACATAATTTTTATAAATGGGTTATATTTGTGAAAAAATAGTTATGGCAAAAACGATTATTTTTGATACCCTAGCTTATTCAAAGAAGTTTATCGCTGCGGGGTTTTCAGATAAACAGGCAGAAGTACAGGTTCAGGCTTTAGCAGAGATACTGGAAGAAAACCTTGTTACTAAAAGGGATTTGAAAGAACTTGAGCAAAGACTGACTATCAGACTTGGTATTATGCTGGTTGCTGCAATAGGTATTTTTGCCACAATTATTAAGTTGATATAATAGCTTTTAGTTAAACATAAAGACAATTCCTTGTCTTTGTCCTTGTATTAGTCTAAAATCTGACTAAGTCTAAGACCAGGATTAGGACTAGGATTTTTTCATTCAAGTCCCACCCATATTTGACAGTGCTCATGTCATTGCGGGGCTTTTCCTGAAAGACAGATACCTAACCTGGAAGAGCCAGAACCAAACAAGAAATCACAAATCTCAAAATACAAATAACAAATAAATATCAATCAACAAAATGACAAAGTCAAAGTAGTTTGTTTCATATTTGAGATTTAGAAATTGTTTATTATTTGTTTTTTGTGATTTGTTTTTTGTGATTTGTGGATCATAACTCCGGATTAATACGCATGCGTTTCAATTATAATTTCTTCAATATCAATTTTTTTGTCATCAATAGATCTCCATGTGTACCAAATATAAGCAAGAACAATAGGTACCAGCAATGAAACATAACTCATAACGATTAATGTGTAATGACTTGACGAACTGTTTTCGATGGTTAGTGAGCTTTGCAAATCTGATGTTGACGGATAATAGGATGTATTGTTAAAACCTGCCAGCATAAAAAGAGAGAAAACAGTAAAAACAGTTCCAATACCAGCAGGCCAGATTCCTCTTGTACTGCATTTTACAAAATTAATCAGAGGTCTGATTATTCCAAGTATAACCATTGCAACACCCAGGAAAAATAAAACTGCTACCAATGGCATACTAAACAGGTTATGCAAATATTTGAATGGTTCCATTAAAACTTCTTTTGTATCTTGATTTACCGCAAATCCTTTTGATAACATCAGCCAGATAGCGAAGGTCAAAAAGAAAACCACAAACGGAATGGCATTATAAACCAGTTGTTTTTTTGCTCTTTCTTTCATTTCATCATTTTTCAGCCTGTTCATAAAATAGAGAAGAGCCAGTACGCGGGCAAGAAAGAAAACAGCAATTCCAAGAGATAGATTTTGAAGATTAAATGCCGCTTCTAACCCATGAGCAGCCCCCGTCCATTCTGAGATGACCGGCATTTTATTTCCGGTCAGATTTGTAATATTCATTTTATCAACCGTAAATTCTGAACCGGTAAAGAAAGTAGCGACGGCTATACCTGTTAAAACAGTTCCAAATAAACCGTTGATAAACAAAAGAGTTTCATAGGTTCTTTTTCCGAATAGATTATAGTTACGAATGCAATTAAAATCAGCATCCAGACCCAGTAAGCGCCACCGAAACTTGTAGAATAAAACAAGGGGAATGATGCAAAAAAAGCGCCCCCGAAAGTGACTAATGTGGTGAATGTAAATTCCCACTTTCTGCCCAGCAGATTTATCAATATTGTACGTTCGTCATCTGTTTTTCCCAGTGTGTAGATAAGTGTCTGCCCGCCCTGGACAAACATCAGAAAAACAAGAACTGCTCCCAGGAGAGAAATAATGATCCACCAATATTCCTGCAAAGTGAGATATGACAATGATTCAAACATAATTCAAAGTTTAAAAGTGATTAAGAAACTGTTTTGAATTTTTAAAAGTTTAAGTTATTGATACATTCAATTTTTACCCACCCTTAACCCCTCCCTGCGAGCAAGGAGGGGAACTGATCCCTGCAAATTTCAGGTATATAGCATAGCGGACAATCCCCTCCCTGCCAGCAGGGAGTGGACAAAGGGGAGGGTTTGAAAAAATTTAATATAATATCAATCAAACACATAAGATAATTTTTTCAGCTTAATAATATAATTTAAAAAAGTTTCTAATTAACAATATTTGAAGTTTCACCTGCCGGTCCTTTTTTTATCTGTGAAGTCATTATTTTAATTTCTGCAATCAGTAAGCCGGTAAATATGAGGAAGAAGACCCAGAAAGTGGTTTGTACTGAAGCCATTTTCAACTGTGAAACGGCTGCAACAGTTGGCAACAGATCCTGGATCACCCAGGGTTGACGTCCGACTTCAGCGACTATCCAGCCTAATTCGGATGTGATGTAAACCAATGGGATGGTCCATAATGCAGTATATAAAATAAAGCGTTTTCTTTGAATTTTATCTTTTATGGTAAGTATTAATACAACAAGCAATAATGCTATAAAATGAATTCCAAGAAAGACCATGATCCTGAAAGAATAAAACGTTGGGGGAACACTAGGAATTAATTCATTAACGTCTCTGTTTGCATAATAACCATATCCGAAATATTTATAATTTTCCCGGAAATGCGAGAGTGCACTATCCGCAAGGCCTGCTGATCCTGATTTTTTTGCATTTTTATACTGCGCAAGTGAGGATATTGCCAATTCACCTTTTTTACATCGTTCATAATATGATAAAAGGTTGTGTTCCTTATTTCCTTTTACCAGATCGTAAATACCGGGAACATATGCATTGGGATTAAGAAATGCCATATAAGAAAGCATATTTGGTATTTCAATTTTAAACACAAAATCCTGTTTTTTCGGATCGGTTTCTTTTTTGTTTTTTTGTAAAAACCCAATGGCTGCAAGCGGTGCATTTTGTTGTCCGTTGTAAAGATTTTCCATGGCAGCAAATTTCATGGGTTGATATTTTGCCATTTTTCGTGCAGAACTGTCACCGGTAAATACCACGAGTAATGAAGCCGCCAGTCCAAATACAGCCGCTATTTTAATACTCTGTTTAGCGAGCAAATGTTCGCGGTTTTTTAATAAATACCAGGCGCTTACACCAATTACAAAAATGGATGCTAAAACATAACCTGATGAAACCGTATGAAAAAATTTATTGATGGCAACAGGTGAGAATGCGACATTCCAAAAATTGACCATTTCGTTGCGGGCAGTATCGGGGTTAAATCTCATTCCTGCAGGATATTGCATCCAGGCGTTTGCAACCAGGATCCAGAGCGCTGAAAGGTTAGAGCCTATTGCTACCAGCCATGTTGATAATAAATGGAATTTCTTACTCACTTTATTCCAGCCAAAAAACATGACAGCAATGAAGGTGCTTTCGAGAAAAAAAGCCATGATTCCTTCAATTGCAAGAGGAGCGCCGAAAATATCACCGACAAACCAGGAATAATTTGACCAGTTGGTACCGAATTCAAATTCGAGAATTATTCCGGTGGCTATACCAATGGCAAAGTTAATGCCGAACAGGGTCATCCAGAATTTGGTGATACGCTTCCATTCCGGATTTCCCGTACGGACGTATTTTGTTTCCATGAATGCGATAATGAACGAAAGCCCCAGGGTCAAAGGCACGAACAACCAATGATACATTGCCGTAAGTGCAAATTGTGCACGCGACCAATCAACGAGAGATAAATCAATATGTTCCATATATTATTTTGTGTTTATTCAGGGTTTAATCATTTTGTTTTACTGTTATCCGGTAAAAATAACAAAACAAACTTTAGATTCCTCGCTGCACTTCGTTTCGCTCGGAATGACAAGCATTTAAGAGGTGGAAGAGAGTGGTAACAGGATGCGAAGCCTCCTGTTACCACTCTCCCTTATAAATCAACAGAACAGCATGTCATTCTGAGCGAAGCGAAGAATCTCAAACATTTTAACCTGCCAACAGTGATTTTGTTTATTCAATTATGATATTCTATTTCCAGCTTATGGAATTTCCTTAAAAGCTGTTTGAAATTATTTTATTTGAGTGATTAATATTTGTTTAAACAATTTTCATGTATCAATGATACTCTTAGTTTTTATATTCCTCAAAACGATTGATAAAATTTCACCAATCCCCCGTGCCCCCTTCGCCAAGAGGGAGATCTCATTTATTCCCCCTTTGGAAAAGGAGTTGCAGGGGGATTCAATTCAAAAAAATAAAACCAAAGAAATTAAAACAGCTTCTTAATGATTTCCATGATATACTTTAATTCCCGGTCAGACCTGATTAAGTTTATGTTGTTCACATCGGCTTATTTTGAAGCAAAGTTATGTTTTTTTAATATTATATACTTGATCAATCAGGCAACCATTTCATAAATTCTGTGTACCTTTACTGAATAATGGAATCATTTGTCTGATCAGGAAATAATTGAAGGTTGTCTGAATGGCCGGAAAAAGGCACAGGACGAACTGTACCGGGTATATTCGGGACGGTTGTTCGTGGTATGCCTGCGTTATGCCGGCAACCGTCCGGATGCTGAGGATGTTCTTCAGGAAGGGTTTATCCGCATATTTAAAAAATTTGACACATTTTCCCGGGAAAAGAATACTGCTTTGTATCCCTGGATTCGCCGAATAATGGTAAATACTGTTCTGAACTACCTCCGGGATAATAAAAAGTACAGATTTTCCTGTGAGATAAATGAAAATAATGATCTCCTAACAGCAGAGGCTGAGGAAGACAGCATTGAGGACCTATTTGATGATATTGCACCGGAAGAGATTTTAACGGTCATCAGTGAATTGCCCGAGGGTTACCGTACCGTTTTCAATCTTTTTGCCTTTGAGGAGTACAAGCATAATGAGATTGCCCGGATACTCGATATTTCAGTGAATACGTCTAAAACACAACTAATGAAAGCGCGTAAGGCAATCATCAGCAAAATAAAAATGAAAGTGAGTTCCGTTGAGGAAACAAAACAGATAATAAGATGAAAAATATGAAAGAAGTAGACCGCCTGGTGAGGGATGCACTCGACAATTTCGTTGTAACGCCCCCGGCCCATTTAGCTGAAGATATCAGCAAACGGATGGTTTGGTATAATTTCTGGCACTTCAGGATTTTCGGCAGCCTGAAGTTGATCGTACCGTTGATGGTTTCAATCATAGTAGTGAGCTCCTCGGTTTTCTTTATATTGCCGGGCACTGAACAGAAAAACAAAACAGCCGTTTCCGCAGTTTCAGTTAAAGAAGTTGTCAAACCTGCCAATGTAAATGCGTCAAGTCAGGATGAAACCACCATCAGTATAAAAACATTACCGGACGATGACAACCAGGTATCGTCGCAATCCCCGGCATCCATTGCCAGAACTGTGAATCCGGTTGGACCGGAAGCTGTTAATTCATCAGTTGTAAAAGTAATAAACGACGGGAAAGAACTGGAAGAATTTCCACGGGAAAATGCTGTTGCTTTATCAGAAACAACTCCGGTAGCCGCAGATCAGGTGATTGATCCGACAATTCCCGGTGATATTGCAATGATTCAGGAAGTTAAAAGTACTGAACAAATGTTTTCATCTTCGAATAAAGAGAATTTATTACCGGAAAGAATTTCAGCAATAAAACTTCTTCTATTACCCCAACAAAATGATAACAGGAATAATCAGGCCATAGTATCATGCCTGAGACCTCCGGTAAATATGACAGTAAATCCGCTTTTCGGTGTTCATTTCAGCTTTTCACAGGCATTTGCAAATTTAAGCGACGGACAGGGAGTACTTGCTTCAAAGCCGGGGTTCCCTTCAGGCTCATTATCAGCCGGCATTGATTATCACATCAGCAGGTTTTTCATTGAATCAGGTTTGCAGTACAGTTATTTTCAGACCAAGGAAAACGGGAACAGGCTGCTGTACAATCCGCAGATAGTTATCCATCAGCAACTGGCGGGCCAGCAGCAGGTGATCACCAGCCACAGCGAATGGCATAATACCTATGTTGAAGATTCCGTGTTGCACCTGGTTAATTCGGTGCTTGTGACACATTACGATACCAGCTTGGTCAATGTTTATATTCCGGTGGCATCCACCGAATATGACACCATCATTCACCGTTCATGGAAATCGAACATCAGCATCGTGGAAATTCCTGTGGCAGCCGGATACAAGTATTCTGAAGGGAATACCGAATTCAGTGTAAAAGGAGGAGTTTTATTCGGGATCATTTCGGGAAGCCAGGGATATACCTATGATAAAATATCGGAGACCGGACTTGTTCATTTCAATGAAATGTATTCGACCAGGGAAATTCAGTATTCATATTTCATTTCAGCCAGTATCGACCGGAGCCTGACCGAACACTGGTCGGTTGAGTTATCGCCTTTCTGGCGGGGCAGCATCAATGGCCTGAGATCAAACGAAGGACTGCCTTCGCTCAGGTACAATGCCTGGGGGATCAGCCTCGGTATAAAATACCAGTTATATTTCTGGTCAAGGCAACCATATAAATAAAAAGGTGTATTACAATCAGAACACTAACTGTATTGAATTTTTAAAAGTTTAAGTTATTAATACATTCAATTTTTACCCACCCCTTCCCCTCCCTGCGAGCAAGGAGGGGAACTGATCCCGCTTATTTAGGGCAAATTACATAGCGGTTAATCCCCTCCCTGCCAGCAGGGAGGGGACAAAGGGGAGGGTACGAAAAACGATGTAATATAATAATAATCAAGCATATAAGATAATTTACTCAACCATATAAATAATAATGTGTATCATATTTGGGGACAGTTAAAAATAAATTATTATGAAAAAAAATATTCAAATCTTAATTTTAATCCTGGTGACCCAGGTTGTGTTTTCACAGACACAGACGCAGAATATCACACTTGTAAATGGTTGGAGTTTTATGTCAACCTACCTGGTACCCGTAAATCCTTCGGTCCAGGCGGTATTTTTCCCTATCATCGCCTCATTGGATATCATAAAAGATGATCATGGAAGCATATGCTGGCCTGCGGTTTCGTACAATGACATCGGAAACATGACCATCGGAAAGGGTTATTTTGTAAAAATGCATGCTGCGGCAACATTGACTGTTACAGGAACTGCAGTTGTTCCGCAACTCACTCCCATTACCATTCCGGCCGGATGGAGTATGTTTGGATATTTGCGGCAAACGCCGATCTCAATTCTATCATTGAATTCACAGTTAAATATGACAAATGTTGCTATCATAAGGGATACGGCGGGTCATGTATTTTGGCCTCAGTTTAGTTTGTGTACTATTGGTGAATATTCAGGGAGTACACAGTTAAACACCAACATTGACCCGGGCCAGGGCTATTCAATTAAAGCCATTCAGACATTCACATTAACTTATCCTGCCAACTAATCACCATCCTTCATCATTTTGAATTTAAAATCAATAAGACAATGAAAAAGTATATATATAAATTCACAGCTTTGATTTTTGCGGCATTTCAATGTTATTCTGCATCGGCTCAACCTGCCGGCTTCAGTTTTGTAATAACGGGGTTCTCTCATATCATCTATATTCCTGCCGGTTCGGTGACTATCAATGGCATGCCACTTTCTTCAGGCAGTTATATCGGTGTTTTTTTCAGCAATGCCGGGGTGCCGACTTGTGGCGGGAATGTGGCCTGGAACGGGAATGCAAGGGTAATGTCGGCCTGGCAGGATGATTCACAGACAACTGTCAAGGAGGGTTTTGCCAGTAATGAATTAATTCAGTGGAAAATCTGGGATTCGGTTACGGATTCTGTTTATGATGCAATTCCTGAGTATTTTCCTGCCGGTACAGGCACATTTGCCAATGCCGGGAATTTTATTGCAAATGGTATGAGCGGACTCAGCTCCCTGCATGTCGGATCACTGTCATTTAATGTAACATCCGTTGTAACCCCCGCCAGTTGTTACACTTCAACTGACGGCGCTGTTCAGTTGTCGGCAACAGGCGGACAAAGTCCCTATGCCTACCTGTGGTCCAATTCGGGCACATCATCCAATAACCAGAACCTGCAGGCAGGGATTTATATTGTTACTATCACCGATTTCAGCGGAACCGCTCAGGTTCAGGCAGCTTATGTAAATGCTTTGAATTCTACGATGAATATTAGCATATCAGATACAACAACCGGTAATACACACCACCTTTGGGCAATGGGAGGTAACACTTCCAGTACGTATGCCTGGTCAAACGGGGCAGTGACCGACAGTATTACAGTCACCGATCCGGGGACTTATTCACTTACGGTGACCAATTCAAATGGCTGTGCAGCTTCGGCATCCTTTACGGTAAGCGCCCCGCCAATACAGGTCAGCCACACTGTTGTGAATACATGCAGTGGTTCAGCTACCGGTCAGATACAGTTGACCGTTACAGGAGGTATTACTCCATATACATATTTATGGTCGAACAATGCCACAACATCAACAATAACGGGGCTTACGGCAGGGACATATCATGTAACTGTGACTTCAACAGATGGTCAGACAATATCTGACGTAGCAACAGTTACTTCATTGACAGTTTCGGTGACCAGTTCGTATGCTGCCGGTACATATACTCTCAATGCTACCATTACCGGTGGTACAACTCCATATTCATTTATCTGGTCAAACGGAGCCACCACAGAAGATATTACCACGACGGTTCCGGGAACATATTCCCTGACAGTGACTGATTCCAATTCATGTACAAATACTTTATCTGCTTACGCTTATCTTTCGTTACAGGTCAGTCATATCATATCGTATGATTGTCCCGGGACCGGAACAGGTATTATTCAGCTAAATGTTACCGGAGGATTGACGCCTTATATCTACCATTGGTCTAACAACGCCACAACATCAACAATAACGGGGCTTACGGCAGGGACATACCATGTAACTGTGACATCTGCAGATAACCAGACTATTACAGATTATGCCACGGCAACTACACTTTCTGTTTCGGTAACCAGTTCATATACTTCCGGTACATATACTTTCAATTCTACCATAACCGGAGGTACAAGTCCTTATTCATATAACTGGTCGAATGGAGCTACAACAGTTGGTATCACTACAACCGTTCCGGGAACTTATTATCTTACTGTGACTGATATTAACTCATGTATGGTTACTGCTTCAAAGACGGTTTATGCAACTTTACAAGTCAGTCATACAATAATTAGCATCTCCTGTAATGGCTCCAACGATGGCCAGGTTCAGTTAACTGTAAGCGGAGGACTGACGCCTTATACATATCATTGGTCGAATAATGCCACAACATCAGCAATCACAGGGCTTGCAGCGGGGACATATAATGTAACTGTGCATTCTGCAGATAACCAGACAATAACAGACCAGGCCAGTATTACTTCACCTTCGGCATTGCAGTTGAGCATTACAAATACAGCAGTCAGCAATTCATATTTTCTGAATTCCACAGCAACCGGAGGTACATCTCCTTATTTTTATCTCTGGTCGAATGGAGCCACAGCCGAAGATATTACTGTGAGTTCGCCAGGTACTTATAAACTCACCGTCACTGATTCTCATTCATGTTTTAAGAAAGATACAATATTCGCCACCCAGCCAAGTCCCTGGACGTGTAATATCTATACTGGCGCCCACGAAATTTTTATACCTGCTAATACAGTTTATGTAAATGGAAATCCATTATCAATCGGAAGCTATATCGGGGTTTTTTACAGTTTGCCGGCTGGTGGAATTGCCTGTGGCGGATATATCGTCTGGACAGGAAATGCCAACGCTTTAGCAGCCTGGGGCGACGATCCGATGACTCCTGCCAAAGATGGGTTTTCGACCAATGAAGCCTTTCAGTGGAAGATATGGGATATTTCAACAAGTACCGAATATGATGCCTATCCTTCTTACATGACAAACCAGCCCAATCAGGGATTTTTTGCCATAAACGGATTGAGTGGTCTGACCAGCCTGAGTAACCAGAATCCATTATTTACGGTGAATTATTATATTAGCGACGTTACGTGTTATAACGGGAATGACGGTTCTGTCTCATTAACCGTCAGTGGCGGCCAGACACCCTATTCGTATCTTTGGTCGAATGGTCAAACCACTGCAGTTGCAACAGGTTTAGCATCCGGAAACTACCTTGTTACAGTGAGTGATATTTCGGGGATACCTTATTTTGAGGGTTTTTTGATCCATCAGCCGGGTTCGCTGAATTCAGGAATTTCTGTCACGGGTTCTTATAATCTGAACTCGACTACCACAGGTGGTACACAGCCTTATACTTATCTTTGGTCGAACGGGGCAACAACCGGAAATATTACCGTGACCAATCTGGATATTTATTACCTTACAGTGACTGATGCCCACACTTGTACGATTATTGACACCGTTACCACCATACAACCATTACAAGTCAATCAAACTGTAACTAATACATCGTGTAGTGGCTCCGGTGACGGACAAATCCAGCTTACAGTTACCGGTGGTATTACTCCTTATACATATCTCTGGTCAAACAATGCCACTATATCAGTTATAACAGGACTTTCTGCAGGGACATACCAGTTTACTGTGACTTCTGCAGATAACCAGACAATCACAAACCAGGCTACAGTAATTTCAATGTCAGTGACGATAACCAGTTCTTATGCTGCCGGTATTTATACTCTCACTACTACAATTAACGGCGGTATAAGTCCATATTCATTCAACTGGTCAAACGGAGCCACAACAGAATCTATTACCACAACCGTTTCCGGAACTTATTCACTTACAGTGACAGATAACAATTCATGTACTGCCATTACTTCGAAGGTTGTTTATTCACTGTTACAAGTCAGCCATACCATCACAAATGCTTCCTGTAACGGTTCCAGCGATGGCCAGATTCACTTAACTGTAAGCGGAGGACTCGCACCTTATGTATATCATTGGTCAAACAGCGCTACCACATCTGCAATCACTGGGATTCCTTCAGGGACATATCATGTAACTGTGACTTCTGCCGATGGCCAGGTAATTATTGACCAGCCACATGTTACCTGTCCCGCATATTTGATGGTAAATATTACCTATACCACCAATTCAGGTTCATATTTAATAAACTCAACTCCCATTGGAGGAACTTCTCCATATGATTACCTCTGGTCAACCGGCGCCACAACAGATAATATCACTGTTGCAAACACAGGTGTTTATTCACTTACAGTCACCGATTCACACTCATGTATCATAACTGCGTCCGAACTAGTGACCGGGACAATTTCCTGGACATATGTCAATACCGGTGTAAACCATAGTATTATTATTCCCTCTAATACGGTGTATATTAATGGAATTCCATTAGCTAACGGAAGTTACATTGGAGTATTTTACAGCCTGCCTGCCGGCGGGATTGCCTGTGGTGGATATGTAACCTGGTCAGGTATTACTTGCGCATTAACAGCTTGGGGCGACGATCCTATGACTCCTGCCAAAGACGGGTTTGCATCCAATGAAGCTTTCCAATGGAAAATCTGGGATATTACAACCAATTCAGAATATAATGCAAATCCTATGTATATAATAACTATGCCCAACCAGGGATTTTATGTCACAAATGGGATGAGCGGCCTTACCAGCCTGAGTAACCTAATTCCACCACTTACGGTGAATTATATAAGTACCAACGTGTCATGTCATAATGGGAACGACGGATCTGTTTCACTGACTGTGACAGGTGGACAGACACCCTATTCATATCTTTGGTCGTCCGGCGCTACAACTGCCGTTGTCACAGGATTAGCAGCGGGAGCCTACCATGTTACTGTGACTGACATTTCAGGGACACCTGCTATTGAGGGTTATGTGATTACCCAACCCTCTGCATTGAATTCAGTAAATATCATAACAAGTTCTTATAACCTGAATCCGAACACTTCAGGTGGAACACCTCCTTATACTTATCTCTGGTCAACCGGGGCTACAACAAGTAATATAACTGTAACTAATCCGGATACTTATTACTTAACGGTGACCGATGCTCATTTATGTTCAATAATTGTAACTGCAATTGTTTTTGGGCCATTACAAATCACCGGAACGGTAACCAATGCCACATGTAATGGTTCCGGTAACGGGCAGATTCAGCTTACGGTTACCGGTGACCAGACACCCTATTCATATTTTTGGTCAACCGGGGCCACAACCGAAAGTGTAACAGGATTGGCAGCTGGAACATATGATGTGACTGTCAGCGGCTTTATTGGAGCAGCCGTCATTGAAGGTTTTGTGATCAGCCAGCCACCTGCAATGAATTCAGGAATTACTGTAACTGGTTATTATGATCTAAACTCAACCACTACCGGTGGCACACCTCCTTACACTTATCTCTGGTCGAATGGAGCAACAGACGGTAATATCACTGTAACTAATGATGGTATTTATTACCTTACCGTGACCGATTCCCAATCATGTACAATCATTGATTCTGCTTCTGTTGTTTCAGTTTTGCAGATTTCTTATACATCAGTTAATGTCACATGTTACGGTTTAAGTGACGGACAGATTCAACTGACAGTCAACGGCGGAATGTCACCCTATACATATTTGTGGTCCACAGGTGCAACAACAGATCATATCGCAGGCCTGGCAGCGGGTATGTATCATGTGACCGTCAGTGATGCTGCAGGCGCTGAGAATGTCCAGATCATTCATGTAACACAACCCGCCCAGTTGCAGGCAGGGATAAATGTTAACGGTTCGGATACTCTTGTAGCCTCCTACACCGGCGGAATTCCGCCTGTCACATTTAACTGGTCAACCGGAGAGACAACTCAGCATATTATAGTTTCAGCATTTGGAACATATTCTGTCACCATTACCGACAGTAACGGCTGTTCAAGTGTTGCTGATACATTATTTTCGAATGGCTGCAATATTAATGTGACTTCCGTTATTTCCGGTGTCACGGTTATCGGTGCTGATGATGGTTTTATCGACCTGACAGTGACAGGGGGTAATCCGCCGTTTTATTTCAGCTGGAGCAATGGCTCAACCACGGAAGATATTTACGGACTTTCTTCCGGCTTATATACCGTGACGATCGGACAAACTGATTCCCTGTGCCAACCGGTTAATTATACATTTCATATTCTGGAACCTTACCAGAATATTCCTCTCGATACCCTGTTTACAAACCCGATTGATACCTGCCTGAATTTTCCGGTCGATTCTTTCTATGTTGAAGGACTGAGCGTCCAGGGCAATCTTGTCACCGTTACCTGGGTACTCACAGGTAATTCGATGACTGCGACTTTCCCGGTAACTTATGTTTTCGGCGATTGGGGAACCTACCTGGTAGTTCTTGTGATCAATTGTAATAAATCGTCCGACACTTATATGACCTATATTAACATTGCCAGTCACCTCGGAGTTGATGCCGGCAATCAGGCTGATCTTCTCATTTATCCAAACCCGTTCACAGGTTCGTTTAAACTGAATATTCCGGATGTTTCAAACGCTGAGATCAGGATATTCAATTCAACGGGTCAAATGATATACAGCGTCAGATCGGCGAACATGAGTAATCAGGTGAATGCTTCACAATGGCCTGCAGGTATGTACTTCGTTAGGGTAACAAACGGAAACAAACAGATTGTTACCAGGATTGTGGTGAAACAATAGAACCATAAGCCAGTATATAAATCCCGAAGGGATTGAATATGAATAGCCCTGTACGGAGTGCAGGGTAGTATGAAGGTTGTTTAACGGTAACCCTGAAAGGGTTGAATAATATTTATTTTTGTTGCGCCGGCTTCGCTGTATGATGGTTGTTTCAAAACAAAATCAAACATGCGAAGCCGGAAAACATAGGGGAGGATTCATTTGACCCCGGGTTTCGCCCGGGGTTATTAAGATTTAAATCCTGCGGACTTTCTCAGTAGATTCAATTCTGGATTAATAAGAATATCTCGCTTTTTATTAAAATTACTTTTATGAAACCACAAATATTCTTAACTGTTTTTATTTCTCTTTGTACCATTCTTATTGCTAATGCCCAATGGCAGCAATCAGCCCTTCCGGAGGGTGGTGAAATTTTTTGCATGGCGTCACAGGGCAGTATTATTTATGCCGGGACAAACGGAAGCGGGTTATATGTTTCGGCGGACAGCGGCCAAACCTGGACATCCGTCAGTACTTTCACGGGTACTTCTGTTTATTGTCTGTACATCAGCGGAAATAATATTTTTGCAGGAGCATCCATTCAGGCAACGAATAGTGCATGGCCTGCATGTAATTTGTATATTTCAACTGATAACGGACAAAACTGGACAGTAATAAATAATGTTCCAAATGGTAACGTTACTCCCATTACCGCAATTGTTCAGTCTGGTTCCTGTCTTTTTCTCAGTTCCAGCGGTATGGGAATATATAAATCCGTCAATAATGGCCTGAACTGGACTGCTGTTAATAATGGTCTGGGCAACATGGATATCACCTGCATAACCATTATTGACACTATCCTCGTTGCAGGCCATGGCTCGAGTGGAATATATAAATCATCTGATAACGGACAAACCTGGATATCCATTAATACAGGACTTACCAACTACCATATCTATTCTCTGATGGCACACAGTAATGATCTGTATGCAGGGACTGATTCCGGTGTATACAAGTCACCGGATCTTGGCCAGAACTGGTACTCCATTAATAATGGAACAAATCTGGATAGCGCGTCTGCATTATCTTATCATGACAGCAGTATTTATGTGGGAACCATGAAACATGGAATATTTGTTTCTTCAGATGATGGCCTAAGCTGGACCCAGATGAATAACGGGCTGGACTATCCCAATGTACATACCTTGTTATTTGACGGGACAAACTCATACGCAGGTACATATTATCACGGTGTTTATAAATCAACAGACACCGCTCAGAACTGGATAGCGTCAAATACGGGTATAAAGTTTAAAATTTTTAATACTATAAGCGTAAATAACCAGGATATTTATGCCGGTACCCCATTTGGTTTCTATTATTCACCTGATACAGGACAAACCTGGGAAGTACGAAACAACGGGATTACAAATTATAATATTTCCAAAATCAGACTCGCAGGGAGCGACATATATGTCAGTACAGCCGGAGGAAAGATATATAAAAGTGTAAATAACGCCTTAAACTGGACCTGTTTAAATGAAGGCATACCAAATATGACTAATGTTACAGGATTGGTCGTATCGGGGTCATGGATTTTTGCTTCGGATAATTCACATGGGATTTTCAGGTCGTCTGACAGCGGACAAACCTGGTCGGCCTGTAACATCGGGTTAAACCAACTTGGGATTAAAGCGATGGAAATGGTCAATTCAGATTTATTTGTCAGTGGAAATGGAGTTTATAAATCAACTAATTACGGATCATCCTGGACATTAGTAAATACCGGATTAAGCTCCGGATACTATGTTAAATCCTTTGGAAAACTCGGATCTTCAGTATTTGCCGGATCACAAAATAATTTCTTTTATCATTCATGGAATGAAGGGCAAAGCTGGATTCCATATAATTCAGGACTCCCCGCTCCAAATTCTTATCAATCCCTGACCTGTTTTGAAGTGTATGGTTCATATATATTTGCCGGATTGCAAAGTAACGGGGTTTATTTATCATCAGACAATGGTCAGAACTGGACTTCAGTCAGTACAGGAATGACAGGATCCAATATCAGCTCATTAGAAATAAATAATTCAAGTATTTATGCTTCAACCTTGAATGCCGGCATTTGGGTCAGGCCGTTGACGAATATCCTCAGTTCCTCTTTATCAATTGGAATATTAAGCCCATTGACTTTCTGCAATGGTACAACGGGAAATATTGATATAGCAGTAAATGGTGGTATCAGCCCTTTCTCCTATTTATGGAGCAACGGCGCCACCACGGAAGATATTGATAGTTTGTCGGACGGCACTTATTATATAACAGTCACTGATTCGCTCGGTACTTCGGTAATGTCAATTATCAAAATTACAGAAGAGTCTGCATTACAATTAAATTTTGATTCAATTTATTGTGCGGGGGACACAATACCATGTTCTTTTAATTTAACTGTTACCGGTGGTACCAGCCCCTATTATTATATCTGGTCAAATAATTGCACAACACAAAATATTCCGCAGTTAACAGGCGGAACCTACCATGTTACCGTATTTGATTATATAGGATGTTCTGAAACCGGTTCAATGAGTATTGACAGTATGCCGGCACCCGGTTGGTCATATACAAATACAGGGTATAACCATACAATACTGATACCCGTAAATACTACCATTAATGGGAATACGATTCAAAATTATAACTATATTGGAGTATTCTATGAATCTGCCGGTCAGTATTATTGTGGTGGATACTTTGAATATTCTGCAAATGGATCTGCACATGTAATTGCTGCATGGGCAGATGATCTTTCTACTGTGGTAAAAGATGGATTCAGTATTGGGGAAGCATTTACCTGGATAGTTTTTGATCCCTTCACGGATACGGATTATATATGTATTCCAACTTATAATATGGCATTTCCCGATCAGGGGAATTTTGCGATTAATGGTATAAGTTCATTGTTAAGTCTTGTATATACTGAACAACAACAAATAAATCTTCCAACGGGCTGGAGTATCATTTCGACCTATATAAATCCAACTATGCCAAACATTAGTGATGTCTTTGCCCAGGTTGTTTCACAACTGATTATTGTCAAGGATGGCAACGGGTCAGTTTACTGGCCGTCCTTTGGACTAAATAATATAGGGAATATGCAAACTGGTAAAGGATACCAGTTAAAAATGCTTTCAGCACAAACGTTAACGGTAACGGGCATAGCAGTAATTCCTGAGACATCACCGGTAAATATTCCTTCAGGATGGAGTATTCTGGGTTATTTGCGTAACTCTCCTGCATTAGTTATTACCCTGATGAGTCCTATCGTATCGAATATTATTATTGTGAAAAATGGAGAAGGTCATGTTTACTGGCCACAATTCGGAGTTGATAATATCGTCAATATGATACCCGGCCAGGGTTACCAGATCAAGGTAACATCGGCCTGTACGCTGACTTATCCACCGAATTAATTAAATTTAAGCATATAAAAAATCAAACCCGAATCGTCATTTTCCGTGTGAAAAAAATTGATCACCTTATGAAACATATAATTTTCAGAATTTCCCTTTTACTGGCAATGTTCTTGTTGTTAATAAATTCAGGATATACACAGTTAAATATCTCCACAGCAATTACAAACTCAAGTTGCTATCTTTCAACCGATGGATCAATTGACCTGACGGTCACAGGTGGAGTGACACCATACACTTATTTATGGAGCAATTCTGCCACGATACAGGACCTTACTGATCTTGCACCAGGTTCATATACGGTTACAATTACCGATTCGTACAATCCTGTACCCAATGCTTTTAACTGGAGTTTTTTCAATTCAGGAGCTTATTGGTGTGACAATTTCCTTATACAGGCAGGAACTGTATTAATTAATGGTTTACCTGCAAGTACAGGGGATTATATCGGAGTATTTTATACCACTTCGACAGGCGGATTTGGGTGTGGTGGATACAATACTGCAGTTCCTGCATTTCGCGATTATCCCGATACGCCTTTTAAAGATGGATTTATTAACAATGAACCTATTAATTGGAAAGTCTGGCATATAACCAATGGCTCAAACGGAATAGTAGTAAATATGACTGCTTCCTATGCACCATTGAATCCTCCAGCCATAACCAATCAGGGATACTTCATAGAAAATACCATAGGTGTACTGAATTCTTTGACTGGTTATTATTCAATGCTGCCGGATACAATAACGGGAACTTATAATGTAACTCATCCCGATGAGCTAATAGTTAATGTTTTAGTACAAAATTCCGGATGTACTTCATGTGATAATGGGTCTGCTTTTCTTGACATTTCAGGAGGAACAACTCCATATACCATGTTATGGTCAACCGGTGAAACTTCCGGATCGGTTACTGGTCTGTTACCGGGTACATACAATGTGACAGTAACCGATAATCATAATTGCACAGTAATTGAAGAATATACTGTTGACACCGCAGAGCAGCAACAAATTAATATACCACAAGGATGGAGTATTTTTTCAACATTCATTAATCCTTCATTGCCTGGTGTTAATTATATTTTTGCCCAGATTGTTTCTCAGGTTTCCATTGTCAAGGATGGCTTGGGAAATCCATACTGGCCAGCCTATAATGTAAATAATATCGGAGATATGCAGATAGGAAAAGGATACCAGGTAAGAATGCTAACAGCACAGTTTCTAACAATAACCGGCCATGCAATTGTACCAGAGACCAATCCGATAAATATCCCTTCCGGTTGGAGTATATTGGGTTATCTTCGTCAATCCCCTGCACTTGTTGTTACCATGATGAGCCAGATAGTTTCTGCATTATCTATCATGAAAGACGGAGATGGAAATGTTTATTGGCCACAATATGGGGTTAACAACATAGTCAATATGCAGCCGGGTAAAGGATATCAGATCAAGGTAGCATCTACCTGTACGCTTACTTATCCACCCAATTAAATGAATTTTGAGAAATAAGGAATAGTTATCCCTGAAAGGGTTGAATAATAATTATTTTGGTAGCGTCGGCTTCGCTGAAAGCTGGTTGTTTCAAAACAAAATCAAACATGCGAAGCCGGAAAATATGGGAGAGGGGGCTCGTTAACCCCGGGCATCGCCCGGGGCTATTGATATTAGACCCTTTCAGGGTCAGCGGTTCAGATGGGGTTATTCGTTACATGTGCATCCCGGGTTTCGCCCGGGGCTATTAAGATTTAAGTCCTACGGACTTTTTCAGGAAGAATATTTTTTTAAAATTTGAGGGTAATTAAGACTTACCGAAAAGTTAATTCTTTTTTCCAGCTATTGCCTTAATAATCTTATGCAAAGAATAAATAAATTACATATAATCATTAGAAAATAATATATTTGTAATTAAAATAATTTATTATGAAAAAGATTCTACAAACTTTAGTTTTTATCCTGGCTACGCAGGCTGTGTTTTCACAGGCACAGTGTCAGGCATATTTTACATATTACTATAACGGCGTAAGCCTTTTGTCCCTTAATGATGCTTCGTATAACACGGATTCATCAACGATCAATGTTACTGCCTGGAGTTGGACAGCAGATTTTGGAGGTGTAAGTTATACTTATAATACTGCAAATCCTGTTGTCCAGGTTGGCAACTATGCAGGCCTGTTAACAGCCTGTCTGACCATTTCGACAAGCGATGGTTGCACTAGTACCTTATGTGATACATCTATTTACATAATTCCGTATGTAATAAGCTGTCATGCGGAATTTTCCTGGCAGCCGAATGGTATCTTATATAATTATACTTTATCCGACTATTCTTCTGCCGGTAACCCTGCATCAGGGGCAAGTATTACCTCATGGAGCTGGATCATTACTGATAACCTGCAGAATACATTATTCACCTCGACCATTCAAAATCCTGCTTTTACATTTCCAGGCATAGGCTATTATCATGTATGCCTTACGATAAATACCGACATCGGTTGCACTGATACACAGTGCCATAGCATTAATCTAAATGATTCAATGCTGTGTAATCTGGATGTGTTTCCAAACATTTCTAATGTTACGGTTATCGGTGGAAATGACGGTTTTATTGACCTGACTGTAATGGGTGCCAATACTCCTTTTATTTTCAATTGGAGTAATGGAGAAATTACAGAAGATATTTACGGACTTACTTCCGGATATTATACCGTAACGATTGGGCAAAACGATTCCGTCTGCCCTCCGATTAATTGTACATTCCAAATACTGGAACCCTTCCAGAATGTGCCGATTGATACATTGATGGCCATTCCAATCGATAGCTGCCTGAATTTTACAGTCGATTCTTTTTCTGTTGCCTCAATTAGTGTTCAGGGCAGTGTTGTAACTGTTATATGGATATTGACGGGAAGTGGCATGACAGTTACCTTCCCTGTTACATACGTTTTCAGTAATTATGGGCCATACATGGTAGTTCTTCAGATCATTTGTGGCAAGTCATCTGAAACCTATACTACATATATTAATATCACCAGCCATCTTGGAATTGATAACCCTGACCTGGCTGAGATCAATACTTATCCAGACCCGTTCACGGGTTCGTTTAACCTGAATATTCCGGATGTTTCAAATGCTGAGATCAGGATATTCAATTCAACCGGTCAATTGATATACAGTGTCAGAACAGCGAATATGAGAAATCAGGTTAATGCTTCACATTGGCCTGCAGGTATGTACTTCGTAAGGGTAACAAACGGAAACAAACAGCTTGTCACCAGGATTGTGGTGAAACAATAGAACAATACATCTTGCAGTGATTTATATTTTTTAACCTCCCAAATCCTCCTATACTTCGACTCCGCTCAGTAACCAGGAGGGCTTTGAGATGGTCGCGGGTTTTAGCCTCCCCTATTCCCTGAGCCGTAGTCGAAGGGTAGGGGAGTCCGCCACTGGCAGAGGAGGGGTTATTTTTCACAAGCAACCAAATATTAATTTCAACAGTCTATAAACAAAAAACATTATATTTGTAACCTATAAAATAATTGATTATGAAAAAAATTATACAAACTTTAGTTTTAATCCTGGCTGTTCAGGCCGTGTTCTCACAGTCACAGTGCCAGGCTTTCTTTACTTATAACTATGACGGCCAAAGCTTGCTGTCTCTTTATGACAATTCTTATGTTACTGATTCTTCATTGATCAATGTAACTGCCTGGAACTGGACAGTGACATGCGGAGGTGCCATTTACACCGATACTGTTACAAATCCGGTTTTCCAGATTTTAAACTCTTCAGCTTCGGCTACGGTTTGTCTGACCATTTCAACAAGTAACGGTTGTCAAAGTACCGTATGTGATTCTGTTTATCTGAATAATCCACCTATGACCTGTAATGCAGATTTTATGTACCAGAATAATGGTCTGCTGAATACTTATTCTTTTACTGATCTGTCAACGGTTGGTAATCCTGCTTCAGGAGCAACCATTACTTCCTGGAACTGGACAATTTATGACTACCTGCAAAATACATTACTGACCTCCAATCAGCAAAATTTGAGCTTTACATTCCCGGGTAACGGCACATATGATGTTTGCCTGACCATTGCCACCGACGACAGTTGCGGCGATACCCAGTGCTATTTTCTGACAGTTGGCGATACTGTTCCGAATAACTGCTTCCTGAATGTAAATTCAAATATATCTGATGTTACTGTTATCGGTGGAAATGACGGTTTTATCGACCTGACAGTTACCGGTTATTATACACCATATATTTTCAGTTGGAGCAACGGCGCCACTACGGAAGATATTTACGGTCTGACTTCGGGAATTTACACAGTATCTATTGCCCAGAACGATTCTTTGTGCCCTCCTTATAGTTACACATTCCAGATACTGGAACCTACCCAGATCGTTCCGATCGATACCCTGCTGACTAACCCGATCGATTCCTGCCTGAATTTTACGGTTGATTCTTTCTATGTTGCTGCCCTGAGTGTCCAGGGAAATGTTGTTACTGTGACCTGGGTATTTACCGGCAATGGAACAACTGTTACCTTCCCTGTTACATATGTTTTCGGCAGTTGGGGAACATACATGGTAGTTCTTGTGATCAATTGCAACAAATCATCAGACACTTATTCAACCTATATTAATATTACCAGCCACCTCGGAGTTGATTTGGTCAAACCGTCTGACATAAGTATTTATCCGAATCCGTTCACAGGTTCGTTTAGCCTGAATCTTCCCGGTGTTTCAAAAGCTGATATCCTGATATTCAATTCAACCGGTCAAATGATCTACAGTGCCAAAACTTCAGATGTCAGCAATTCAGTTAATTCGTCAACATGGCCTGCAGGTATTTATCTTTTAAGGGTCATAAACGGAAACAAACAGATTATCACCAGAACAGTGGTCAAACAATAGAACGTATATCCGGTAATGAAAAAGGCTGCCCGGTAATGGACGGCCTTTTTTGTTTTCAACCGTGTTATTATATTAATTTTAGAATTACGAATTACGATTTACGAATATAATCAAATGATATATTGTGGATTAAACAATATTTTAATAATAAATAAATTTTGGATTAATATATTTTGGTTGCGCCGGCTTCGCTGTATGATGGTTGTTTCAAAAAAAAATCAAACATGCGAAGCCGGAAAACAAAGGGGGTAGGGCATGTTAACCCCGGGCTGGAGCCCGGGGCTACAAAGATGTGACCCCTACGGGGTCGGCAGTACAGCAAGGGGTTAATTGATGCCATGAATCAAAATGTGTATTAACCAGATTTACTGTATGAAATGTTAACCCTGGCCTTCAGGACGGAGTCGAAGGAATGACGGTACATTCCGAGCTTTAGCCCTGAAATCGGAATATAATGGCTTATTTAACTTTTATGGAATTGGACAATTTGTTCCATTTGCGCCGGCTTCGCTGTATGATGGTTGTTTCAGAACAAAATCAAACATGCGAAGCCGGAAACCAAGGGGGCGGGTACATTGACCCCGGGCAAAGCCCGGGCTACAAACATGTGACCTCTACGAGGTCAGAAAGAAGGACAAATTACAATCCGCCGGAGGCGGAACGATTTACGAATTTTGACAACTTATGCCTGCTGCCCACTAGCTATTGCCTAACCTGGACAAGCCAGAAACAAACAATAAATCACAAATCTCAAAATACAAATCACAAATAAATTTCATTCAACAAAATTACAAATTCAAATTAGTTTGTTTCGTATTTGAGATTTGATATTGTTTATTATTTGTTGATTGTTATTTGTTTTTTGGAATTTTTTGCCAAAACGCGTCAAGATTTCAGAAATAAGATACTAACAGTTTGCAGTCTAAAGGCCTACAGCCTGTTTTTCATCAATTGTTCTATCTCGTCTGGTTCAATGGGTATGTGGCTCATCAGGTCGACGGGCTGGTCATCCACTAATATATCATTTTCAAGACGGATTCCGATGCCTTCATCTTTGATATATAAACCGGGTTCGCAGGTAAGTACCATACCTTTTTTGAAAATAACCTGGCGGTGGCCCACATCGTGAACATCAAGGCCCATGAAATGTGTAGTACCATGCATGAAATACCTGAAAAACAGGGGTGAGTTTATATCTTGTTTTTCTAAATCTGCAGCAGTGAACAATCCAAGCCCAATCATCTCCTGTTCCATCAGCCGGCATACCTTTTTATGCAATTCGTCAATGGTGGTGCCTGGTACGAATAATTTTACCGCCTGCCTGAAAACTCTCAGCACTGCCTCATAGCACTGGCGTTGACGGGCTGAATATGTCCCGTTAACGGGAATGGTCCGGGAACAGTCTGCAGCATAATTCCCATATTCGGCTCCGAAATCTATCAATACAAGGTCTCCGTCATTCATCATGTTGGCATTTGTTTCATAATGCAGGGTGCAGGCACTGGCCCCTGTTGCGACAATAGGAGAGAATGAATGCCCGTTTGCTCCGTTCCTGATATATTCGTGGGTGATTTCTGCTTCCGCTTCATATTCAATCATCCCCGGCCTGATATTTTTCAGCACTCTTCCGAATGCCTGACCCGTAATATCACAGGCTTTTCTGATTACCTGCAGTTCCTCCGGCTGCTTGACCAGCCTCATTTCAGTGATCAGAGGACTAAGTCTTTCAAAATTGTGAAGGGGATAATCCTGCCTGATCTGATGTGCAAAACGCATGGCCCTGTAAGGAACATCAGTAGTATACCTCATATTCTCGTTCAGTCCCAGGTAAATATTCTCAGCCCGTAATACCAGGTCAGGAAGCAGTGAATTAAACTCATCGAGGTATTTGATAGTGGTTATGCCTGAAATGGCGGTTATTTCATCTTTAGTTAGCTTGTGCCCTTCCCATGTTTCCATCAGTTCATCGGGACGGATGGTAAACAGTATCTCACGGTTCGCCGGCAGGGGATGGGCAGGGAACAAACATAGAATAGTTTTTTCCTGATCAATGCCGGTCAGATAGAACAGATCGGAATTCTGCCTGAATGGAAAATTCTGGTCACCGCTGCGCGGCATCTGATCATTTGAAGTCACTATGGCTACCGAATCCGGTTTTAATTTTGAGGTAAGCCTGTCCCTGTTATTCCTGAAAAAGTCTGAGGTAATTTTCTGATATCTCATAATTAAGAATTATTTTAAATAGTGTTTGTCAATAAAGTCAGTACTTTTTTGATTTAAGAACAAGGATTAACGATTTAGGATTTATGAAGTATGTGTAATCATCTGATTTAATGATAACATCAAAAATCTAAAATCGTTAATCGATATTCGTCAATCAAAATATTGAATATTATAGACAGACTCTAAATAGATGTTTATGTTAGCTAACATCGGCCCGGCAAAACAAATATAGCTATTTTTGAACCCCGAAACGACAAAAGTACTCTGAGAATAACAATATACAATATCATTAAGAGAAAATTTTATGAGTAACATTTTTTCTGCCTCCATAGGACAAAAATTAATAATGAGTATATCAGGATTGTTCCTGGTTATTTTTCTTCTGGTTCATCTTACCGTAAATTCTTTATTACTGGCCAATGACGGGATGATGTTCAATGTTGCCGCTCATTTTATGGCCACCAATCCAGTGATTAGGATCATTGAACCGCTGCTGGCAATCGGGTTTATTATCCACATTTTCTATGCATCCTTACTCACATTAATGAACATGCGTGCCAGGCCAGTAAAGTATTACAAGGTAAACCAGAAAGAAAGCAGTACCTGGGCTTCACGTAACATGTACATTTTAGGCGCCGTAATTCTTATTTTCCTGGTCATTCATATTGCTAATTTTTACTGGAAGCTGAAGTTCGGTGAAATGCCAACGGTTAACTACGGTAATGGAAAGATTGACGACACGTACAGTCTGGTTAGCGGCCTGTTCATCAGGTGGTGGTGGTTTGATCTGCTCTACATGGCCGGTGCTGTTTTTCTTGGTTTACATCTCACACATGCCTTTTGGTCATTATTTCAGACCCTTGGATGGAACAACGATATTTGGCGCCACAGGCTCGAGATCATCGGTACTGTTTATGCCTATATTATTGCCATTGGGTTTTCAGTGATCCCTTTATATTTTTTAATATCTGGTCAATCGAACTAAATCACATATGAGTATTTTAAATTCCAAAATACCTGCCGGGCCACTTGAAGAGAAATGGTCACGGCATAAATCGGCAATTAGTGTTGTCAGTCCGGCTAATAAGATGAAGCTGGAAATTATCGTGATTGGAACTGGTCTTGCAGGCGCATCAGCCGCGGCAAGCCTTGGTGAACTGGGTTACAAGGTTAAATGCTTCTGTATCCAGGACAGTCCGCGGCGTGCCCATAGCATCGCTGCCCAGGGAGGTATCAATGCTGCCAAGAATTACCGCAATGATAATGACAGTGTTTACCGTCTTTTCTACGATACCATTAAGGGTGGCGACTACCGTTCCCGCGAAGGCAATGTTTACCGGCTGGCTGAGGTAAGCAGTTCCATCATTGATCAGTGCGTGGCACAGGGTGTTCCTTTTGCACGTGAATATGGCGGGTTACTGGATAACCGTTCTTTCGGCGGAGTATTGGTATCACGTACTTTTTTTGCACGCGGACAAACCGGCCAGCAGTTATTGCTTGGCGCTTATGGTGCACTCAACCGCCAGATAGCCGAAGGTACAGTGGAAATGTTTACCCGCCGTGAAATGCTTGACGTGGTGCTGGTTGACGGAAAAGCAAAAGGGATTATCACACGTAACCTGGTAACAGGTGAGATGGAAAGATATGGCGCTCATGCAGTGGTAATTGCTTCCGGTGGTTATGGAAATGTGTTTTACCTGTCAACAAATGCCATGAATTCCAATGGAAGCGCAATCTGGCAGGCGTATAAAAAAGGTGCATTCTTTGCAAATCCATGTTTTACACAAATTCATCCGACCTGTATACCTGTTCATGGCGACCAGCAATCAAAGCTTACTCTCATGAGCGAAAGCCTCAGGAACGACGGAAGGATCTGGGTGCCGAAACAAAAGGATGATCCCCGCAAAGCGCTTGATATACCTGAAGAAGAACGTGATTACTACCTTGAAAGAAGGTATCCGGCATACGGGAACCTGGTTCCCAGGGATGTTGCTTCACGTGCCGCCAAAGAACGCTGTGACGCCGGGTATGGAGTTGGGAATACCAAAATGGCCGTTTATCTTGATTTTGCAGATGCTATCAAACGTCTTGGAAAAAAAGTGATCGAAGAAAGATACGGCAACCTGTTTCAGATGTATGAAAAGATCACTGATGAAAATCCTTACGAAACTCCAATGCGCATTTATCCTGCCATGCATTATGTCATGGGAGGTCTGTGGGTAGATTATAACCTGATGACAACCATTCCAGGATTATATGCCTTAGGGGAAGCCAACTTTTCCGATCACGGAGGCAACAGGCTTGGAGCTTCAGCATTGATGCAGGGACTTGCCGATGGCTATTTTATTTTACCTTATACTATCGGAGATTACCTGGCAAAAGAAATTCAGACCCCAAAAACATCGGTGAACCACGAAGCTTTTGATAAAGCAGAAAGTCAGATTAAGGAAAAGCTTGTAAATCTTCTAAGTATCAAAGGGGAAAAATCACCCGACCATTTCCATAAACAGCTTGGAAAAATCATGTGGGATTATGTTGGTATGGGAAGGAATGCCGAAGGCCTGAATACTGCAGTTTCTTCAATCCGTGAATTGAGAAACGAATTCTGGTCAAATGTCCGAATCGTGGGAACCAATGAAATGCTTAACCAGGAACTGGAGAAAGCTGTGAAAATAGCTGATTTTCTCGAACTTGGAGAACTGATAGCTATTGATGCCCTGAACAGGCAGGAATCTTGCGGCGGCCATTTCCGATTGGAATCGGCCACCGAAGACGGTGAAGCAAAACGAGACGACGAACATTTTGCCTATGTAGCTGCCTGGGAATATAAAGGAAACAATGACAACCCCGAACTTCATAAGGAAGAGCTTGTTTTTGAGAATATTAAACTGTCACAGCGCAGTTATAAATAAACTGAAAGAGTTCATAAAGTTCATAAAGTTGAAAGTTAAAAGTAACAAGCAAAGAATAAATAATCAGTCATTTATTAATTTATATATTTTATATATTCAAAATTTATCAAGTCTCATAAGCAGTTTTGAATTTATTAAAACCTAAAATTTTGCCATATTTTACTTTTTACCCACCCCTGACCCCTCCCTGCGAGCAAGGAGGGGAACTGAGTTCTGCCAATTTAGTACATATAACGTAGCGGACAATACCCTCCCTGCCAGCAGGGAGAGGACGAAGGGGTGGGTATAAAAATTTAAATTATACGTTAATAATCAAAAACTTATTAATATTCAAATTCTGATACATCATGGATTTTACTTTAAAAATATGGCGACAGGAAAATGCCAGATCAAAAGGGAAATTTGAAAGTTATAACATTACCGGAATATCTTCCGATACTTCTTTTCTTGAAATGCTCGATATTCTGAATGAGCAATTAGTGGCCGAAGAAAGGGAGACAATCACATTTGATCACGATTGCCGTGAAGGTATCTGCGGGATGTGCAGTCTGTTCATCAATGGTCGTCCTCACGGGCCTGATGATGATGTTACCACCTGCCAGCTTCATATGCGTAAGTTCAAAAACAATGATACAATTTATATTGAACCCTGGCGGTCGGCTGCCTTTCCTGTGATCAGGGACCTGATGGTTGACAGGAATGCTTTTGATAAGATATTACAGGCAGGAGGTTTTACCTCGGTCGGTACCGGAGGTGTACCCGATGGAAATGCTATCCTGGTGCCCAGAGATGATGCCGAAAAAGCCATGGATGCAGCAGCATGTATCGGATGCGGTGCTTGTGTGGCTGCATGCAAGAACGGTTCTGCCATGTTGTTCGTTTCAGCGAAAGTATCGCATCTGGCTTTACTCCCGCAAGGAAAAGCTGAAGCTTCTCGACGGGTAAAATCCATGGTGGCAAAGATGGATGAGCTTGGTTTCGGAAATTGTACGAATACCGGCGCCTGTGAGGTAGAATGCCCGAAGAATATTTCCATCTCCAATATTGCCCGCATGAACAGGGAATACTACTGTGCCAAACTGAAAGATTAACAGGCATCAGGCATTAGGCAATAGGCATTAGGCAATAGGCATTAGGCATAAGTAATAAGTCATAAGTTATAAGTCATCACAAGCTATCCAGATACCAAGTCATCACTCATCACTCATAGCTCATAACTCATAACTCATATCCTATGTCCTACCTAACCTGGACAAGCCAGCACCACACAAAAAATCACAAATCTCAATCCGCCGTGGCGGAACAAATCACAAATAAATATCAATCAACAAAATGACAAATTCAAAGCTGTTTGTTTCGTATTTGTAATTTTGATATTGTTTATTATTTGTTTTTTGTTATTTGTTTTTTGTATTTTTTTGCCAAAACGCGTCAAGATATCAGAAATAAGATACTAATGCCTGGTGCCTAAATGCCTAATGCCTGTTTCAACCGGTTATCAAAAAGCTTTTTTGAAAGAGATGTACTCGATATCTGTCCGGATATCCTGGGGAAATACCTGGTAAGAAAATTTGATGACGGCAGGATATTGAGGAAAAAAATCACTGAAGTGGAAGCCTACCGCGGACATGAGGACCTGGCTTGCCATGCCAGTAAAGGTCGTACCCCGCGTACTGAAATCATGTTCCATTCCGGTGGAGTGATATATATTTATCTCGTTTACGGGATGTACTGGATGCTTAATATTGTGTCAGGCCCGGATGATCATCCGCAGGCATTACTTATCCGTTCGCTGGAAGGATGCACAGGACCTGGAAAAGTGACTAAGTTGCTGGAAACCGGGAAAGATTTTTATGGAGAAGATCTTGGAATATCTTCACGATTATGGATTGAAGAGAATGATATACCGGGTAAAACCTTTATCACCACTCCCCGCGTTGGTGTTGATTATGCCGGGGACTATTGGAAAAATATAAACTGGAGATTCCAGCTGTCTAGCCAGTGATGACAAGGCTTTTCATAAACAATTCATCATCAATGGATATCTTGATAAAATAGACCCCTTTGGAAAGATTTAAGGATTTAGCATTATATTCTAATTTATACTCAGATCTCTTTTCCTGGTCATCTTTCAGTGAAGATATATGTTTCCCGTTTTTATCAAGTAATTCAATCTTTACAGTAGCGGGGCTTTTAAGAGTGTAAGATAAAGAAAAATCAGCGTTGGTCGGATTGGGAAATAATTTTATGCTGTAAGGATTTGATATGCTTGCAATATTGTTGACAATGGAAATAAAGTCAAGTGTATTGTTAATAAAGTTTGGAACGGCGATTTCCATCCGGTAAGGATTAAAATAAATATCACCGGGACCACTGAAACTGTTTGCTATTTCAACTGGTGCATTCAGAAAATTATGATCAAATTTAACGACGTTATTGGTATTCCAGGATGATGCATAATAATTTCCATCATTGTCCATGGTCAGTCCATCCATCTGATTGATGGAAGTGGTTCTGACGGTAGAGACGATCCCGGTCACAGGATTTATTGCCTGAACCGGAGAATTTGCAATAAAAGAAACCAGGATAAGACGGCTGCTGTCGATGTCGTAATAAAGCCCTTCCGGACTGGTAATGAAAGGAGAGGAAGCCAGTACGTAAGATTCCTGGGTAGATCGTTTCACGACAAAAATCTTGTTTGCGCCATTATCACTCAAATACAGGTTCTGGTTATCGTTGGTAATATCATGCAAAAAATTTGAAGCAGGAACATCCACATTAAAAACATTGGTTCCCGTTGTGACATTAAATCCCCTGACAGATGTCACATCAGTGACAAAAAGAGTATCATTTATGATACACATACCTTTTGGTGAATTTACACCTGTCGGGATAAAATCAGAGAGACTCTGGGTTGCCGGGTTGTAAGCCACAATACTTCCCCCGCTTGTGCCCGTTCCGGCGTTACTTACAAGATACCTGTTTGAAATAGGTTCATATACGACTCCTTCGGGAGAATTTAGACTCTGTGAATACAGAGAATAAGAAATAATTGAAAATAAAACACATATAAATTTCATCTCAATAACTCTTTATATTTGCGTCTGCGAATATACAACATGTATTGTTAATATTAATTTAAAAATGACCTATTTAGAAACATTAAATTATTTGTTTAGTCAGCTGCCAATGTACCAGCGTGTTGGTGTTGCGGCTTATAAATCTGATTTGAAAAACACCGTTTATTTAGACAGATTATTGAATTATCCGCACAGAAAATTCAGGTCAATTCATGTTGCCGGAACTAACGGGAAAGGATCAGTTTCTCATTTTCTGGCTGCAATCCTTCAATCCGCAGGCTATAAAACAGGTTTGTACACTTCGCCACACCTTACTGATTTCAGGGAGAGAATTAAGATAAACGGTATTAAAATCAGTGAAGATTATATTATTAAATTTGTAGAAGATAATATTTATGAATTTAAACAAATAAATCCTTCCTTTTTTGAAATGACTGTTGCACTTTCGTTTGATTATTTCGCAAACAATAAGGTAGATGTTGCAGTAATTGAAACCGGGCTTGGCGGCAGGCTTGATTCGACCAATATTATCACCCCTGTTCTGTCTGTCATTACAAATATAGGGCTTGATCATACAGACCTGCTGGGTGACAGCATTGACAAAATAGCTTTTGAAAAAGCCGGTATTATTAAGCCGGAAGTGCCGGTGGTCATCGGGGAATCACAGCCGGGAGCTGATGAAGTCTTTATTAGGAAGACAAAAGAAGTAAATGCGGATATTTATTTCGCGGGGCAATCATTTTCATTTAAAGAAAAAATTGCCACCCCCGAAGCATTATCACTGGATATTTTGAAGGACGGGCTCTTAATTTATCCTGAACTGCAGTCGGGGCTGGCAGGAATATATCAGAAAAAAAACATATTAACAGTTTTGCAGGCAGTGCATCTTCTCATGGAATCAGGATTCCGGATAGAAGATAAATCAGTATACGAAGGGATAGCTCATGTGGTTGAAATGACTGGTTTATTCGGAAGATGGCAGATATTGGGGAATCAGCCCTTGACAGTTTGCGATACCGGGCACAATGAAGCAGGGATAAGGCTTGTGATTCAACAAATTGAAACCCTTAAATATAAAAAACTTCACATAATCATCGGTTTTGTAAATGACAAGAATGTGGATAAAATATTTGAATTGCTTCCACAAAATGCAGAATACTACTTTACCCGTGCAAATATTCCCAGAGCGATGGATGAAAAGATTCTGGAGCAAAAAGCGGCAGCATATCATCTGAAGGGAAAGTCATATCCCGGAATCTCCGGAGCCTACCAGGCTGCTAAGATAGCTGCAGATAAGGATGATTTTATCTTTATCGGGGGAAGCACTTTTGTGGTAGCTGAGGTACTTTAATAAGTGACGAGGTGAAAGAGTGACGAAGTGACATGGCGACGATCAGGTGGGAGATACTGGGTTCGAACCAGTGACCCCCTGCTTGTAAGGCAGGTGCTCTGAACCAACTGAGCTAATCTCCCAAATCGGGAGCAAAAGTAATGTCTTTTTTAATATAATCAAATGTAACCTCAAAAATCTTTCAGTAATCGGGAGAGTAAGCATATCAAATTGGTATTGAGCATCCCGATTAGTCCGGAATGACGCATATTAGAATACAGCTCTCAGTCACTTCTTCTCCCCATCACAAAAAAAGCCCCCGGCAGAGATGCCGGAGGCTTTTTTAATAAACCCCAATAATGGGTGCCAGATGTTATTTGCTGATATTCATTTGCCTGGTTGCTACAAATCCAGATGTAATAATCTTGTAAAAATAGCTTCCTGCAGCAAGACCGGTTGCATTGAACGGAATTTTATATTCTCCGGCTTTATAATAACCGGTAACAATATCGGTAATTTTATCCCCCAGAACATTGTACAGGCTGATAGAAACCTGTGTATCTTCAGGAACTCTGAATGTAATAGTGGTATTTTCCCTGAATGGGTTAGGGTTATTTTGCAGGAGTGCATATGTGTATGCAACAATTGTTGACTTACCGGCAATACTGATACCGTCAGTGGTGAAAATGCCGGATCCTTCCACCCAGGTATCAACCACCAGGTCTTCAACAGTATTTGTTTCCTGATGCCAGATTTTAATAGTAAAGGGTCGTCCTTCACCAACACCTTCAACGTATGGAGTAGTCATATCATCACCCCAGATAGTTATTTCAGTGTTTCCTCCGAAATATACAGAAGAACCTGACAATTCACCGCCTGGATTGAACACTCCGATCTCATCGCCGATCACAGGTTTGGTTGTCCATGATGAAGCCGGTATACCCAATGTCATGTTATTACCTGTAATTTCCACATCACTGTAATAGTATGGCTGTGGAATACTGATAACCTCAGATTTGGCTAAGCTTGAGGAGGAATTTGGCAGATAAGTAAGAGTTCCTGGACATAACATCTTGACCTGGTAACCCTGGCCAGGTACCATATTGGTATTATTCTGAGTGCTGCCGGTATATTCGCCAATGGTGCAAAGATTGAATTGAGGCCAGTAAACATGTCCTATCTGGTCCTTCATAATGGTGATACAATTGGTGGTTGAACCTGTGTATGCACCTAGGGTACTGAGCATTGCAGTACCATTAGCGCCAACAATCGGGCCAGGAGTCATTCTAAGGTAACCGATAATGAACCACCCTGAATTTAATGATATCGGGCTGAGTTCAGGTACGCATGCAAGACCTGCCACGGTAAATGAGGTAGCTTGAGTTGTCTTGATCTGGTATCCCTGTCCCAAAATGATATTAGTATTGTTCTGAGTGCTGCCGGTATATTCACCAATGGTGCACAGGTTAAATTGCGGCCAGTAAACATGTCCTAACTCGTCTTTCACAATAACCACTTTATTATTTGCAAGAGTAACATTATCATATGGGACTGGCTGAATAGATAAGAGAACATGTTTAAGATTTGCATCATTTGGTATGATATAAGTGGACCAAATACCCCATCCGGCAGGTAAGTTGATGGTCTGGTACTGAATGGTAATGGCAGCAAGTGCAGAGATTCCGCTATGTCCTCCCAGGAGGAAGGCGCTTGTTTGCAGGTAAATGGGCGGTTGGATATATGTGGCTGTTCCCTGATGATCGCCGGCAGGACTTGGAACCCAGACTTTCCACGAGAATGTTTCACCTGAAGCAAAACCATTCGCTGGTCCGCTAACGGCAGTATTGCCATATGCCGTCAGGTCAATGTCCATATTATTCCAGATATGTGCTCCACCGCAAACTAAATTGCTGCCCTGGTGGTAGAATACGCCTACCCAGCTTCCGGGAGGCACCACATTGCCGTCAAGTGTAATGAGGGCGTTGGCTGGAATATGAATGTTATGGGTCATGGTAGTAATTGTTGGCGCAGGGCTCCACGGATTCGGAGTATTGATCGTAATACTGTCAATAAAGGTACAGTTATGTGCATCAGTAACAGTCACCCGGTAAAGACCTCCGAACAATCCGGTAAGGTCTCCTGTTGTCTGACCCCCTGGCGCCCACAGATAGGTATAAGGTGAAATCCCTCCTATCGTTAACTGGGTTACAGTGCCATCATTACCGCCAAGTGTGGTAACATCGGTTCCGAATAAGGAGGTTGATAGCTGTCCAGGCTGTGTAACAGTAACAGAGGCTGTATTTGTATTTGTCGCAGCATCGGTAACCGTCACCGAATATGTACCCGCCGCAAGTCCTGTAAGATCCTGTGTTGTCTGGCCGTTTGACCATAAATATGTGAAAGGAGACACGCCGGAAGTATTGACAATACTAAGATCAACAGCGCCGGTACTGGCTCCCCAGCAATTCAGGTTGGTGGCAGTAAGATTAACAGTAAATGCAGAATTAGGCGCTACAATCACGCAATAATCCATCGTTTGCCCGAATGAATAACTGCCACATGGATCAGTAGGGCTGCTCAACCAATTAACAACAACTCTCATCCTGTGCGAACCGGCAGTATATACTGAATCAAGCGAATATTCGGGGATGGTGAAAATATTTGACGCACTTTGGCCTGCCGATGCAATTTCCCAGTTTGTGACTACAATCTCATCCGCGGTAAATGTCAAATTATTATTATAATCAACCCAGATTGTCACATATTCGCCTGAGTAACCGGTGATACCTGAAACAATATACATAGAATCCTGCGTGATATTAATACAGGTGGCGCCGGAATAATCAATATAACCGCCGTTGCATGGTATTCCTGTCTGGCTAAGGTTGCTCAACTGGAAGGCAGTAAGCTGGTCGCCATCAACACAATTGTAAGTATAGCTGGGATTGCAGGTAGTGTGTGCAACGTAGATGCACAGGTTATCGTTTGCGGTAACTCCGTCGTTGGGATAAGTTGTATAAACACAGATATGATAATTTCCGGGGACAGATAAATCGGCATTAACGGCAAAAGTGAATACGATGTGCTGACCAGGGGCCAAAGGTCCCGGAATCATGTCATTTACCGCAGTACCCCCGTTGACGGTATAATGTACCGGTATCAAGTAAAGCGTATCCAATCCATTATTATAGACATTGGCAGTTACAATTTCTGATGATGTAAGGTTGAGACCGGAAACCGGGGATGTGATACTCCAGACCATTGCATCGTATGGCGCATACTGGGTAAATATAGTAACCGGAACGAAACTGCTTGGACATGCGCCGCCTGATGATTCAACAAGGTAATAAACGGTTGTATCGAAGAGTGCGGGAGTAGTGAAACTTGTTCCGTCGTGAAGATCGGTTCCGCCGACTGCATCATACCATGAGTAGGTATAATACGGGCTGGGATTAATTACCGACAAAGTGGCTGTACCGCTTGACCAGATGGTCACATTGTCAGCCGACGGATTAACGGAAGGAGTGATTCCATTGCTGATCGTAGCCTGAATCTGGTTATTGGTCAGGATCAGGTCGGCTGGGTAATTTACGGAAGCATTTAAGGTGAATGTTGCCGGGTTAACGCTTGTAAGATTAACCTGGGTAGCAAATGTATAAGTGAAATCTGCATTTGGCAGGATGGTGGCTGTTATGGTATCAGTAATGGTATTTCCACCGGCAAGCCAGTATGATACTGGAACTCCGCCGAATATGGTATCCCCGTAGTTGTGAATAGTAATTGTGACATTCTGAAGTGTCATATCACACCCATTGACCGGTGAATTAATTGCAGTCAATCCCAGGTCATATCTGGTAATAGAAAAATTATCAATTGATATGCCGGAATATTCCATTGATGCATCGGAAGTAAAGATGAACCTGAACCGGACAAGAGGCATATTATTGAATTGGGCAAGGCTGTGTGAAGCCTTAACCCAGCCACCGGAATTTCCTGTCCATACAGGGTGATTGCCGCTTGAAGCAACTGAAGCTGCATTGTACCAGTTTGTTCCTAACGGATCATTATATGTACCCAATACAGCCCAGGAGGTTCCATTGGTTGTATAAGCAATCCTTAGTCCGTCATATGAATTTTCAGCATTATAATTTATCATGAAATCCATCTTGGTATTGCTCACGCCCGTAAAATCGAAATACGGAGTATAAAGCATACAGTTGGCGTTGTCGGTATATGCAGTAGTAAGGTTCACATCCCATGAGTTTGGTGCTGAATAGGCGCTGTTGGTCGTGCCGTATGCCGGTGTTCCTAACTGCCATTGTGAACCTGATGTGGCAGGTCCCGCCAGCCAGTAGTTTGTTCCGTCAAAATTATCAACATAAGGAATAGTGAAGGTTACTACACCAAATGACGAAATGCAAAAACTGTTATTCATAGCATATTGATCGGCAGGGTAGATCAGGTAAGCGCATATATTAAATGAACCTGCCGGTACAACCATCCCCACAGGGAAAGTAGCGGTTGTTGAACTGAGAAAAGCGAGATTTCCCGTCCAGACCATAGTATCCTGTGGTACACTGTTTATGGTATAATAAATACTAAGCCCGGTAAGAGGTTGCAAACCCGTGTTCATCAGCGTAACGCTGACATTCACGGTACTTCCCTGAATAGCAGATCCTGTCGGGGATGTTATGTTTACGATGGATGCATCGTAATCAACCAGTGGCATAACCGTAATATTATAATCTTCGGTTTCACCAAAGTCTAAATCAGCACAAGGATCTGTAGGTGCTACATCGTATTCACATCTGACCCTCATTCTATGTGTTCCAATTGCTGTACCTGCAGGAATTGTAATTGCATATGTAAATGCAGTAGTGTTAGCAGACGCGCTGGACCAAATATGTTCTCCGGCGTCTGTGAAATCGCCATCATTATTAAAGTCAATCCATACCCCAAAACCTTCAGCATATGCTGAACCACTCTGTACATGTATTGTAAATGAATTACCTGGATTAACCATAACTGACATATTGCTGTAATAAATATAATTGTCTGCATTTCCGTTGCAACCGGAGTTCAGATTCGAGATATTCATTAAACCAGCAGTAGTCCAAAAATTATTGATATAATCATCAGATGAACATGCATAATCGTAGGTCGGCGTACAATAAACAAGCGGTGAATTTATTACTGTAGAATAGGCCGTATCGTTTGCATAATAAGTATCACCCAGAGTAGATGTATAAGCCATAAAATGGTATGTCCCTAATGCTGAAAGATCAACTGTTGTCTGAAAAGTATGAGTAAGCATTGCCCCGCTATATACTGTATCCTGTAGTATTTCTGTAACCTGTATTCCTAATTCGGCTACCTCAAAAGAGATCGGGAAGTTATATATGGGTGTGGTACCCCAGTTGTAAATATTCACAGTAACAGACTCTGCATTTGTCAGTTCAATTCCTGAAACAGGTGAAGTTATGTCGGTACAGCCGGCATCATTTGCAGGAATATTCGTAACAACAACACATACGGGAACTCTGTCGCTACGACATCCGGGTACCGTGGCATGTAACTTAATATTCGGCCGTAAGGACTGCGATTCGGTATATAATGGAAGTTCTCCGGTAGTGCAGTTTGGATCGGTATCATCATCATAATAGGCATTACAAGATACATAGGAAGTGGTTGTTGCCAACATTGTTGCAGCGGTACCATAATTGTATGTTCCGCTGTTGCAATGCGAGGTCATAATAATAATATTACTGCTTCCGTCCCATACAAAACTGCCCTGATTAAAGGTATGGGTATTCCAACCGGTAACATCATTAAAATTACCGGAGTTATAATATACCTGTGTAAAACCGGATGTTATCCAGCTTGAAAGAGAAGTCAGCGAAGTACTTGTCAGGAAGATGGAAAGGTTTTGGCAATTGGCAGGTGGTGTAGATGAGGAGGCAGTAGAAGCGGCACTTACATCAAACGAAATCCCGGTGATAGGACCTGCGCCAATACCTGCAGCAGTAAGTTCAGCAGCAGTGATCAGAAACTGGGTTTTGGTCTTTGTATAGTAATTATCGTAGGGTCCGTAATAATCGCTATAAGTACCTGTTCCTGTGCCAATAGTGGCATCCGCCAGTATGGTACCGGCAAGTTCAACGTAATAACAGGTAGTATCATAAAGTGGTGGTGTTGTATATGTAGTGTTACCAAAAGAAAAATAATTACTGCCTGTTGGCTGATAATACCAAAAAGGAGTAGTATTGGTAACAGGTTGCAAATCCACGATGGCTGTGGAGCCATATGAAACAGTATCGCCTGCAACGACAGGAGGAAAAGGTGTGAAGACTGATAACAGATTAACATGAACTGTATCATTTACATTTTGAATGTCACCTGTCAGACTGACATAAGCAAGAATATTATAATTCTGATCCATTGTGACTGCAGAAACGTTAGCCTGAGTACTGAACGACCAGTTGATCGCCTGACCGGGCAGTATGGTTGTATTTACTGTTTCACTTACAGGTGTAGCGTTATTTATGGAATAGTACGCGGTTACATCGCCCGGGTTTATGGTAGCCGTACCGGTATTCATGATCTTTATTGTAACAGGTTCAGTATAATTTCCGCATCCGCTTACAGGAGATAACATTGAAACAAGGTAAGCATCATGAGGTAAAGGAACAAATTCATCAGCGCCGATATCAGGGGTCAGCAGATCTCTTGTTTCTCCGTCAATATCAGTAGTGATCAATGTAATAGGTGTTGCATGGGCATTCAGCACACCGTTCAGGGTATGTAAATCGGTATTTGATGTGAAGAACGGCACTATGGAAACTGAGTTCAAATCCTGGCTGGTTGCAGTCTGCCATGCAGTAAAGCTGGCATAATTTGAACCCCAGTAACCAAAATGAGTGCCGGCGGTATACAGGTCGTTATAATTGGAAACAGCTCCATTATATGCTGTTCCTGAATAGAATGCATAACCGTTTCCCTGGTTATAAAAGATGTTATTCTTTGATTCAATATTCAGCGGCGAAGTACCGGTTACGAATAAGCCATAACTGGTAGCAAAGGTTGAATAAATATTTATGCTGTTATGATAATATCTCTGGTAGGGGGAACCACTGTGATAAATTCCTGCAGTGGCAACCGTTCCGCCAATAGAGATAAAATTGTTATAAACCAAACCCGGAAGTGAGGATGTTCCGGTACAATTGAGCCTGTAAATACCGTCACCACCATTGGCAATGCTTATTTTATTTCCGGCGACTATACTTGAATTCTGGTTATAAGATGTGTAAATCCCATAAAATGTAGTACTTGCCTGGCCGGTTGTAATGCTGTTTCCTGTGATCTGAATTCCATCCTGGTAGGTAATGTAAATACCATAACTATATTGATTTACAAACACATTATTGCTGATGATATTGCCCGTTTCCAATCCGCCACTGAGCGCCAGCCAGTAAAATCCATAAGACCCGTTTTCAAACCTGTTATTGCTGAATGTGATGTTATTCTCAGTTGTATTATCGTCATTGATAATCGCATAGGCAGCTGTGGTACTTGTTCCTGATATACCGGTAAACCTGCAGTGCTGGAATTGAATATGGTTGGCGGCATTGGTAAATTTAATGACGCATCCATTGGCAGTGCTTAAGGGATCTGCCTGAAATGTCAGTTTATTCCAAATCAGGTAAGTTGCAGCATTCATCTGGAAAACATAGTTAACGGTACTCACGTTGGCCTGGATGATTACACCGGAACTATCATTGTTGGCAGACTGGAAAGTCACAGTGTTGACAGAAGAAATGTTCGGAATCGGGGTGACTCCCCATGCAAGCTGCTCGTTATAAGTGCCGGGGGCTACGTTGAAAATTACCGGACAGGAAATTCCGACTGCTTCAAGCAATGACTTTGCCGAGGAAAATGAAATAAAATTTGTTGAACTGGCAGGCTGTGAGGGGTCAATGGTATAGGTACCGCATAATGGACCAGTGATCATACGGTTGCCAGATGGAGCGCTTACAACTGGTGTTTCTGCAGTACCGGCAATAGTCGCTGAGATAAATTCTGCATCGATCACATCGCCTGTCACAGCAGTTGCCGGTATATCGTAAGCAAGCCAGAAATAGTTTTCCCCGGTTAACAAAGTAACCGGTGCAGAAGGAGTCATTGTAAACAATCCATTGGGACTGCTGAATGTTCCGACAAGGTTGGATGTTGATAATACGGATGATGAACCGGTGTAATAAAGCTTAGCATTGGTAATATCGGTACCTGCAGCGGTTGAACCATTTGTATTGAACGTGAAATCAGAGACAGTCAGAGGATTCAGATACTCAGCAGTAGTAATGTCTGCAAGGAGAATTCCGTTATCGTTTTGACCCGAACCGGCAAAATTGGTGTTGGGTTGGGATGAAGTTTCAGACGAATATGTCATATTCGTCGGAATGAGAAACCCGAATTTTGTATTTGGCAACTCGGTGGTAGCCGTAAAAGACTGGCCGCTTGGGGCTGAAGCGCTCGCATAATACCTGCATCGGCTAGTAGTAGTTGTGGTGTAATAATAATATGGGTAGTTATTTGCTAATAGTGTCTGGCTGCCATGCAGTACCAGTATCTGCAGGTTATCCGTACCATCGTATAAGAAGGTGTCAGCAAGAGTAACTGTCATCCAGCCGGTAGAAGAGGTATTGGGGAAACTTCCCGAATATACCTGTGTATAGCCTGTCAAACTATAAGTACCGCTGGTTAAACTTGTTGACGTTGTGTGTTTCATGAATATCGTAACATTAGTAATACCAGCAGTGTTCGACCCTGAGGCTTTATTCCAGCCAATAGAAGTAATAAGCAGCGGCATTCCTCCCATTTCGGCAGGAGTATAAATCATTTCGCAGCCGCTGTAAGCAAAATGCCTGCAAATAGGCAGTTGATAATCGGAACCGGTGCCCGTTCCGGTTATTTCATTGTATACAACAGGTCTTGCGCCTGCAGGTGCAGTAACGGTAGGGATATATGCTATACCACCCGTAGTGATGCTCGTGCATTCAGCATCAATCAGGTTCCCTGCCGCAGCAGTAAGCGCAATATCATAAGCCAGCCAGAAATAATTAATACCCGTGCTCATGGTAGCCGAACCCGCTACAGTAAATGTACCGGAAGGAGATGCTACTGCCGTTCCAAACTGAGTTGTGGTGGCAAATGTTGAAGAGTTGCCTGTGTAATATACCCTGGCATTTGTAATATCACCGGCATTGGTCGTACCATTTGTATTAAACGTGATGCTGGTAGTAATGAGTGGGTTTAACGGTTGTGACATGACTACCTGCAATCCGATAATTTGTCCGTTGGTCGAATTAGGAGCAATATTGGCAGTATTCTGTGTGGTTGTTGAAGATGTATAAGTCATGAATTGAGGAATTGAAACCCCGAAACTGGTATTCGGCAGCATGGTAGTTGCCGCTAATGATGCAGTGGCCGGGGCTGTAGCGCTCGTATAATACCGGCAGCGGTTGGTTGAAGTTGTGGTGTAAAAATAAGTTGGACATTGAGCCTGGGCAACTCCTGCCTGGCTGCCATGAATGACCAGTATCTGCAGGTTGTTTGTACCATTATAATTAAAAGCAGTGGCAAGATTTACTGACATCCAGCCTGTGGTAGTTCCATTAGGGAAATTTCCCGTATAGACTTGCGTATAACCGGTAAGATTGTATGTTCCGGTTGCTAAGGTGTCGGCTGTAGTGTGTTTCATGTATATGGTAACCAGAGTGATATTGGCAACATTCGAGCCCGATGCTTTGTCCCAGGCGATAGAATTAAGCATCAGTGGTATTCCTCCCATTTCGGCAGATGTATAAATCATTTCGCAGCCGCTGTAAGCATTACGTCTGGAGATTGGCAGACGATAATCTGAACTGGTGCCAGTCCCTGTTATGACCTGGGTCACAACTGTTCTTGCACCTGCAGGTGCAGTTATGGTTGGAGTCTGAATTGTATCAGCCACAGTGATACTTGAACATTCTGCATCAATCAGGTTTCCTGCTGCCGCAGATGTTGAAATGTCGTATGCAAGCCAGAAGTAATTGGTACCTGGTGATAACTCCTGTGTTCCGGTGACGGTGAATATACCGACCGGATTACTCACCAATGAACCAAACTGTGTTGAGGTACTGAAAACAGAACTTGTACCGGTATAATATATCTTAGCTGCAGTAAGATCACCTGCATTTGTGGTTCCGTTGGTGCTGAAAGTAAAACTACCTGCATCGTAACCTGTAGAAATTGTACCGGTGGTCACTATCTGAACGCCAATTACATAGGCATTGCTTGATCCCGGAAAGACACTTGCAGTATTTTGGGTAGTGGTACCTGAAGTATAGGACAAATCTGACTGGGCATAAACTGACAGAGAGAGACAAGTCATTGAAATTAGAACAATTACTAACGCATAAATTTTTTTCATAATAATAAAATTAAATGGTTATTAAATTTTAGTAAAACTAAGAAGATTCTTTTATCGGGAGATTAAAAATTTATTAAAAAATTTTATTTGGACAATAAAAATTTGAATTGTCCGAAAAAAATGATATTTAATGAGACAAGATTTTCAGAAAAGAATTGAGCGAAGCGAGGTGTTCTCTCGAAATCCACTTATTGATAATATATCACCAATCCCCCATGCCATTTAGCCAATGGGTAGTTTTCATTGATTCCCTTTTTGGAAAAGGGAGTGCAGGAGGATTCAATTTATAAAATAAACAAAATAAATTCAAAACAGCTTCTAATTATTCATTATTAGTTGACGTATTCGAAATATTGAACAACTGTATTAACATGTATTGTCCCGGAGGGACATAATATCGGTAGAAGTCAATGACCATCCTCAAAATATAAGTTCCGTCAGGAACGTAATATTAAAAATGTCATGTACATCCAATCAATTCAGATTCTTGCTATTTCAAGGAAATGATAGAAAAATATTTCGTGCCTGCAACACTACACACTTGAATAGGATATCTTTCTACCGATATACAGTCCCTGACGGGACTAAAAAACAGCATTTTCTGATAGAGTCTTTTTTATCTATACCTATGCATTATCCGGAAGAACCACAATTCAAAACAGCTACTTAAAGACAACCGACTTTCATTAGTCAAAAAAAAGGATGCGTTTGTCCTCAATTTTCGAATGTTGATCAAAATTAATATTTGTATTAATATTGATATAACATGAATATCTAAATCTGATATAATGTTGAAAAACAATGCATAATGTCATTATAAAAAACCAAAATTCATTACTATTTAATAGATATTAATCATTTGCCTGATTACATTTTTAATTTGTTGTTAATATTATTATATAAAGATTTATAAAAATTAGTTTCAAATAAAAAATAATGGGATAACTATTTGATAATAAGTCGATTACGAATTTATTGATTAATTATATTCTTAGATAATATTGTATTAAAAGTAAGCTTAAGCAGCCTCTTATTAATATAAATCCTGTTTGTTAAGTTATACTTTTTTGATTTAATGACAAGAATTAATGATTATAGATTTCATATTATCAGCAACTTATAATATAATTATACTCTGAGAGATATTCTGAAATATTGAACATAATGAACAGACTTTAATATAATACACAAATGATTGTCATCATCGGATCGTTTCCCGGAATTTGTTTTTATTGAAAGCTTTTCTTACCGCCAGGGTAATTGTAAGGCTTCAGTAATATAAATATAAACATAATCACATAATTGAAAAATCAAGATATATGAAAATAATTGTCTACTTAATCGAGTGTTTCAGTAAAAATGCATGCCAGGCAAGTTTCTGTAAATCAGTAAAATCCTGTTTAATAGGAATTATCTTAATGTTGGCAGTATGCTTTGTGCCGGGGAAGAGTTATTCCCAGACCATGGTAACCTTTTCGCCGGGAGCGTTTATCGTCAATATGGGCGTGGTACCTCAGACCATAGGGAATGGCCTGAAACCTTATGGTCTGATATATCATTTGATAAAAACACATTTCATTCCAGTTTACTGGATTATTGATCCGAACAAGGTAAAAGACGGGATTGATTTTTCATATAACGGAGTTGATTACCGTGGAGGGGCATTTGTTATTGCAGCAGAATACATTAATCCGACTGTTATTTTTAATATTGACAGTTTCATAAATTTGGGTGTAGTGGGTAGCTATACCACTGCTCCCCTCACTTTACCGGTTTATAAATATCTGACTATTTACAATGTTCCGCGATGGACACTTGATTACCAAAATGGCGCGCTTGCCCAGCCCTATTTTGCCAATGCCGGTATACCACCTTCGGCTTATGGCGGCCTGCTCCAGTCAGGTTGGAAAACGCCTGCCCAGTTGGGTCCCTGCGACGATATTTTTGTCATGCCGCATGCCGACCCGACCTGGGCAACCCACCAGAATTTGTATTACTGGAACCTGACATATAAAGGAGCTATCTGGCTTGGCTGTCATGCCGGCAGCGCCCTGCATAACTTGTACAACCCGGCAAATACCAGTCAGCAATGCAATTTTCTCACGGAGAAGATAACCTCCGGAACTGAATATATAGCTCCTGTATCAGGTTCTACCAGTTATTGCCAGAATTCATTGGTTTTGTGGACCAATCACAGTGGCGGAACTCCTCCTTATACCTATGATAATGGCGGAGACCCGGTGATGCAGTTTATGGGAGGAATTGATCTGGCCACCCAGAATGGTTCAGAACAGATATATGTTCCGTGCGGAAGCCCTGATGGAAGTAATCCCGGTGGATGGAGAGCAACCACGGTAGTTGGAGGATATGACCCTGACCAGGTCAATAAGTACTTGGGTTCAAACTTATATAAATACAGGGCTGCAGTAATTGCCTACGGTCCTGGGATGGGTGATTCCAACCGCGGGATGGTGATGCTTGAAGCCGCTCATAAGTATAGTGGCGGAACCGGACCAGACTATGTTGCCGCTCAAAGGGCTTTCTTTAATTTTTCATTCATTGCTGCCAGAGATCAGGATCCCGGCCCTGTGTTTCATGTGCAGATTGGAACATTGGTTTCAGGTTCGGTATCACCTATCACACTTACTCTGACAGGAAATTATCCGATCACCGATTTCTCAGTTTCCTGGTCATCCTCCTGTGGCGGAAGTTTTGATCCTGTAAATGCAGCATCCACGAACTTTACGGCTCCCCCGGTGAGCGGCCTGACCAATTGTCTCATTACTGTTACGCTTACCGAATTAAATTCCTGTGCTCATGTTTATAAGTACTCTACGAATCAGCAGATTATTTGTGGTCTGCAGGTAACCACCACCTTGTCTCCGCCCTGCTTTGGTATTACCAATGGATCCATTGCCATGAGCATATCAGGTGGTGGGGCTCCTTTTATCTGGAGCTGGACAAAGAGCGGAGGTGGTACCGGCAGTGGAACAGGAACTACCATTTCCGGCCTTGCCCCGGGTACTTATACCGTAAGTGTGACTTCAAGTAACGGGACCGGTTGCGGTAATTCTTTCACCTCAATCCTGACCGAAGACCCTGCCATCACAGCGACTGCCACACCCAGCCCCGTTCTTTGCAATGGTACTGCTACAGGCAGCATCAGCCTGGCTGTTTCAGGAGGATCATCTGGTTATACTTATGACTGGGGCGGCGGGGTAACCAGCCAGAACCGCAGCAGCATTATAGCCGGTACGTATAACGTTACTGTTACGGACAGCAAGAACTGTACTGCCACGGCAACCGCAAATGTTACCCAGCCCGATCCGATAGTCATCACACCCACAATTACCAATGTTGTTTGTTACGGACAGAGCACCGGGGCTATTTCAATCAGTGTAAGCGGAGGGATTACACCTTATGCCTATGCCTGGAGCGACGGATCGGCTTTGCAGAACCGTACCGGCCTGGCAGCAGGTACTTACGGGCTTACGGTTACTGATAATAATACCTGCAAACAAACTGCCAGTTATAGTGTAACACAATCAGGAACTGCCCTGAGTTTAAGCGCCACTTCGGTAAATGTGCTGTGCAACGGCGCTTCAACAGGTTCCATTGACCTGTCGCCCACCGGGGGAACAACAGTCTATACGTATTTGTGGTCCAACAGTGCAACTACACAGGACCTGAGCGGACTTTCAGCCGGTACGTATTCCGTCACGGTGACCGATTTCAAAAACTGCACGGCAGTTTTAAGCAAGACCATCACACAAAACCCTGTACTAAGCCTGAGCGCTGCGCTCACGCCGGTTACCTGTCCGCCTCCGGCCTCTCCGAACGGCGCCATTAATGTGACAGCCAGCGGCGGAACATCGCCCTATACTTATAAGCTCGATAACGGTTCTTATGGAAGTACCTTTAACTTTACCGGTCTTGCGGCCGGAAGCCACACAGTTTATGTGAAAGATACAAACGGATGCATAACTTCTGCAACCGTCACTCTCAATACATTGTACAGCAACCCTGTTCAACCCGGCCAAATCAATTATTAAATCAAATTATTTCAGATTCCAATTCAGCCTTATAAGTTCAAACAAAAGTTTGTCAGGCGGTTTTGCTTTCAGGCAGTTGGTTCATATCAGTCCGGCCTTCAAAAAGCTTTTATGGATCCTTTGTCTATCATTGATATTGGTCAGAGCAGCCAATGCTGCAGGTACTACTTATAACTGGACCGGCGCCACGAGCACTGCCTGGGCCACTACTACCAACTGGAGTCCTAATGGAAATCCGGGCTCTGCCGCAGGCGATGTTGTCCGGATCGGGGTGGTTTCTTTTACAGGTTCACAACCGACTCTGAGCGTTACACCTGCAAATGCATTGGGATCAATAACACTTGGAACCGTTACCAATGCGACATTGACTATCTCGGCAAATTATTCCACAGGCTTGCTGACCATAGGTGCAGGATCAACCGTAACTGAAAGCGGTGCAATAACTGTTACATTCACAGGTGGTATTACAAATAATGGGACATATACGGCAAGTACAGGTACACATACATTCAGTACAAATAACCAGACGCTCACCGGTACGATTTCCATACCAAGTTTTACGGAATCAAGTAAAGTTGTTACTAATAACGGTACGCTTACCGTTGCGACGGCACTTTCAATAACAGGAGGCGCTGGAAACGGAGTGACCAATGCGGCCACCGGCACAATCAATATCGGCGGAACTTCCTCCGGTAAGATTACTACAACTGCTGCCGGAAATACAATAAATTATACCGGCGCTTCACAGACAGTTTTAGATATTGCATATTATAATTTGACCATTTCCGGTTCCGGGACAAAATCATGGGCGCTTGGAGGTAATAGAACAATAGCAGGCAATCTGAATATTTCAAGCGGGACACTTTCAATTACAGGCAATCAGAACTTTACTGTTACCGGGACGACCAGTATTACCGGGGAATTTGATCAGGGTTTGACTGCAGGAAAAACTTTAACTTTTACAGGAAATATAACCATTAATTCGGGTGGTGTCTGGAATGAAACTACGGCTGGAGTTTATACAATTAAAGGAAACCTGCAAAACAATGGTACAACATTTACGGCGAGCACCGGGGTGCATACTTTTTCGGGCGCTTCAAAAACGATCAGCGGTACAAGCGCTATATCCATTCCCAAAGCCACATTCACTGGTACTTATACCAACAGTGGAACGCTGTCAGTTACCACTGCACTGGCAGGAACCGGCGGGTTGACCAATGCGGCCACAGGTACGCTCAATATTGGTGGAACATCTGTGATCACAACACTTACTGCCACTGCTGTGGGGAATCTTGTAAACTATAATGCGTCCGGCGCACAAACGGCATGTAAGGTTACCACCTATTATAATCTTACCCTTTCAGGTTCCGGTGCAAAAACATTTGCTACCACGCCAACAGTAAACGGCAAACTTTCCATTGAGGGAACTGCCACGGTTGTTGTCACCTCCGGAGTGGTAACGTATGGGACCAATGCAACCTTACAGTATAAAACAACTGATACCAGAACTGCCACTTCAACTGAATGGAAAACACCATTTGTTGCATCCGGTGGCGTTATTATTGCGAATACTGCCGGTTCTGTTACGATGAATGGAGCAAAAATCTTTAATACTTCGGTACCGCTGACCATAAATACAGGTGCAACTTTAATCACCAATAATTATAAACTGACTTTCGGGGGAAATTTTGTGAAGTCCGGGACATTTACTGCCGGCAGTTCGGATATCGAGATTACGGGTACCATGGCATCCCAGAGCATTGCCGGGTTTTCCACCACCGGGAATGTTACCATGTCAAAATCCTCAGGTACTGCAACAATATCGGGTACGGTAAGTGGCGCTACCCTGACGATGAGCGGTGCCGGTACTTTAAAGCTTTCAGGCGCCAATACATATACCGGTGCTGTTAATTTAAATGCGGGTAACCTGGTTTTTAACAATTTGAATGCATTGGCTGCATCCTCTGTTGTATTCAATGGCGGAACCTTAAAGACCGGAACAACATCAGGTTATAGTTCGGCCACCGGTGCAACACTGAATGTAACTACCAATTCAACCATTGCGTTGGGATCAGGGGTACATTCACTTACATTTGCCAACAGCAGCGGAGTAAGCTGGCCGACTTACACGACCCTTTTTGTTACCGGCTGGACAGGTACCCTCGGAGGAAGCGGTACGGCAGGAAAATTATTTGCAGGAACAACCAGTGGTGGTTTGACTTCCCAACAACTGACCCAGGTTGAATTTAAGATCGGGAGCAATTACTATCCCGCTGCCATTCTTTCCACAGGAGAGGTTGTACCTTCCACCACAGTACTGACATTCGGAAATTTAAGCTATCCGAGTCCGGACTCATATACTTCCACCTCAGCCATAACACCCCTGAATCCTACCATTACTGGTACACCCACCGGTTATTCTGTTAGTCCGGCTCTACCTGACGGGTTAAGCATTGATCCCGTCACGGGTATTATCAGCGGCAGCCCTACTACAACTACAGCTACCAATACCTATGTTGTTACCGCTACCGATGGAATACATACTGCTTTGTTTGGTGTAGTCATCACGGTTCATATACCTGCCACTTATTATGCAATAACTAACGGTAACTGGAATTCAAACACTACCTGGTCCACGACATCCCATGGCTCGGCAGTTGGTGCAGGAATATATCCTGTTGCCGGTGATGTCGTGAATATTGGCGAAAGTACGGCCAACGGAGCCTGGACGGTTACTGTTCCTTCAGGCTTCAGTGCAGCGGCAGCAACCATCAACTTAGGATCAAGTGTCGGACATAATTATAATCTCACCCTGGCTGATCTCTCCTCATCCCTTGCTGTCAGCGGAGATGTTACAATGACAAGATCCGGCACCAACACCATTACGAATTCTCTGAATATTAACGATGGCGCTGTAAGTGTTGGCGGAAATTTCACAATGACAGGTACTGATGGAACTGCCAGGATCACTCAGATTGTAATTAATTCAGGGAGTCTTACTATTACGGGAAATCTTACCTTACCTGCAAGTGGTACTGCTTCAAATAATGTGATCAACATGTCGGGTAGCGCAGGAACCTTAAATCTTGGAAATGCCTTTTCCTTCACTGTAGGAACACTAACCCCGGGTACAACCAGCACGTTTAATTTCAATGGAAGTGTTGCGCAGACCATCCCTATTGGAGTCAGCAGTGTTGTTTATAATAACATAACTGTAAATAATTCCAATACGAGCGGTGCAACATTGGGATCCAATGCAATAACATCAGCCAGAGTAACCGGGAACCTGAGTGTACAAAGTGGTATCCTGAATAATGGAAGTCTTGCAATAACTTTAGCTAATAATATGAATTTTACTGTTGCAGAAGGGGCTACATTTAATCTTTCGGGTACTTCTACCATGGTTACTGTTGCGGGGACTGGTACAAAAACCTTCGGCGTTACCAGTACAACGAATTATAATGGAACAAGTACCGGACAAACTGTTACAAATGAAACCTATGGATATCTTATTTTAAGTGGGAGCGGACCCAAAACAATATCAGCAGGTGCGACCATTCAGAGTGATTTTACTGTTTCGGGCACAGCGGCTGCTACTGCTGGTGCAGCATTGACCATTGCCGGGAATGTTACCCTGGGTAACGGGACATCCTTTACTGCCGGCGCTTTTACACATACTGTCGGCGGTAACTGGACGAACAACGGGGCAACCACTACTATGACAGGAAGCACGATACTTTTTAATAATGCTTCATCCAATCAAACGATTGGTGGATCGGCAGCATCCCAGTCATTTAATAATTTAACGGTTGATAAAGATCCGTTTAAACTGATTCTGGGAGTACATGTTACCGTTGGAGGAACACTTGGTATGACGTCCGGTAACATAGATGCCAGTTCAAATACACTAGTATTAGGTACTTCTGCAACTTCAGGTTCTCAGGGTACATTAACTTACACAAGTGGTACTAATATCGGTTGTTTCCAACGATGGATCAATGCCACAGCAACAGATATCCAGTTTCCTGTTGGTACAGCTACCACAACTAATCTTGCGGTGACCAATTTTACGAATCTTACCAATGGTACCCTCACGGTATGTTTTATTGCTTCAAATCCAGGCACTTCCGGCTTGCCCATCACCGATGCTGATGCAAGTATTGTTGATAAAACATTTACGGAAGGCTATTGGACACTCACCGCTGCCAACAGCCTGGCAAGTACAAATTATAAACTGAGTCTTACCGGAGATGGATTTACCAGTTATGCTGAGAATGGTACTGAACGTATCATCAGGAGGGTCAATAGTGGTTCTGTATGGACTTTTTCCGGAACAAATGCGGCAGCTTCCGGTAATATTGCGAACCGGACAGCACTGGCTGTTTTCGGTGAGTTTGCCCAGGGAAGGGTTAATCCCTGCAGCGTAACTGCAACCACGGTGACAGGCACCAATATTACCTGCTTTGGAAGCAGCAGCGGATCTGTCACAATCAGTGGCGCATCAGGTGGCAGTGGAAATTATGAATATGCTTTAAATTCAGGATCATGGCAGTCAGGTGCCAGTTTTACCAGCCTTGCAGCAGGTTCCTATATTGCCCAGATACGTGACCAGGCTGCTCCTTCCTGTGTTGATACCGTTGGTACCCAGGTTCTGACGCAACCGGCAGTCTTAAATGCAACGGTCAGTAGTACAAATGTACTCTGTCATGGCGCCAGCACCGGTACGATTACTATATCCAATCCCTCCGGAGGAGCCGGAACTTATGAGTACCGTTTAAATACCGGTACATGGCAATCAAGTGGTAATTTTACCGGTCTTGCCGCTGCAACATATGATGTTCAGATACGTGATGCTGTAAATACCGGTTGTGTTGTACATCTTAACAGCAGCCTGGCGGTTACCCAGCCTGATGCTCTTACTTTATCAAGCACTCCGGTAGCCGTGAGTTGTTTCTCCAATGGAAGTATTAATATTACGGCAGGCGGAGGTATCACACCCTATATTTATGATTGGGCCGATTTACCCGGAACCAATAACCAGGAAGACAGAACAGGTTTATTGGCAAGCAGTTATTATGTTACTGTTACCGATGCCAACAGTTGTACCATCACTTCGGGTGCTATTGTTGTTGCTCCTGCCGGTTCCTGTCCCGGTGTGGATGTATGTCAGTCAAATGCAGCCAAAGTATTTTCGGTAACTCCTGATCCCACGGTTACTTCTTATACATGGACCATACCCACGGCAAACGGGGCTGTTCTTGTCAGCGGTCAGAATACACCTTCCATTGTTGTTGACTGGAGGCTGGTACCGGTAGGAACCTATACTGTTTCAGTCCAATCAGTCAATACCTGTGGTTCAAGCGCCCTGACTTATCTTACGGTAAAT
>JAPLDU010000106.1:0-5342 GCA_026391255.1 Bacteroidia bacterium | reverse complement strand
ACGGTAAATATTACAGCGCCCACAGCTACTGCCCAGGTAATAGGTTCAGTATGTAACGGAGGTAATCTTCAGCTATCCGCCGGAGGTGGCCAGACTTATTACTGGTCCGGGCCGAATAACTTTTCTTCCTCGAGTCCTGACCCGATTGTTTATTCATTATCATCTGATGACGAAGGTATTTATTATGTCACCGTGACCGATCAAAACGGTTGTTCAGCCTCCGCTTCTGTAGGTGTTACATTGAATCCTTCTCCGTCGGCATCGCTCCTTAATATTACTGATGCTTCATCGTGCGGATCAGCTACCGGTGAGATAGATCTGGATAATCCTACAGGAGGTACCACTTTTACCTATTTATGGAGCAATGGTGCGACTACTCAGAATATCAGTTCAATTGATGCAGGTGATTATGCTGTTACCATTACAAATGATCTTGGTTGCTCCACAAAGAATTATTATTCTGTAAATACTACTGGTGGCCCAACGGCGTTAGTATCTCAAAGCGATGTTTTATGTAACGGAAACAGTACCGGAACTATTACATTAACAGTTTCCGGAGGCACAGCTCCTTATACATATTTATGGTCAGAAATTGGCAGTGGTTACAGCGCCACTACCCAGAGTCTCACTGGTCTGAGTGCAGGTACGTATAATGTTGTTATCACCGATCATACAGGTTGTACAGGTGCAGCATCCGCAACCATCAATCAACCAAATGCGTTACAAATTGATGATGTACTGACAGATATCAATTGCTATGGATCTTCTACCGGTGCGGTCAATATNNNATCTTCTACCGGTGCGGTCAATATTTTCGTCAGCGGAGGTGTGACAAATTATTCCTATCTCTGGTCAAATGCTGCAACTACTGAAAATTTAAGCAATAAAGCGGCAGGTACATATACTGTTACGGTGACTGATAATAATTCCTGCAAAATTACCGGATCGTATACACTGACCCAGCCGTCATCAGGCCTGAGTGCAGGCACTTCTGTGACAAACGTCAGTTGCAACGGGCTTTCAGACGGGATTGTCGACCTGAATCCTTCGGGCGGAACAACGCCTTATACCTATCTTTGGACAGGTGGAGCTACCACACAAAATATCACCGGTAAGGCAGCCAGTACTTATAATGTAACAGTTACCGATGCCAATTCGTGTACAGTTACAACTTCCGGCAATGTTACACAACCGGATGCTCTTTCCCTGACATCCGTTCCCCTGACAAAGACAAATGTCAGTTGCAACGGTGGATCCGACGGAACGATCAACCTGACAGTCACCGGCGGCACAGCCAGCTTCTTATATGCATGGAGCAATGGTACTACAATTGAGGATCCTGCAGGTCTGAACGCCGGCACCTATTCGGTTACCGTGACCGATGCTCATGGTTGTACGGTAACTACTTCAACTTCTATTTCAGAACCCACGGTACTGACTGCTTCAGCTACTCCGACAGATGCCGGTTGCTACGGGGCTGCCACGGGCAGCGTCAGTCTCACACCTGGCGGAGGTACTGTAACATATTCTTATCTCTGGTCGAATGCTGCCACTACCCAGAATTTGAGCAATGTGGCTGCCGGAACGTATTTGGTCACAGTCACCGATCATAATAGCTGCAAGGCGTATGCAAGCGCCGTTGTTTCACAGCCCACCTTAGTTTCGGTTACGGGTGTGGTTACAAACCTGCTTTGTAACGGCGTAAATAACGGAGCAATCAATATCACCGCCAGCGGTGGTACACCGGGTGGTATCACACCCTATACATATGACTGGGGCAGTGGAGTGACTTCCGAAGACCGCACAAGTCTCAGTCCGGGCAATTATTCGGTTACAGTTACAGATACACACTCTTGTACCGCAACAACCGGTTTTGTGATAACCCAGCCAACAGTATTGTCGCTTTCAATGACAGAAACAAATATCTCATGCCATGGTGCAGATGATGGCAGCGTAAATCTTTCCGTTTCAGGAGGTGTTCTGCCCTATTCTTATCTTTGGACAAACAGCGCCACAACACAGAATATCAGTGGCCTGTCACCTGTAAGCTACACTGTAACAGTTACGGATGGAAACAGTTGTACAGCTACTATGACTTCTACCACGCTTACGCAACCGGTTACATTGTCCGTCACGGCAACAACCACAGATGTAAACTGCTATGGAGGGAGCAACGGAAGTATATCTTCAACACCGGCTGACGGCACTCCGTCATACACCTATAATTGGCCGGGTGGCTCCACAACACAGAATGTTTCAGGATTATCAGCAGGCACCTATGTGCTTACAGTCACTGATTCCCATGGATGCACGGCAACTGTCAGCAAGTCCATTACTCAGCCCGAAACAGCCATTGATATATTTGCTAATACAACAATGACTTCGTGTAGCCTGAGCAAAGGATCAATTGATTTGTTTGTTGACGGAGGTGTCACACCATATTTGTATCTTTGGTCAAACAGTTCAACAGTGGAAGACCAGGTCAACCTGGCCGCAAACACTTATACTGTAACCGTTACGGATGCATTATCATGCCCGAAAAGCTTCAGCGTTACAATAACAAACGCCCCGGCATTTTCTGTTACGGTTACAGCCTTTGATAAAAATTGTCTCGGGAATAACGGATCTGCTTACGCCATTGCAAGCGGAGGAGTTCTTCCGTATACTTATCTCTGGTCGACAACAGAAACTACAATCAGCATTTCCAATTTAAATGTAGGTACGTATTATGTCACAGCCACTGAAGCCAACGGCTGTACTGCAACAGCCAATGGTACTGTAGGCTCACCGAGTTGCATACCGCCGGTTGCCAACCCTGATGTCTTTAACACACCTTTTAAAACAACCTTAAACGGAGATGTATCACCCAACGATTCTGATCCTGACGGTTTAGCTTCTGATCTGGAATATTTTCCATGGTCTTTTCCCACGGTAGATCAGGGTACTTTAATATTTAATGCAGATGGTACATTTACCTTTGTACCGACGCCTGGTTATGTAGGTACCTTTACTTTGCTGTACCGGGTTTACGATCCCACCGGGCTTTATGCCCAGACAACCTACCAGATTACCGTAGGTCCCAATGCTGTGGATGACTATTACGGAACCCCGCTTAACACAGATGTTAATAGTGATGTATCAACCAATGATTATTATGAACCTGGTTCCACCTTTACCAAATTAACTGATCCTACTAATGGGAGCGTGACCTTCAATTCAGACGGCACTTTTAACTATCATCCCGATTTAAATTATGCCGGAGACGATAGTTTTACATACAATGTATGCCTTCCTGATCCTCATGCAGATGTTTGCAGCACTGCAACGGTATATATTTCAATTGACGGAAATGCTGATGTGGGAATCACAAAGACAGTTGACAACGCCACACCCAATGTGGGCAGCAATGTTGTGTTTACACTTACCGTTACCAATCATGGTCCTAATTTGGCCCTGGGAGTAGTGGTAACCGATTTGTTACCTTCCGGTTATTCTTATGTTTCAAATACTGCACCAAGCGCAGGAAGCTTTGTCAGTGGCACCGGGGTATGGACAGTAGGTAACATGATATATACCACACCAACACTTACCACAGCAACTATAACAGTCACCGCACAGGTTCTGGCAACGGGCAATTATTCCAATACTGTAACAGTGACCAGTAATGATCCCGTTTCTTCAAATAATACGGATACAAAAGCCACTACACCGGTTCCCCAGGCAGATCTCAGTATTGTAAAAACTGTAGATAATCCTTCTCAGAACATTGGGTACAATGTTGTTTTTACTTTAACTGCTCATAACTACGGGCCAAGCGATGCTACTGGGGTAAGCGTTAGCGATTTATTACCAAGTGGTTTCACTTATGTTTCCGATAACGGATCAGGTGCTTACAATTCAGGGACGGGTGCATGGACCATCGGTAGCCTGGCAAACGGAGCAACATCTGCCTTAACAATCACTGCAACTGTAAATGCAAGCGGTACTTATTCCAATACGGCAACGATTACAGGTTCCCAGGCAGATCCTGTTCCCGGTAATAATTATTCCACCAAAACGGTGGTACCGGGAGCTACTGCAGACCTGAAGATAGAAAAGACTATCAGCGACGCTACTCCATATGTCGGAGACTATATCACATTTTACCTGACTGCTACCAACCTCGGCCCAAGTGATGCCACCAGCGTTATTGTAACGGATGCATTACCCACAGGTTATCTTTATATTTCTGATAACGGAGGATCAGCTACCGGTGAATCAGCAGGTACTGTGACATGGACAATCGGCGATTTTGCCTATAATGCAACGGCAACATTGCAAATAATTGCAAGGGTTAATGCATCGGGTGATTACACCAACACAGCAACAATCAATACTTCCGATCAGCCGGATCCTGTTCCGTCAAATAATACATCCAGTATAACTCCAACTATTACATATCCTGATGCTGACCTTGAAATAACAAAATCAGTGGATAACTCAACTCCGGTAATTGGTACAAATGTTGTATTTACTCTATCAGTGACCAATAATGGGTTGAGTGATGCTACCGGTGTAAGCGTATCAGACGTATTACCGGCAGGCTATACCTATGTTTCGAACACTTCCCCGACAGTGGGAAGTTTTGACCATAATTCCGGTACCTGGACAATTGGCGATTTTGCATACACTGCAACAGCCACTATTAAAATAACAGCCACCGTTAATTCAACAGGTAGTTATGTTAATACAGCAACGGTGTCTGCAACAACCACAGATCTGAATTCCTCCAACAATTCATCTACTAAAGCAGTTAATCCGGTACCTGTGTTAATTATTACAGACCCGACAGCAGTATGTTCACCGGCAACAGTCAATATTACACTACCGGCTGTTACTGCAGGTTCAACGCCAGGCCTGACTTATACATACTGGTTAGATGCAAACGCAACAGTGCCCTATGCAACACCAACTGCAGCCACTGCCGGAACCTATTATATCAAAGGGACAACTGCCCTTGGCAATTTTGATATTGAACCGGTTGTGGTAACAGTGAACCCATTACCGTCAGTAGCCACCGGTCTGAGCAATCAGACAAGATGCGGTGATGGAAACGTAACCTTTACAGTAAATGATCCGGGCGCCGGCTATACGGTAGAATGGTCAACAAACGGGAGCACCAATGATGATGGAACGGCAATAGGAGGCACAGGCCCATTTACAAAGACCCATTCAGTAACAATAGGCTCACCGATAACGGAATATGCAAGAATAAGTAATGATGCAACCTTATGCAAGAGTGGATGGAGTTCGGGCAATACAGGAACGGCGAATGCATTACCGTCAGTAGCCACCGGTCTGAG
>JAPLDU010000142.1 GCA_026391255.1 Bacteroidia bacterium | reverse complement strand
TATCACAGACTGGACATTCCTTGTCATGTTATTTTTAATAACTTTAACAGGAATTTTATTACATATTTTCTGGCTTGCAGGATATCCTGTTTTGACTTATTACCTGTATTTAATTCATTTAATGATACTGGTACCTATGCTGACAATTGAAGTGCCCTTCTCAAAGTGGTCACACCTGGCTTACCGTCCTTTTGGAATTTACTTTGCCAATGTCAAAAAAGCCGCATATAAATTACAACAACAGTCATAAATTTTATTAATTATATAAAATGGAAGAAAAAAGAATAGGGGTATATGTTTGCTGGTGCGGTACCAACATTGCACTGATGGTGGATGTTGAGGCTGTCTCCAAGGAAATGGCGAAATTACCCAATGTGGTGATTTCAAAAGATTATAAATATATGTGTTCTGACCCCGGACAGGATCTTATTGTCAAGGACATCAAAGAACATAACCTGAATCGTATTGTTGTAGCTTCCTGTTCCCCAAGGATGCATGAACTTACCTTCAGAAAAGCCCTGCAGAAAGCCGGAATAAATCCGTATTATTTTGAAATGGCAAATATACGGGAACAGGACTCCTGGGTACATCTTGACAGGGCAGAAGCCACTAAAAAAGCAAAAGCCCTGACAGCCGCTGCCATCAACAGGGTAAATTATCATGAAGCCCTGGATTCTCTTTCCGTTGAAGTGGATCCAACAACTCTTGTTATGGGTGGTGGAATATCAGGAATTACAGCAGCTCTTGAAATTGCGGATTCCGGACGAACAGTATATCTCGTTGAAAGAACAAACCGTCTGGGAGGACATGTGGCAGATGTTGACCTGACATTCCCTTATATGTACAGCGCCCCGCAAATGCTGAAACCCTTGATAAAACGGGTTATAGAACACCAAAATATCAATCTGTATCTAAACTCAGAAATAAAAGAAGTTTTTGGATATATCGGGAATTTCGAATCGAAGGTTCATTCAAATGATGGAAAAGAAACCGACATTAAGTTCGGGAACATAGTTGTTGCAACGGGATTGAAACCTTTTGACCCGGGAAAAATCGACAACTATGGATACGGAAAATTACCAAATATCATCACATCCGTAGAATTTGAAAAAATGCTGTTGACCGGCAGGATTTTAAAGAAAGACCGTAATGAACCGAAAAATGTCGCAATCATCCATTGTGTCGGAAGCCAGAATAAAAATTATCATGAATATTGCTCACGGATGCAAACCAGGTTCGTTCGCAATTGCCTGATTCAAATATCTTTGAGCTGTATGCCGACATGAGAACATTTGGCAAAGGCTGTGAAGAATTTTATACTTTGTCTTCCAGGAAGAATATTAAATTCCTGATGTTTGACCAGGAAAATGAATTGCCTATTATTACAAAAGCTGCTGCGGATGACAACTGTGATTTGCTTATTGAAATGAATGAAAAGCTTTCAGGCAAAACAATTGAAATACCTGCCGACATGGTCATTCTGATGGTCGGGACAGAAGCACATGAAAACGTAAAAGATATTGCCCATACAGTAGGTATCAGCATTGACGGCAATGCATTCTTTATTGAAAAACATCCAAAACTCGACCCTGTAGCTACTACCACTAACGGTGTCTATATTGTCGGTACCTGCCAGGCTCCCAAAGATATTCCTGATTCTGTTGCACAGGCAAAAGCTGCCGCTGCCAGGATATTGGCCACCATCGCCAAAGGATCAGTCACCGTCGAGGTCACTACAGCATTTGTCAATGAAGAAATCTTCAATGAAGAAATCTGCTGCGGATGTCAGACCTGCATAAAGGTTTGCCCATACACTGCCATCAGCTTCGATGCAGAAAAGAAAGTGTCAGTTGTAAATGAAATCTTATGCAAGGGATGTGGCACCTGCGGTTCAGGTTGCCCGACAGGTGCAATAAAATGCAGGCATTTTACAGATACACAAATCATCTCCGAAATCGAAGGGTTAATGTCAATGTCATTATTAATGGATGCACAGGAGAGCTGACAAAGATTAATAATGATGAAAAAAGAATATTAAATTGATTTTATTATAAATAAAAGTATTTGTGATTTTTAACAGATTGATGAATTAAATAAACAGATATGAGTTATAAACCGACAATTGTAGCATTCTTATGCAACTGGTGTTCATATACCGGGGCTGACCTGGCAGGAACATCACGTATGAAATACTCTCCCAATATCCGTGTCATCCGGGTGATGTGCTCCGGACGTGTGGAGCCCACATTTGTTTTGAAATCCTTCAGAGAAGGTGCAGATGCAGTATTGATCTGTGGCTGCCATCCAGGTGACTGCCATTATCATGAAGGCAACTATAAATGCCTAAGGAGATATGAACTTCTGCAAAAATATATTCAACAGATGGGCATAGAAAAAGAGCGTTTACGCTTAGAATGGGTAAGCGCCAGTGAAGGTAAAATATTCGCAGAATTAGTCAATGAAATGACTGAAACGGTTGCCAAACTTGGCCCGTGCACAGTTCGCAAAGTCATGGAAACAATTTCGTAATCAAGGAAATCATATGGAAAATAAACCTAAATTAAAATTAGCAGTTTACTGGGGCGCAGCTTGCGGAGGATGTTGTGTTTCAGTATTGGATGTACATGAAAAACTTTTTGATGTGGTCGCTGCTGCCGATCTGGTATTCTGGCCAATAGCTTTAGACTTCAAGTACAAAGATGTGGAGGAAATGCCCGACCAACATATAGATGTTACTTTGTTTAACGGCGCTGTCAGGAACAGTGAAAACGAACACATGGCCAAACTGCTCAGGCAAAAGACCAAGGTTCTTGTCGCTTATGGTTCCTGTGCACATATGGGAGGCATACCCGGGCTGGCAAATTTTTCAACCAAAGAAGATATATTTAAAAGAGCCTATATTGAAAGTGAATCAACGGTTAATCCTGATGGGATCCTGCCCCAGACTGAATTTGAAGTTGCAGAAGGGAAATTGACGCTTCCTGTGTTTTATAATGATGTAAAGACTTTGGATCAGGTAGTTGATGTGGATTATTATTTACCCGGCTGCCCTCCGCAGACCGAAAGATTGGTTGAAGTTTTTATGGCTATAGTTACCGGAGCACAGCTTCCGCCCAAAGGTTCCGTAGTCGGCGCCCGCGATAAAGCCCAATGCGATGAATGCGAAAGAAAAAAGACAGACAACAAACTGATCAAGAAATTCTACCGTCCATGGGAAATATATGATGATGGCGAAACCTGTTTTCTTGAACAGGGAGTGATCTGTATGGGGCCTTCTACCAGGAGCGGTTGCGGTGTACGGTGTGTAAAAGGAAATGCTCCATGCCGCGGTTGTTACGGGCCATCATCAGAAGCAAGAGACCCGGGCGCAAAAATGATGTCCGCCATTGCTACAATGATAGATGCCAAAGAACCCGAAGAAGTCAATAAAATCATTGAAGATATTGTGGATCCGGCAGGTACATTTTACCGTTTTAGTCTGCCAGGCTCAATTCTCAGACGAAAAATTACAAATTAGACCAGGATTTTTAGGATTTAAATGATTTATATGATTATTAAAGGTATAAGGACAAAATATTGATAAAGAGATTCTTAATTAATATTTTATTATTGGCTTTTGGGAAAATAAATGAATAAAAAAAATAAATAATTCTCATACAAATGGAAAGAATTACAATAGAACCGGTTACCAGGTTAGAAGGTCATGGTAAAATAGAGATTTTGTGAAGGCCGTGCTGTTGAAGAATTGCCACAGATAGTGACAAAAATTTGTGGAGTTTGCCCGGGATGTCACCACATGGCCTCAGGAAAAGCAGTAGATGCAGTATTTGGCGTTGAACCCACATCAGCAGCAAAAAAGATCAGGGAATTGTTTTATATGGCTCATTATGTTCATAGCCACATAGCACATTTTTACGCTCTTGCAGCACCTGATTTTGTGGTCGGCCCAACTGCCAATCCCGCTGAAAGAAATGTTTTGGGAGTGATTGGAAAAGTCGGTGCGGAGATCGGAACTGAAGTATTGAAACAACGCCGCATTGCACAGGAAATTCAGGCATTGCTTGGTGGTCACCAAACCCACGTAATGTTGAATATTCCCGGTGGTGTCAGGAAAGGATTAAAAGAAGATGAACGAAAAGACATCGAAGAAAAAGCAAAAGGATTTATTGAATTTGCCAAGTTCTCTTTAAAAATATTTGATGATGTTGTTCTGGCCAATAAAGATTATGTGGATATTATTCTCAATGGCCCTTATAAACTCAGCCTTTATTCCATGGGATTGGTTGACGAAAATAATAAGGGTAATTTTTATGACGGAAAAGTCAGGGTAGTTGACCAGGAAGGCAAAGAACATTGTAAATACTCTCCAAATG
>JAPLDU010000047.1:41821-51178 GCA_026391255.1 Bacteroidia bacterium | reverse complement strand
ATTTCATCCGGAACATCCGTTACGATCAATGCAGCGCCGGGAGCACCAGCAGCACCGACGGCAAGCGCAACCCTGCAACCAACATGTAATATACCTACAGGAACGATCACCATAACTGCCCCCACAGGCGCAGGCATCACCTATAGCATTGATGGTTCAACCTATACCAATACAACAGGAGTATTTACACTGGTACGGCATCACCTATAGCATTGATGGTTCAACCTATACCAATACAACAGGAGTATTTACACTGGTACCATCTGGAACATATAATGTCACGGCAGAGAATGCCTCAGGATGTATTTCATCAGGAACATCCGTTACGATCAATGCTGCACCGGGAGCACCAGCAGCACCGACGGCAAGCGCTACTCTTCAACCAACATGTAATATACCTACAGGAACAATCACCATAACGGCACCCATGGGCTCAGGCATCACCTATAGCATTGATGGTTCAACCTATGCCAATACGACAGGAGTATTTACACTGGTACCATCAGGCACATATAATGTCACTGCAGAGAATGCAGCAGGATGTATTTCATCAGGAACATCCGTTACGATCAATGCTGCACCTGGAGCACCTGCAGCGCCGACAGCCAGTGCTACCCTGCAACCGACATGTAATGTACCCACCGGAACGATCACCATAACGGCACCCATGGGCTCAGGCATCACCTATAGCATTGATGGTTCAACCTATACCAATACAACAGGAGTATTTACACTGGTACCATCAGGCACATACACTGTTACTGCAAAGAATGCAGCAGGATGTATTTCAGCAGGAACACCTATAACAATAAATTCCTCACCTGTACTACCTGCAATACCGACCGTCACATTTACCCAACCAACCTGTATAGTTTCCTACCAATCAGGTAATACGTTTAACTTAGTATCACCTGGCTCATACACAGTTACCGCGGAGAATGCAGCAGGATGTATTTCCTTAGGAACATCCGTAACAATAAATGCAGCACCTGCAACACCTTCAACCCCAACAGCCACTTTAATCCAACCGACCTGTACCACAGCCACCGGTAAAATTACCGTTACCTCTCCCACTGGCATAGGCATGACCTACAGCATAGGTGGCGCTTACCAATCAGGTGCAACATTCAACACGTTATCACCGGGTTCATATACTATTACAGCAAAGAATGCCAACGGTTGTTTTTCATCAGGGGATATTGTGACGATCCTTACCCAGCCTCCAACTCCGGCTACTCCTGTAACCATTTTGACCCAAACAGGTTGTACAGTTTCCACAGGAACGATCACCATCACATCACCTTTGGGTTCAGGCATAACCTATAGCATTGGAGGTGCTTACCAATCAGGTAATACGTTTAACTTAGTATCACCAGGCACATACACAGTTACCGCAGAAAATCCGAATGGTTGTATTTCAAACGGAACAATCATAACCATCCTTGCTCAGCCTCTTACTCCGGCTGCCATTGCCGGAGCCGACAGGGCTGTCTGTCTAAATATCAGCACGCAGATTGGTGCAGCATCTGACCCCGGAAGTACCTATATCTGGAGTTCTTTTCCCGCCGGATTTGCCTCAACTTCAGCCAACCCAACCGTGACGCCTCTGGTGAATACCACCTATACCGTTGTTGAAACCATTACTGCAACGGGTTGTCAAAATTCAAATTCCGTCACAGTGACGGTCAACCCATTGCCAATAGCATCAACAATTACAGCAGGCGGAGCTACTACATTTTGTGCAGGAAACAGTGTTATCCTTTCAGGAAACAATGGCGGAATATGGAGTAACGGAGCTACTACCTCATCAATAACAGTAATTACAAGTGGCGATTATTATGTAACCAATACAAATAATTGTGGCAGTATAACTTCAAATCACATTACTGTTACAGTAAACCCACTGCCTATTGCATCAATAATTTCAGCCAGTGGTGCTACAACGTTTTGTGAATGTTCATGTACAAATGTTATTCTATCAGGTAATAATGGCGGAATCTGGAGTAACGGAATAGTTGCTCCCTCAATAACCGTATACTCAAGTGGTGACTATTATGTGACAAATACAAATGCTTTCTGCAGTATTACTTCAAACCATATAATTGTTACTGCAAATCCAAAACCACTTGCAATAACCGGAAACAATGCAGCATTCTGTGTTGGCAACAGTGTAAGTCTCGGTACTTCTGCAATTTCAGGACATACTTACATATGGACTCCTGCTACCGGACTGAGTTCTTCTACAATATCCAATCCTGTTGCAAGCCCGACTGTAACGACTACCTATTCATTAACGGAATACATTATTGCAACCGGTTGTCAGAAAACAAATTCTGTAACTATTACTGTCAACCAACTACCGGCTGCAACAACCGGAAGCAACGTTGCCATTTGTATCGGTAATAGTGTAATCCTCGGCGCTTCTTCGACATCAGGAGATACTTACATATGGACACCATCAACAGGGCTGAGTTCAGCAATTATATCCAACCCTGTTGCAAGCCCGATTGTAACAACCACCTATACATTGACAGAAACCAATACTGCGACAGGTTGTCAAAAAACAAATTCTGTCACGGTAACAGTCAACCCGCTACCAAATGCAACTGTCGGAAACAATGCTACCATCTGTAACGGAAATAGTGTTGCCCTGGGCACTACTTCCATATCAGGACACACTTATTCATGGACACCAATAACCGGGCTGAGTTCGTCCATAATATCCAATCCCGTTGCCAGCCCATCCGGGACAACAGCCTACACATTAACGGAAACCATTACATTGACAGGATGTCAGAAATCACATTCTGTCACAGTTACCGTTAACCCGCTACCATCGGCTATGATAATTTCAGCAAATGGTCCGACCACATTTTGTGAAGGTAATAATGTGATGCTTTCAGGAAATAACGGTGGGCTCTGGAGTACCGGAGCAACCACACCATCAATAACTGTAAGTACCAGTAACGATTATTATGCATCAAATACAAATAGTTGTGGAACTGCGACTTCAAATCACATACTTGTAACAGTCAACCCGCTGCCAACAGCAACAACCGGTGGTAATACTGACATATGCATTGGTAACAGTGTAACTCTTGGCGCTCCTTCATTACCCGGGCACACATATTTATGGATTCCGTCAACCGGACTTAGTTCGTCAACAATTGCCAATCCGGTAGCGAGCCCGACCGTGTCAACATCCTATTTACTGATAGAAACCATTACTGCAACAAGTTGCCAGAAAATGAATACTGTTACTGTAAATGTTGATAATGCCCCGAACATAATTACAGAACCTGTAAATCAATCATCATGCGTCGGAAGTTCTGTGAGTTTCTCAGTAACTGCAACAGGAACAGGTCTTAGCTATCAATGGAGAAAGGGAACTGTCAACCTGATCAGTACAGGAAATATTTCAGGTGCAAATTCAGCCGTTCTTACGATTAATCCGGTGAGTATCTCTGATGTTGCATCAGACTATAATGTTGTTGTTACCGGTGCATGTTTACAAAACGAAACTTCAATAAATGTTTCTTTGTCAATTGGCATCGCTACAATAATTTATGAACCTGATAACCAAACAGCGTGCATTGGAAATTCAGTAAGTTTTTCAGTATTTGCAACGGGCATAGGTCTTAGTTATCATTGGAGAAAAGGTTCTGTGAACTTAATCAACGGTGGAAATATTTCAGGCGCACATTCTGCTACGCTTACGATTAATCCGGTAAGTTTCCTGGATGCTGCATCAGATTATAATGTTGTAATCTCTGGGATATGTTCACAAAATGTGACTTCAGATAATGTTTCTTTAACAGTTAATTCATGTTGCTTAATCGTCACAGATGCTATTACTCATGGAAATGCTTTATGTCCTATGATGTCCGATGGTTGGGTTTCTGTTTTACTGGATATTTCTTCTTTGGGATCACCGTTTACAATCTCATTATCTCCAACTGTGCCGGCATTACCGGCAACTATAATTCCGGGTACCCCATATCTGATAACCGGTCTTGCAGCTGGAAATTATATCATTAATATTTCATCTGCCAATGGTATTTGTGTGGAAACTCACAATATTACTATTGAAAATACACAGCAAGGTTGTTGTTTTACAGATATTGATACATGTAATTGTATTCACAAGATAATTTCTGATATTACTTATAACTCAGATGTGATATGGAATGGTAAATATTATATTGATGACAATGTGATTGTAACTGTTTCAAATGGTGCAGTATTGGATATTACTACATTAGATGTGGTTTTCGGTAGATGTGGCAACCAATTCGGTGTTCAGGCCCTGTGAAATTAATGGTACCTGGAAAGGGTTAACCTTTGTTGGTGTCGGAGAGTTTGATAATATCATCAATACTTCAACATTTAAAAATGCTGAAGTGGCTCTTTATTTTGAGAAACAGGCCGATGCTGTCATATCTGACAACCTGTTTTCAAATTGCAACTATGGTATCAGAGTAGAAGGAATTAATAACTTTAACCATCCGATCAGTGGCAACCGTTTTGTCACCGATGATTTTTTCCCTGATTTTAACTGTGCAACCAAATACAATTTTATTACCAACCTGAGTACCTACGGTATCTATTCTACTGCTTCCAAATTCCTGGAGCAGGTATCACAAAACCAGTTTATAAGCTCTAAAGCGACTGCCGATCCGAAAACATATGGGATTTATCAGAATTCAGGTGGCGGCGGTTATTCTGAAAATACTTTCACTGATTTATACAGTTCAATCTGGCTCGAATCACAGCTTTACTATTCCTATGTTGAAAACAATATCATTGAGTCAGATGTAGTACCGGCAGGCAGCTATCCTGCAATATATGTCGGTACCTCCACCGTCCCGATCATAGAAATTAATAACAATGACATTTCAAATAATTATAATAAAATTGTCAATCATTCTGCCATTTACACATCTTCATCGGCAAATGTGAGTATTGTTAATAATAATATTGAAGGTTTTAACTATGGAATTGTTGCTTTCAACGGCAAAAATCACCAGATAAGTAATAATCAGGTAAAATATACTACCACATATGGAATTTACATTCAGGAACAAAACAGGAGTAAAAGTTATGTGACCTGTAATTCGGTAAAAATGCTAAATTACACCAGTGGCACCGGTTTCCTCGGAATAAACATGTCTGCAACAAGCGAAGTATCCAGTAATTGTATCACCGATTGCTATATTTCAATGAATTTCACGAAATTATCAGGAGCTCCTGTTTTTTTGCCGAAAATCAGGAACAATTACTTGTATAATTATACCTACGTCGGAATTAATGTGGATGGTTGTATAGGTAATATCGGTACATCCACTGATCCTGGAATGAACACCTTGTATAGCAATAAGAATTCGGCAGTCGACATTAACAGTACTCTTGCTATCACGGCTGCAGGTAATTATGGAATGAACAACGTGTCTTTCCCGATGGTACAGCTTGTGGCGGGTACTTCGTATTTTTCCACTGCTTCCTGCGGACAGGAGAATTTCAGTACACCAACACAGGGAAACCTGAATGTGAATTATACCTGTAATAACTTTAGTAAGCTTACTATGCCTTTAAAAAGTACAACAGGTACATTCAGTTTAGTTGATAACTACCTCGACACCCTCATGAATTCAACAACTCAGTTTAATGAGGCTGGTATGATCCTGGCGTGTTATGATCAATCAGATATAGCTTTGCTTAATGAAATTATCAGCTCCACCTTATTATCAGCCAACGAAAAGGCATTGTTAAGATTTGGTTTCTACTTCAGGAATTCGGATGTTCATGATGCAAGGATTAACATGAATCTCTTTAGTCCCGGCAATTCGGATGAAGCAGACTTTAAGACACTCATGCTTTACATGTTGGATATTGCAGATAATGGCTGGTCCATATTATCTGACAATGCTGTTGAAACATTACAGATGATAAAAGACAAAGAGTCGGTCAATTCAAATATTGCCATTGCGATGCTGAACAATACATCAACTTACAGAGATTTTATCATATTTGAACCAATTTCAACAGATGTATTGGTAACAGATAATATTAAAAATACAGGAAAAGGTGAAAGTTATCTCAACATTTATCCTAATCCTGCTTCTGACAAGGTTTTCATTGAACTCATCAGTAAAACTGAGAACAGTAAAATTCAAATATTTGATGCCAGAGGAGAACTGGTTACAGAATACTCCCTGAATATCATGGCCGGTGTTATTGAAATGGATGTTCATTCTTTACATGATGGTATCTATTTTATTACACTTACCGATCCTGATTCCGGATTTGTACAAAAAGGAAAAATAGTAAAAATGAATTAGGATTATTTTTCAGGGAATCTGATATCGTAAAAAGCACTGTATATCTTCGGTTTACAGTGCTTTTTCATTGATAAAATGACAATTTATATATATAAAATACATTGATTCCCTTATATTTATTGATAGGTACTATATTTGATTATATGAAATTTTGAATATACCAGAATATATCTTTGAACCTCCCAAACCCTCCTAAAACAGGAGGGCTTAAAGAACTCCAGGTATTTACCTCCCCTGTTTTAGGGGAGGTCGGAGGGGTCAATACTTTACCGAAAGTGCTTAGCAGTTTATTTATTTGTGCAATTATAATTCCAGTCTTGTCGAATAATGTGTGAATGATGTAACTTTTTCCCAAATTTATGTAACGGTTTGGGATATTCAGAGATGTACTTTTGTAAAGTGAAAAAAATTATTCCGGTTATCAAAATTATCCCCGATCTGCAGGGCGCTTCTGAGATGGTAATCAGGCTCAGCGAAAAAACTATCGAAAAAACTCAAAAGCTAAGCGGTTTTTTTTCTGAGGTTGCCCAGTTTTTTTTATTCATATCGCTTACGGTAAAAGAAACTTTTTCGCGTGATTTTGAATTCAGGGAATTTTTGCGTCAGTGTTTTCAAATCGGTTATAAATCATTACCCCTGATTTCAGTGACCGGGATCATCATGGGTTTGGTGCTTGCCATTCAAGCAAGACCTTCACTTGCTCAATTCGGGGCTGTTTCAATGCTTCCCGGAATGGTGGCCATATCTCTGATCAGGGAAATGGGTCCTGTAATTACTGCATTGATCTGTGCCGGGAAAATAGGTTCCGGTATGGGGGCAGAGTTAGGTTCAATGAAAGTCACCGAGCAGATCGATGCCATGGAAGTGTCCTCAACAAATCCTATCAGATTTTTAGTCGTCACCAGGGTGTTGGCTGCCACGCTGATGGTCCCTTTTCTGGTAATATATGCTGATGCTCTCGGAATTACCGGAAGTTGGGCAGGCGCAAATATCAGAGGTGATGTGACATTTGTATTATTTTTTTCACAGGCATTCAGCCAGATAAGGTTTATTGATTTTTTGCCTGCTCTGGCAAAATCGTTTTTTTTCGGAGCCGTGATCGGTATAGTGGGTTGTTATAAAGGATACAATGCAGGACGCGGAACAGAAAGTGTAGGTGTGGCTGCAAATTCTGCCGTTGTGCTGGCATCGCTTCTTCTGATCATTACAGATTTGATCGCCGTTCAGATTACAGATATGCTCCTATGAATGAATTATGAGTGATGAATTATGAGTGATGAGTCAACTATGGTGGATTCTGCACAGGCAATACCAAGTACTTTAAGTACAACAAAAAGCGCTGCAAGGGTTATAGAAATAAATAACCTGAGAAAGTCATTTGGCAGCCAGGAAGTACTGAAAAATGTTTCCTTACAGCTGTTTGAAGGTGAAAACCTTGTGGTACTGGGAAAATCCGGTTCAGGAAAATCTGTTTTGATAAAATGTATTGTCAGGTTATTAAATGCCGATGAAGGGACTATCAATGTGCGTTTTCTCTTTCAGAGCGGGGCATTGTACGATTCAATGACTGTAAAACAAAATCTTGAATTTCCATTGCGAAGGATAAAAAAGGATCTTACCCAAAAAGAAATAGATGAAAAAGTGGAGGAAGTACTTGAAAATGTTGGTTTATCACATGCCGTTGATAAAATGCCATCGCAACTGTCGGGAGGAATGCGTAAGCGGATCAGCCTGGCAAGGACTATTATCGTCGACCCTATGATCATGTTGTATGATGAACCTACAACAGGCCTTGACCCGGTTACATCCGGTGAAATAAGTTTACTCATCAATGATGTACAAAAAAAATATAAGACTTCATCCATCATCATAACCCATGATATAAAATGTGTTCACACAACCGCAGACCGGATCATTTTACTTCTCGATGGTGAAGTTTATCATGAAGGCGACCTGGAAACGTTCAAAATGTCAACTGATGTATTGATCAAATCGTTCTTTAAATAGGCACTAGGCAATAGGAAATAAGAAATACATAGTACTCATAACTCATAATTCATAACTTATAATTCATAATTCATTAACATGGAAACACATACACCGAAATATAAAGTCCGTTTAGGACTGTTTATTGCAGGAGGATTGGTACTTTTTATCATTGCCATTTTCTTCATAGGAAAGCAGAAAAACTTGTTTAATCCTGTTTACAGGCTTACTACTACTTTTTATAATGTCAGCGGATTACAGGTAGGTTGTATTGTCCGTTTTTCGGGGATTAATGTTGGCACTGTCGATAACATTAAAATTATTAACGATTCAACTGTCCGGGTCGGCATGTTAATAAAGAAAAGTGTGCGACAGTTTATAAGGGCTGATTGCCAGGCAGGAATTGGTTCTTCAGGGATCATCGGTGACCGCGTTTTGATTATTACCCAGGGCAGTAATGACTCTCCTTTGACTAGGGACGGGCAACAGATAGATTCAAAAGAGCCGGTCGAAACGGATGCAATAATGGCAAGCCTGCTTGTAACTGCAGATAATGCGGCAATTATTTCAGATTTATTGGCGGCAATTATGAATAAAATCAACAGTGGAAACGGAACACTCGGCAGATTAATCCAGGATTCAACCATTGCAGAAAATATTAATCAGACCATAATGAACCTTAAAAAGAGCAGCAAGGGTTTAAATGAAAATATGAATGCAGCCAAGGAAAACTTCCTTTTTAAAGGTTATTTCAGAAGAAAGGCAAAAGCCGCAGAACAAAAGAAGAATGACGCAGATGAAAAAAGAAACCTGAAGAACAAAAAGTAAAAGATTTGAAGATTTGAAAATGTGATAATGTAATAATTTGACAATGTGATAATGTATTGTTATTTACCTGATTCCTGATTCCTGATTCCTGATTCCTGATTCATCACTCATTGTTCATAATTCATAACCGGGTCACTCACGCCGTGAGTGACTACATCCTGATTCCTGATTCCTGAAAGGTACTCGCATATGTGGTACAAAAAAC
>JAPLDU010000047.1:0-41800 GCA_026391255.1 Bacteroidia bacterium | reverse complement strand
AACTAACCATATTATTTTTTATATTCATTTTCATAAATGAAATTATATGGGCACAAACACCTGCCAAAAAGGATTCAACTATTCTATATAAGAATATCGAATCTTATTCGAAACGAAGTAAGTTTACCAAATTTATGTATAAGCTGGTTTTTAAACCGCTTGCTCCCCATTCAAAAAAAAAGAAATCAAAAAAGAAAATATATAAGAAACTGATAAAAAAACCATACAGCGCTTTTGAAGGGAAAATAATCCGGAATATTGACATTGTAACCCTGGACCCATTTGGTTACTCTACCACTGACACTGCAGTAGTAGAACAAAATTTATTATTTAAGACCGGGAATGAATTACATGTTAAGACCCAACGGATCACAATAATGAACCTGATTCTGATACGAAGGAATCAACCTTTCGATTCATTAATAGTTAGAGAGTCGGAACGTTTGATACGCAGCCAGAAATATGTGCATGATGTTACATTTTTTGTAGTCCCAACAGGCAGGAAAAAAACCGATTCGGTTGATATTTATATCCGGGTATCTGATACATGGAGTATCATTCCGGGAGCCGCTATTTCCGGCTCATATGTCAGCATTGGTCTGACTGATAAAAACTTTTTAGGAACAGGTCACGAATTTAAAAATAGTTTTACCAGGAATTATTCAAACGGAAATTCTTTTGATACACAATATTCTATCCCGAATATAAGGAACACCTATGTAAGTTCAATATTGCACTATGGAATAAACGGAAACAGATATTTCAACAAAAACCTGACTGTTGACCGTCCGTTCTTTTCACCATTGGCAAGGTGGGCGGCAGGTGTGAGTTTTATGCAGCAATTTCGCCGGGATTCACTTCATATCAGCGATCAGCAATTAGTGTTGCAGAATATTAAGTTCAATGCACAGGATTACTGGGCAGGCGTAGCCATTCAGATATTCAAAGGAAATACCGAAAATGACCGCACGACGAATTTTATTACTGCCTTAAGATTTCTACGCATTAATTATCTTGAAAGGCCTGATAAAATGATAGATACTCTCCATAATTATTCTGACGAAAATCTGTACCTGGCAGGTTTCGGTATCTCAACAAGAAAATATGTGCAGGATAAATTTATATTTAATTATGGCGTCATTGAAGATGTGCCTATTGGAAAAGTCTACAGCCTGACTGTCGGCTACCAGGAAAATAATAATATCGGTCGTCAGTATATTGGTACGCGTGTTTCCTCAGGATTTTATTACCCATGGGGATATCTGAGTTCCGACTGGGAATACGGAACTTATATCAGGAAATCACATGTTGAACAGGGAGTTTTTTCGGCGGGTATCATTTATTTTACCGGACTGGAAGAATTAGGACGATGGAAATTCAGGCAGTTCGTAAAACCTCAGTTCATTTTTGGAATAAACCGTTTTTCGTACGATAGTCTTACTCTCAAAGGTGGTAATGGCCTTGACGGATTTAACAGTTCTGCACTCTCAGGTACCAGCCGCTTCCTGTTGACTTTGCAGACACAATCATATGCCCCATGGAATTTATTCGGTTTCCGTTTTGGTCCTTATCTGCTTTATTCGCTGGGTATGCTTGGCCATGAAGGAGCAGGATTTACCAACAGTAAAGTTTATTCACAAATAGGATTTGGTGTATTAATTAAAAATGAGTACCTTTTAATCAGTACATTTCAGATATCCATTGCTTTTTATCCTGTAATTCCCGGCAACGGGACAGATATATTTAAAATAAATTCATTCAGAACTACTGATTTTGGTTTCCGAGATTTTGTAATCGGGAAACCGGCGCCTGTGACTTATCAATAATACGTGAATTATATAACTTATTTCTAAAGTTATGTAACACTTACTGTTTTATCCCTATCTATCTTTGTTGAGTAATAACTTCATAACAATAATATAAAATCTATGAAAATTATATTAAAATATGTTTTTCTATTCCTCATGCTCAGTTCGGGTATATGGATAAGTCCGCAAAAAGTAACAGCACAGGGGGAACCCGTCAGTTTCCAGGTATTTTATGATGCATTAAGTCCATATGGTACATGGGTAGATAGTCCCGAATATGGATATGCCTGGATACCTGATGTTGCTCCTGGGTTTATGCCATACCGAACGAATGGTTACTGGATATTCACGGATGACGGATGGACTTGGGTTTCAAATTATCCATGGGGTTGGGCACCATTTCACTATGGCCGTTGGCATACTGATCCCAATTACGGGCCGATGTGGGTACCTGATAACGAATGGGGTCCGGGATGGGTCTCCTGGAGAAGATCGACAAATTATTACGGATGGGCGCCGATAGAACCGGGTGTCAGCATCAGTATGGCCTACAGCAATGAATATCATGTACCCGACAATGACTGGACATTTGTCAGAGGCAGGTATTTTGGACAAAATGATATAAATCACTATTATGTTCATCGTTCGGAAAATGTGACAATCATCAACAATACTACTGTTGTAAATAATACCAGGGTTGATAATTCACATAATGTAACTTATAATGCCGGACCTGACAGAGGCGAAGTTGAAAAACATGTTGGTAAACCAATTTCACCGGTTATTATAAAAGAAAGCAATAAGCCTGGTCAGCATCTGGCCAAGGATCAGCTTGAGATATACAGACCACCGGTGCAAAAAAGTGCATCTGCCGGAAATAAACCTGTCCCGTCAAAAGTGGCAAATCTGAAAGATATCAAAACCCAGACACAGAGATCTGCCGGAACTCCTTCACAAAAAGCGGCACGGCCTGCCACACAGAAAACTTCACCTTCTCAACATGCCGTACAACCGGCTAACCAGCAACTTTCACAACCAAAACAAACCACTCCGCCTAAAAAGGCAGTTGAATTGAAGCAACCACAGCAAACCAGGCAGACACCACAAACCAGCCCTCCAAAAAAGACAGAAGAAGTAAAACAACCACAACATAACAACCAACCGGTAAAGCAGCAGCCTTCAAAGCAACAGAACAATAAACAGCTTAACCAGAAACCGGCAAAACCACCCGAGTCTAATCCATCACCACAAGTAATTCCACCTAAAGGGAGTGAAGGAGTAAATCAATCAAAACAGGAAAACCCTCCCCCAAAAACCGATGAAGAAAAACCGTCAAAGTAGGCATTAGGCACTAGGCATTAGATAACTCATAACTCATAACTCATAACTTCTAAAAGTCTAACAGCCTACAGTCTAAATACCTAAAAAAATATTAAAATCTTTTATAAATCAAATAAAATGAAATCTTTAAAATTAATAATTATAGGAATGGTGTTATTGTTTGCAGGCACGGTGCAGGCGCAAGTTTCAGTAAATTTAAATATTGGTACTCCTCCGATGTGGGGACCTGCCGGAAATAATGAAGTACGTTATTACTATCTCCCGGATGTGGAAGCTTATTATGATGTTCAATCATCAATGTTGATATAAAGTAGTGATGTCAGACTATCGCGGCGATACTCCTTACACAAATTTTAAGGAGCATAAAACGAAATATGCAAAAGGCTACCGTGGCCAGTCACAAAAAACCATCGGCGAAAGACCGGGAAAAGGAAACGCCAGGGCAAAAAAGCATTCGGAAGATCACCAGGATAAAATGGGTCATGATAATGGCAACGATGCCGGACATGATGATAATATGAAAAAAGATCATGGTCATGATGATGGAAGAAATAAGAAGAAATAATCGAAAAGTCTAATATATAAATAAAATGAAAACATCAAAAGAACTTAGTCAGGATGATAATTGTAATGATAAAAAGTTACAAAAAAAAGAAAAGATCAGTAAATTATCATTTTCTATCATTATTTTCTTTATCGTAATGTCAACAATCATGATGTCGTCCTGCTGGCCATTTTACCGTTATTCTGACGGTCATGAAAGGCGGGGGCATCAGCATGAAAATAATGATCACCATGATGAGAATCATGGACATCATGATAAGTAGAGTCAGCTCATAATGTTTGAGATTCTTCGCTTTGCTCAGAATGACATGCTATTCTGTTAATTAATCAGGAAGTGGGGTTACCGGAGGTTTCGCCTCCGGTAAGCCCACCCTTCCATCTCTTAAATGCCTGTTATTCCGAGCGAAACGAAGTGCAGCGAGGAAACTAAGTTCTGTTTTGAAATTTTTACCAGACAACAGTTAGAAACTGTTTTGAATTTTATTAAGAGTTTGATTATTACGTATAATTTAATTTATTTACCCTCCCCTTTTTGGAGGGGATTGTCCGCTATGTAATATGTTATAATTTAGCAGAAATCTATTCCCCTCCTTGCTCGCAGGGAGGGGTTAGGGGCGGGTAAAAATTGAATGTTTCAATAACTTGAACTTTTTTAAAATTCAAAACAGTTTCTTATATTTAACAAAAGTTCACCTTAGTTCAAATAATCAAAACTATGAATGCCTTTTCGCATATGATGATTGTTATTATCAGCGACCAGGAAAAATTACATAGATGAACATCAAAAATAATATCTCAAATGTACTTACTCGTATCTGGAAACTACTTGGACCCGGACTAATAACTGGTGCAAGTGACGATGATCCTTCTGGCATTGCCACATATTCACAGGCAGGAGCTGCATATGGACTATCAACTCTCTGGACTGCCATTATTACATTTCCTCTCATGGCTTCCATTCAGGAAATGTGTGCAAGAATAGGGATTGTCACAACACAAGGCCTGACAGGAACTCTCAAAACAAATTATTCTAAGCCTGTATTATATCTGATGTTGTTATTCAGTTTTCCTGCTATTGTAATGAACATTGGAGCTGATATTGCAGGTATGGGAGCAGTTGGAAATCTATTAATCCCTTCTGTTCATGCATCTTTTTTCAGTATTATCTTTACTTTAGTTCTTCTGGGGCTGATCATCTATTTACCATACCAGAAAATTTCTTCTGTTCTTAAATATCTGTGTATTGTTCTTTTAGTGTACTTAATAGTTCCATTTTTATACAAACAAAATTGGGTCGCAGTTCTGAAAGCCACATTTATTCCAACAATTAAATTTAACAAACAATTTATCAGCATTCTGGTTGCAATTCTCGGAACTACTATTTCTCCGTACCTTTTCTTCTGGCAGGCCACAATGGAAGTAGAAGATATGAAGGATAAGAAAAAACATTTAATCGTCAACAAGAAATTAATGCACGAAATGAAACAGGATGTAGATTATGGAATGTTGTTTTCCAATATTGTGATGTTCTTTATCATTCTAACTGCCGGATCTGTTTTATTTAAAGGGGGTATTCATCAGATTGACACCGTTGAACAAGCGGCACATGCGTTGAAACCATTGGCCGGAAATGCTGCTTATTTACTTTTTGCGGTCGGGATAATCGGTACCGGACTTTTATCTATTCCTGTTTTGTGCGGATCTCTTTCTTACATCATTACCGAAACATTCGGATGGGAAGAAGGACTTGATAAAAAGTTCCACGAAGCAAAGGTATTCTATATTATTATTGCCATTTCACTCATACTTGGATTATCGTTGAATTACATCGGCATATCGCCGATTAAAGCACTGATTTATTCAGCTATTTTATATGGATTGACCGCACCGGTTTTAATTGCTATTATTCTTCATAATAAAAAAAAAAAAAAAATAATGGGCAAATACACCAATGGAAGAACTTCTAATATTCTTGGATTTACAGCATTAGTACTTATGAGTATGGCTGCTGTGATCCTGGGTTACATGCAACTTACTTCAACCTAAACGAACCCGAACCAAACAAGAAATCACAAATTTCAAAATACAAATAACAAATAAATATCAATCAACAAAATGACAAATTCAAAACCAGTGTATGATTTCGTATTTGAAATTTTGTCCGCCGCGGCGGAATGTTTATTATTTGTTTTTTGTTTTTTGGATTTTTTTGCCAAAACGCGTCAAGATTTTAGAAATAAGATACTAACATAAAAAATGGGTGCAGACGCTCAATCAATTCAAAATATCAGTACAGCGCTTCTTGAAAATCACTTTTTCAGTGGTAACCGGCAGGGCATCCGAATGTAGCAGTTCCCGTTTGAATTTAGCAGGATAGCTCATTCAAATGTGTGAATGATGTAACTTATTTAAAGAATTGTGTAATGCTTTTCAAAATTAAGACATGCACCTTTGTAGTGTAATTTAATATTCACAATTTTAATTTTAATCAGATGAAAAAAATAATGTTAACATTTGCTATAATAACATCATTTATAGCGACAATAATTTCGGCCTCTTACGGACAGGAACCTGATAAAAATTCTGTCAAAGCCCGGGAAAATCTGAAGGAAGCGAAAAAAGGCGTGGTTGACGCTAAACAGGATTTAAAACAAGCCCAAAAGGACTCTGTTGCGGAATATCAGAATTTCAAGAAAGAATCGCAGGATAAATTGACCGCCAATGAAAAAAGCATTGCTAAATTTAAGGCAAGAATAGCAAAAGAGAAAAAAGAAAACAGGGCTAAGTATGAAAAGAAATTAGCTGAATTAGATCAAAAGAACAGCGATCTGAAAAAGAAGCTGGATGAATACAAAGAAGACGGGAAAATCAAATGGGCTAATTTCAAGAGTGATTTCAACAACGACATGGATGGTCTCGGAAAAGCGCTGAAGAATTTTACCATTACTGATAAAAAGAGGCATTAGGCAAAAGGCATAAGGCATAAGTAAAAAGGCTGTTGGGTTGTAGATTATCGGCTATTACCTGAATTTTAAGCCAACTTATAATAAGTTAAAAAATGAAAGAGATGGATAATCCAGAACTTGAAAAATCAATAGCACACATCACCGTGGAAATAATTGAATATATACCCAATTCGGTTGTCAGCAAGACGATCCTGAAAAAATCGACAGGAAATATCAGTGTTATGTCGTTTGACAGTGGTGAAGGATTGGCAGAAAAAACCACTCCCTTTGACACCTATGCTCAGATTATCGAAGGTCGGGCTGAGCTTGTTATTGATGGAAATTCTAATTTGCTTGAAACGGGCCAGTCAATTATAATTCCTGCTCATAAATCCAATCTTATAAGAGCAAACGGACGTTTTAAAATGATTATGACTGTGATAAAAAGCGGCTACGAATAGACTGCACAAAAAGCCAGGCAGGCTGAAAGCTGCTATATAAGTATCAGGTATCAGGATATATGACTTGTGACTTGTGACGTGTGACTTGTGATGTGTATGACGCTTATGACGCTTATGACGCTTATGACGCTTATGACGCTTATGACGCTTATGACGCTTATGACGATAAAATAACCTGAAAATAAAATATTCTATTAATATCATAAATACATTATAATATGAAAAAAACAATTTTATTCATTGTAATAATAATATTTATTACAGGAACATTTATGACTGGTTGCCAGTCGTCAGAAAAGAAAGTAGAAAATGCCCAGGACAATGTACAGGATGCAAAGAATAAAGTGACAGATGCCAAACAAGAGCTGAACCAGGCTATCAGAGATTCAATTCAGCAATTCAGAAAAGTGTCGGAAGAAAAAATCAACGCTCACGAAAAAAGTATGGCTGATTTCAAGGCAAGAATAGCGACTGAGAAGATGGAAAACAGGGCCAGGTATGAAAAGAAACTGGCTGAGTTAGAACAAAAGAACAGCGATTTAAAAAAGAAGCTTGATGAATTCAAAGAAGAAGGAAAAGATAAATGGGAAATATTCAAAGCCGAATTTAATCACGGTATGGATGAGTTTGGGAAAGCATTCAAGGATCTGACTGTTAAAAAATAAAATACTCAGGCCTTTAGGCTGTAGGCTTTTAGTAAGTATCAGGTATTAAGTATCAGGTATCAGGAATCAGGAATCAGGTAACTTGAAAAAAAGTAATAAATGTGAGTTAATTAATTTTCTAAATGACAAATAGTCTACAGTCTAATAGTATAGGATCTAAAAGCCTGACAGTCTATAGCTTAAACAACCTGAATAGTTACAAAATATTTAATTGTATTATTAACAATAACAAAATGAAAAAACTAATTTTTATGATCGTGGCAATTACTGCCATAGTCTATCAAAGCAGTGCACAGGAATACAGTATTGATTCCCGCAGCAATCTCCAGTTTGGATTCAAAATGGGCGTAAATTATTCAAACGTTTACGACACAAAAGGTGATGCATTTAATACAGATCCTAAAATCGGGTTTGCTACCGGTACTTTTATAGCAATTCCTATCGGGAGATTTTTAGGTATTCAACCCGAAATATTATTTTCTCAGAAAGGATTCAGAGGAACTGGTGTAATCCTTGGCAGCACTTATGATCTCACCCGTACTACAAGTTATATTGATGTTCCATTATTATTTTCAGTAAAGCCGGTTGGGTTTCTGACTTTGCTGGCCGGACCTCAGTATTCTTACCTGCTGAAACAAAAAGATGTGTTTGCAAATGCAAGCACGAGTATAGTTCAGGAACAGGAATTTGAAAATGATAATATTCGCCGGAACACATTGTGTTTCCTGGGAGGTCTTGATCTTAACATATTCCGGTTTGTACTCAGTGGCAGAGTAGGATGGGACATATTAAACAATAACGGAAACGGAACTTCCACGACCCCGCGGTACAAAAACGTTTGGTATCAGTTCACCCTGGGATTCAGATTATATAATTAGTGTTTGTCTTTAAAATCATTCTTTTTTGATTTAAGAACAAGGATTACTCACAACAATATTAATTTTAAAAGGTGTTCGTGAGACCGCTTCGCTAAGTTAACGATTTCTGATTTATGAAGTAATTGTAATCATCTGATTTAATGATAACATCAAAAATCTAAAATCGTTAATCGATATTCGCTAATCAAAATATTGAATATTATGGACAGACTAATTAATAATAGATTACTTTATCAAATGAATTGTATCCCTTTGGATTAAAGGCAATAGCTTTAGTTTAATATTTAGAATTTAATATACATATATTATCCGAAAATGAAAATAACAACAATTACATTATTTTTATTTCTAATGTTGTCAGTGACTAATTTATTTGCACAAAGTTCTAATTCGTCTGAAAAATATGGAAATACTTTAAACCTGGGTTTGGGCATCGGGGGTTATTCCGGATATTATGGATATGTGGGACATTCTATTCCAGTTCTGCATGCAGATTATGAGTTTGATGTGGCAAAAAACTTTACCCTGGCCCCGTTTATCAGTTATTATTCATACCGTACCGATTATTATACTGGAAATCCACATGACGGAAACTGGTACTATTACCACGAAACTGTCATTCCTGTTGGTATAAAAGGCAGCTACTATTTTGATAACCTGATTAAAGCAGGTCCAAAATGGGACTTTTACCTTGCATGCTCGCTGGGATTTGCTATTGCACATTCATACTGGGATAATGGCTACAATGGTGATAATAATGTCGGTGCCAGTCCTTTGTTTTTTGATCTCCACATTGGAACAGAATATCATTTCAATCAGAAGCTGGGGGCATTTTTTGACTTATCAACCGGTGTGTCAACGATTGGTTTGGCTATTCACAAATTTTAATAAATAATAACATGAAAACAATAAAATTAAATACAACTGTAAAAAATATCATTTTAGGAGCATTGACAACAATGATCCTATTTTCATTCAACTCGTGTGCCAGAAAAGTCAGTTTCCTGACTTCCTCAGTTGTTCCGGCAGCCCGTGGTTATGTTAAGCTGAAAAAAGACAACAACAAAAATTATGTTATTCAGATACATTTATATAATTTGGCTGAAGTCACAAGATTGCAACCATCAAAACAAGCATATGTGGTCTGGATGATTAATGATAAGGAAACTTCGATAAATATCGGGCAGATAAACAGTTCGACAGGTCTTCTTTCTAAAAGTCTGACGGCCTATTTTGAGACAGTCTCTTCATCTAAACCAATCAAAATATTTATTACAGCCGAAGATAACGCAAACAATCAAAATCCTGGTAATATGGTAATATTATCAACAGACAGGTTTTAGTGTTATCAGGAAATTAATTCATGTCACTACTCAGGCTTTTAGACTGTAGACTTTTAAACTGTAAGTATTTTAATTTAAGTATCAGGTATCAAGTATCAGGTATCAGGAATAACAATGATCAAGGCGTTACAAAAGAACGATAAATAAATTTGACTAATAGTCTACGGCCTAAAAGCCTCACAGTCTATAGTCTAAACAACAAGAATAGTTATATTTTATCAATATTAATCATCACTAAAAAATAGAAATTATGGGAAATTTGCTTTATGTTATTGCAGTAATCCTTCTTATCGCATGGGCGATCGGGTTCTTTGCCTTTAGCGTACACGGTGTTATTCACATCCTTCTGATTATTGCACTCATTGCAATAATATTAAGGGTGATCCAGGGAAGAAGAATATTATAATCAATAAAAAAATAAAATTATGAGCGCAGGAAAAGTATTATTAGGTGTACTGGCGGGCGTTGCTGCCGGTGCTATGTTAGGAATTTTGTTTGCCCCCGATAAAGGTTCGCGTACCCGGAAAAAAATAACTGAAAAAGGAGAAGATTATACGGATGAATTAAAATCAAAATTCTGCGAATTTCTAAACAGTGTCTCCGATAAATTTGAAGAAGTTAAGCAGGATGTATCCGGCTTTGCTGAACAAAGTACTGATGCCGGGAAAAGAATATCTAAAAAGGGTGAGGCTTATGCAGAAGAATTAAAGAAAAAATTCAATGAATTTCTTGACACTGTTTCCGACAAATTTGATGAGGTAAAGGAAGAAGTTTCCGGCAATGCTGAACAGAAAAAAACCAAACCTGAAGAAACTAAAAAGAAAGTAAAAACGGCAAGGTCTTAATCTTAATAATTCACTAAAAATATTAAATTAGTGAAACTTAGAAACTTTTTTGAATTTTTAAAAGTTTAAGTTATTGATACATTCAATTATACCCGCCCCTAACCCCTCCCTGCGAGCAAGGAGGGGAATTGATCCCGGCAAATTTCAGGTATATATCATAACGGACAATCCCCTCCCTGCCAGCAGGGAGGGGACAAAGGGGAGGGTTCGAAAAAATTTAATATAATATCAATCAAACACATAAGATAATTTATTCAGCTTAATTATATAATTCAAAACAGTTTCTTAGTGTTTTTGAGTCTTTGTGGTAGAATTTACTCATGCCACCAAGTCATTAAGGCACAATGAAATCACAAAGTTTATGAATTAATCAGGTTAAATTGTTTTCAGGATATTTTATACATCATAAAAGTAAAAAAACAATAATATGGAAAGAGTGACATTGAAAAAAAAACCTTGCTTTTGCGAAGAGAAAGAATCAAATAACACCTCATTGCTGACTTACGATTTGCCGGGATTAATTGAAGAAATGAAAAACAGTTATGCCTGGTCAAACGGAGAGCCCGATGCAAAAATTCTTTTTAAAAGCAATGAAAGACAGATCGTTCTAACAGCATTGCATGAAGGAACAGAAATTAAATCTTTTCAGTCTAACGATTCATTGACTTTTCAGATCATTGAAGGAAAATTAATGTTTCACTCCCTGAATGAATCTGTCAGCCTTGATAAAGGTCAATTGCTGACAATGAAGGAAAATACTGATTACAGCCTGACAACCAGTGAAAAAACCATGTTGCTTTTGACCATTGCAAATGGCTCCTTTAAACCGGCAAAGATCTGAATAACCTGGAATTATTATAATTTTAGCAAGAAAGAAGACATGACAGATCCTGTAAAATCAATTGAATCATTGTATGAAAGAGCTGCCGACTACGGTAAAACAAGTTATGAGTTATTAAAACTTAAAGCTCTCGATAAAACATCTGATGCGGTTTCATCAATCGTGCCCCATACTTTTGTTATTATCCTTATCGCAACATTCATGCTGTTTCTTAATCTGGGATTAGCGTTCTTGCTTGGTGAAATTCTTGGCAGAATATATTTCGGATTCTTTGTGGTTGCTGGTTTTTATGGCATTACAGGAATAATTATACATTTCTTTATGCATAAATGGATAAAAAAACATTTCCGCGATTATTTCATTCAAAAGACACTTAAATAAAAATACATGCAAAATATTACCAATATCGCCACGCTCAAATTTGCAATCCAGGGATTAGAAGCTGAACAGGCTGATAAGGGACAGTTGTTGAAAGAACAATTCTACCTTACCTGCGAGAATTTAAAGCCTGTCAATCTCCTTAAAAGTTCATTGAATGAAATGGCTTCTTCGCCAAATTTAATTAATAACATTTTAGGGACAGTTATAGGTTTGGCTACCGGTTATCTCTCAAGAAAAATAGTGATAGGATCATCAGGCAATATATTCAGAAAGCTCATAGGCTCTGTGTTACAGTTTGGTGTTACAAGTCTGGTAGCAAAACATCCTGACGATATTATTTCATTAGGTCAGAATATCATTCAACATATTTTCCGCAAAAAGGAAATGAATTCAAAACAGCCGTGAAAGGTGAAGAAATAAAGTACCCGTTTTATGTTAAGGCAAGCATTTTTTTCATCGGCTTATTTGTCTTCCTGGCAATGTTGCACATCGCTCAGGGCATTATTATCCCTCTCGTTTTTGCTACCATAACTGCCATCGTTCTGCACCCGGTCGTAAATTTTTTCATAAAGTTCGGGATTAACAGGTTATTTGCCATTGTAATAACATTATTCATTGCTTTTATATTAATTGCTGCGCTTGGGACTTTTTTAATCACACAGGCAAGCCGGTTAAGTGAATCATGGCCTGCCCTTGTCGAGAAATTTACAGGGATAGCCAACCAAACAATCACCTGGGTTTCCGGTTATTTCGGTATTGACCCTATGAATATCCATGAATGGATTAAAAATACCCAAGCTGAACTTATTAACAGCGGCAGCGCTGCTATAGGGAAAACACTTATCTCGGTAGGCAGCGGGTTAATGATCATATTTATAATTCCCGTTTACATTTTTATGATTTTATATTATCAACCACTTTTACTTGAATTTATCCACAAGCTCTTTGCAGAAGGCAACCAAAAACAGGTAAGGGAAATTGTATCCCAGACAAAAACAGTCATTCAGCGCTATCTGGTAGGATTAGTGATCGAAGCTGTAATAATAGCAACATTAAATTCTGCCGCACTTCTGATACTTGGAATTGAATATGCTGTCCTGCTCGGGATTATCGGAGCATTGCTCAATGTCATTCCTTACATCGGGGGAATTGTGGCAGTGGCATTGCCTATGATGATTTCCATTGCAACAAAACCATCGGGCTGGTATGCCGTGTACGTTCTGGCAGCCTATTATTTTATCCAGTTAATAGACAATCATTATATCATACCAAAAATTGTTGCCTCAAAAGTAAAGATCAATATGCTTTTCTCGATAATAGTGGTACTTGCAGGAAATGCTTTATGGGGAGTACCAGGTATGTTTCTATCCATACCGCTTCTTGCTATAATAAAACTCATTTTTGACCATATAGATTCATTAAAACCCTGGGGATTTTTATTAGGCGATACCATGCCACCATCGTTGAAAATAGATTCGATTATAAAAAAAATAATAGTGCCAGGTCCATAGGCTGTAGGCTTTTAGACTGTAGGAATTTTAATTTAAGTATCAGATATCAAGTAACTGTAAAAAGTAATTATTGTGAGGTAAATAATTGATTTTCTATATGACTAATAGTATACAGCCATAAAGCCTACAGTCTAAAAGTCTGACAGTCTATAGTCTAAACAACATATATAGTTACAAATAATAAATTTATCAAAATGATAGAGGTTAAAAAAGAAGGCATCTTACTAAAGAAGACACATTTTGAATTTGAAAACGAAGGTGTTCTCAATCCGGCAGCAATAAGGGAAGGCGACAGCGTTCATATTTTTTACCGGGCTGTTCGCAAAGGGAATTTTTCAAGTATTGGTTATTGCAGGTTAGATGGCCCGTTATCAGTTGCTGAACGGTCAGATATGCCTTTTATGGTTCCTGAATTTGATTATGAATCGCATGGAGTGGAAGATCCCCGGATTGTAAAAATTGATGACCTGTATTATCTTACATATACCGCATACGATGGAACTAATGCACGGGGAGCATTGGCTGTTTCGAAAGATTTAATGCATTTTAAAAAGCATGGGATCATTGTTCCTCCGATCACGTATGCAGAATTTGTATTCCTTGCCGAATCGGCCGGGAAAGTAGATAAAAATTATTACCAGAATCATAAGTTTTACTACCAGGAGGCAGATCCTGAAAAAAAAATCCAGTTGTGGGACAAAAATGTAATTTTCTTTCCACGTAAGATCAATGACAAATTGGTATTTCTTCATCGCATAAGACCTGGCATTCAGATTGTCTCTGTAAATAACTTAAAGGAACTCACCAAAGAATTTTGGGAAAATTACTTTCTCAACCTTCAGGAACATATTGTCCTCGACCCTGTTTATGATCATGAGTCAAGCTACATTGGCAGTGGATGTCCTCCCATTGAAACAGAACATGGCTGGCTCCTTATTTATCATGGAGTGGAAGAAACACAGCGCGGGTTAGTTTATTCTGCCTGTGCTGCCTTACTTGACCTGAATGATCCTTCCAAAGAGATGGCCCGTCTTCCATATGTTTTGTTCTCGCCAAAATTCGAATGGGAATTAAAAGGAGAGGTTAATAATGTGGTTTTTCCTACAGGTACCGCTTTGTTTGGTAATACATTATTTATTTATTATGGTGGTGCAGACAGCGTGGTTGCCTGTGCTTCGGTGAATTTCTCAGAGTTGCTGACCGAATTGATATCTAATATCTCGAAAAATGAAAAATGAAATAAATCCCTTTTATTCAGATAATAGTTCCAAACAACAAAGAGAGTTGTATTTTATTGAAAGTTCCGTGCATTCCAATTTATCAAATATTAATAATAATGTCAGACCGGAACCGTCTCAACCTGATGAGATTGCTGAAGTTTTGTTTATTACTTCATATCCGCCAAGGGAATGTGGAATTGCAACTTATTCGCAGGATCTCATAAAAGCTCTGAATAATAAATTCAGCAGTTCATTATCCATAAAAGTGTGCGCATTGGAATCAGGCGATGCAAGCTATCATTATCCTGATGAAGTAAAATTTATTCTTGACACATCTGTTGCGACCGGGTACCGTAAATTGGCACAATCAATCAATCAGAACAAACACATCAGAATCGTCCTGATCCAGCACGAGTTTGGGTTTTTTATAAAACAGGAACAAGCGTTTTTGCAATTTTTATATGAACTTTCAAAACCGGTGGTGATTGTGTTTCATACGGTACTGCCACATCCTGATGAAGAATTAAAATCAAAAATAAATAGTATCGCAGCCGTTTGCTTCTCAGTCATAGTTATGACCCATAACTCGGCCGGGATATTAACAAAAGATTACAGTGTACCACCGCAAAAAATATCGGTGATAGCCCACGGTACTCACCTGGTTCCCCATTTAAGCAAAAGATTTCTGAAAAATAAATACGGGTTAAAAGGACGGAAAGTTCTGACTACTTTCGGCCTGCTGAGCTCGGGGAAAAGTATTGAAACTACATTGGATGCATTACCTGCCATCATAAAAACCAGCCCGGATGTATTATTTCTGGTAATCGGCAAAACCCATCCCGAAGTCAAAAAGACAGAAGGTGAAAGATACCGCGAAATGCTTGAACAACAGGTAATACATAATTCACTTCACGATCATGTGATATTTATTAATAACTATCTGCCTCTGCCGGATTTACTCGAATATTTACAACTTACTGATATTTATCTGTTTACAACTAATGATCCCAACCAGGCTGTAAGCGGCACTTTTGTATATGCCATGAGTTGCGCATGTCCTATTATTTCTACGCCTATCCCTCATGCAAGGGAAGTACTGACCGAGGATACAGGAATTATTTTTGATTTCAGGAACCCGCAACAACTGGCCGATGGCGTCATCAGGTTATTAAATGATGAGCCGTTAAGAAGAAATATCAGTTCAAATACCCTCGAGAAAATTGTTTCCACAGCCTGGGAAAATTCTGCGGTTGCGCATGCCATGTTATTTGAAAAAATTGCCGGTGAGAATATCTCTTTGCAATATGATCTCCCTGTCATTAACCTTGACCATATGAAATTAATGACAACCAATACCGGTATCATTCAGTTTTCAAAGATCAATCAGCCTGATATCTGTTCCGGTTATACCCTCGATGATAATGCCAGGGCCATGGTAGCAATGTGCATGTATTATAAATTGACAGGTTCTGAAAATTGTGTTGGTCTTATACAAAAATATCTCAGTTTTATAAAACTTTGTCAGCAACCAGGTGGAAACTTTTTAAATTATGTTGATAAGGACATCGGATTTACAAGTCAGAACACAGATACTAATTTAGATGATGCCAATGGAAGAGCCATTTGGGCATTGGGGTATTTAGTCAATACAAAAAGTCTTCTTCCGCTAGAAATTATATCGGAAGCCGAAACAATCATTAAAAAATCACTGAACCAGATTAACAAGATCCATTCTACAAGAGCTATGGCTTTTGCAATTAAAGGATTATATTATTATCTTAGTTCAAATGGTTCTAATGAATATCTTGTTTTAGTGAAGATATTCGCTGACCGGTTAGTCCAGATGTACAGGCATGAATCAAAAGTCAAATGGGAATGGTTTGAAGGATATCTTACGTATGCTAACAGTATATTGCCGGAAGCAATGTTATATGCCTGGCTGTTAACCGGTGATAAAGTATATAAAGATATTGCCATTTCATCTTTGGATTTTCTGTTGTCGCAAATATTTAATGAAAAAGGGATAGAAGTAATTTCCAATAAAGACTGGCTTCAAAGGGGTCAGATTGCAGGGCAAAACGGAGAGCAACCCATTGATGTCGCCTATACCATCATGACATTAAGTAAATTTTACGATGTATTAAAAAATGAGGAATACCGGCTGAAAATGGAAACAGCATTCAATTGGTTTCTGGGGAGCAACCGGTTGCACCAGATTGTTTATAACCCATGTACCGGTGGTTGTTATGACGGACTGGAGGAAAATCATGTGAACCTCAATCAGGGTGCGGAGTCAACGATCAGTTACCTGATGGCAAGATTAACCATGGAAAAATACAGGAATTCAAATAATTTGAAAATTTGAAAATTTGAAAATTTGGTAATGTGAAAATTTGGTAATGTGAAAATACCGATACCTGATACTCATCACTCATCACTCATCACTCATCACTCATCACTTATCACTCATCACTTATCACTCATCACTCATCACTCATCACTCATCACTCATCACTTATCACTCATCACTCATAACTCATAACAGTGACCCGTTTATCAACAAAAAATGTTGCACTTATTGTCGCCCACCCTGATGATGAAACATTATGGGCAGGCGGAACTATATTGAGTCATCCTGTATGGAAATGTTTTATTGTTTGTCTTTGCAGGGAAAGTGATAAAGACCGCGCTCACAGGTTTTATAATGCTTTAAAAATTCTTAAATCAGACGGAGTTATGGGTGATCTTGATGATGGTCCTGATCAAAAGCCATTGAATGAAAAAGAAGTAGAGCAAACTGTACTTGACTTATTACCTTCAAAGAATTTCAATCTTATTATTACTCATAATCCTGCAGGAGAATACACAAAACATGTAAGACATAATGAAACGGGCAAAGCAGTTATCAAACTATGGCATGCAGGTAAAATATCTGCCTGCGAACTTTGGACCTTTGCCTACGAGGATGGTAACAAGACATATTTGCCCAGACCAGTTGAAAATGCAGCTATCTTTCGTAAACTTACAAGACGGGTATGGCTGAGAAAATACAGCATTATTACAGAAACGTACGGATTTGAAAAAAATAGCTGGGAAGCAGAAACAACGCCTGGTACTGAAGCATTCTGGCAATTTTTTGATCCGGATGATGCTAACCGATGGTCAAATCAATGTGATAATGAACCAATGTGATAATGTGTCAATGAAATAATCTCAAAAAAAATCCTATTCCGAAAAATTCAAAATTAACTAATTCATCTTCAAGTTGACCATTATCACATTAACAAGTATCAAATTGACACATTATCACATTGTCACATTAACACATTAACACATTAATTCAAAATGAAAGTACTGGTACTATATGATTTTCCCCCTCCGCCCGGAGGGCTTGCAACCCAGGGTGATCTCCTGTTCAGGGGACTTCTTGAAATGGGAATTGATGCCCATGCTGTACATTTTGAATCGGCTCAGGAGAAGGAATGGTACTACCGCTGGTTCGGGCCGGATATCGTTGTTGGTGTCGGTTACTGGGGCCACACACCGCAATTGGTGCTTCACCCGCAACGATATGGTGTACAACCGGTACCCTGGCTGGTTGCCGATGGTTATATAGCAAATTACCAGGAGGTACTGAATGCTCTTCCGCTTATTCTGGTAACATCCGATTGGGTAAAGGAAATGTATGTGCGCGATGGCATACATGGCGATAAAATTGAAGTATTACCGGTTGGTTGTGATACAGATATATTCATTCCTTACCGGAAAGATGACCCGAAAATTCTGGCCGTTCGGGAATCACTGGGTGTTTCTCCCGATCAGTTAATGATACTTACGGTTGGTGGAGATGCCGCTTCAAAAGGTGCACAGGAGGTAATGCAGGCGCTTGCTATTATCGATACTAAAGCGCCCGATTGGAAATATGTCTGCAAAGTATGGCCTCAGCCACGTACCAAGCTTCAAAACCTGGCCGACCTCGAAATGGCAATAGACCTGGGCATTGAAAAAAATGTGACGTATGCAACCAACACTATCTCAAGAAATTTCATGCCTTACTTAATCGGTGCATGTGACATATATGCTGCTCCATCACGGCTTGAGGGTTTCGGAATGCCTCAGGTGGAAGCCGGGGCATGTGAAAAACCGGTGATAGGTATTAAGGCCATGGGAATGCTTGATACACTTATCGATGGAGAAACTGCATTCCTGGCAAATGTGGCACGAAAAATTGTGGTAAACCACGTACTGATCGGTAATGAATCGGGCTTTGAAGAAAAACACAGCGTGGAATTCAAAAAGCCGAGAACAGTGGATTATCGTGCAGATGTCCATGATATTGCCAGGTATCTGATGATGCTGATGACTGATCCTGCATTACGTGATAAAATGGGCAAAGCAGCAAGAAAACGCGTTGTGAAAAATTTTGACTATCGCATTGTCGCGAAAAAGTTCGTACAGATTATCAGTGATAAATTGGGAATAAATTAATGTGATAATGTGATAATGTGATAATGTGATAATGTGATAATGTGATTATAATTAGAATTTACGATTGTTCAAATGTTCGTTTGTTCGACTGGAAATTTTGCCTTGATAATCAGGGAATTAATTGATAAGTTCCTATAATTCAAAGTTATGAAAAGAACTGTATTTTTATTAGTTTTAAGTGTTATTGTGACCACACTGATCTTTGGACAAGATCAAAAAAGTCCTAATTATAAATTTTTAATCAAAAGAGGCTATGTTTTCCCTGGTACACTTAAACAAAGCCAGGTTATATCACAAGAAACTCAATGGCCGGATTCATTATTCTATAATACGGTTTATTCTGCCACTTTATTGGGCTCACCGACCATTCCGATTTCTTTTGACAGAATAGAATTTAAAAATGGCGATTACAGTATAGGATCCTCTTTAAGTTTAGGATATGGTTACACCTGGTTTTTAGGAGATTTAACATTTAATGAGAATGGCAAAATGACTATTGATCCTTCTTTTTTCTTTGGTTTTTTTGCTGCTGATATCGGATTGAAAAGCAAATTTTTTACAAGCATTGTAACCGAAAGTATTGTTACGGGTGTATTTGTTGGTTTTAAAGCATTTTCACTGTTTGGCGGTTACGATTATTTTGGAAAATCCGTGACCTTAGGATTAGGTGCGAGGATTGATCTGTACTCAATATCTACAGGGAAATTAAAGCCATTTGGAAAAGTGTTTGAGGTTAGAAAACACAGGAAGGATGCAAAACCCCTTACCGAAGAAAATTAATCCTGCCATAACCTGCCGGGGTTACAGCAAATGACATAAAAAAGAACTTTATATACAGCCAAAATTACAAAATGCCAAATTGCACAAAATGTTAATATATATCAGATCTCTTGTGTGAAACTTAGTCCTCTCGAACATCCGCCTAAGGCGGAGAACAAACGAATTATCACATTACCACATTATCACATTATCACATTATCACATTATCACATTAATAAAATGCAACCATCCGACCGGGTAAAAATAGAAGAGGCAAAGAAGGCTGCACTTGAAGTGCTGCTTCACAATGCTCATGGACCATACCACGGACTTCCGCGTACTGCCGGATGGGGTTATCCTGAACCATATACCAGGGACCTGATGTTTTCAATTCTGGGAATTGCTGTTTCCGGGAATGGAAAATTGCTCGATAGTATTAGGAAAGTGCTGGAAACATTGGCAAAAAATCAAACAGAACATGGTCATATCCCTTCATTGGTACATGACAAGGATGATCGGGGATCAAGTGATACTACCCCATTGTTTTTGGTCGGGGTTGGTATCTTTAGAAAAGTGTCGGGTGAGCATGACTTTCTGCAGGAAGCCGTTAGTAAAGCATTGACATGGATGGAGTATCAAAGCCCGTCTGACCGATTCCTGGTTGCACAACAGCCTACGAGCGACTGGCGTGATGAACAATGGGTGACAGGATACGGCCTTTTTGTGAACACCTTGGTATATAGCTATCTGCGGCTATTTGGACAGAATACAAGAGCAGAAATGATACGTCATGATATGGGCCGTTTTACGATAACAGGTGGGTCAATACACCATCACGTCCACGAAGGTCTTGTGGTAAAACATAAACCTTACTTTGCTTTCTGGTCGTATAAAATTCATAGCAGCGAACGGTTCGACCTGCTTGGCAACTGCCTTGCAATTCTTTCAGGCATAGCATCACCTTCGCGGGCTGATGATATGATTTCCTGGATCGAGGAGGAGTGTGCAGTCATGAGGAAGAGAGGCGAACTGGCTGTAGACCTGCCACCAAATTTTTTCCCTTTTATTAAACCTGGAGATCCCGACTGGCTTGAACGTTATTTAATTTATAACAATCCCGGAGAGTATCATAATGGAGGTATCTGGCCTTTTATATGTGGTTTTTATGTGGCAGCATTGGTTGCAGCCAAAAGATATATGCTTGCCGGAGAAAAGCTCCTGGAGCTGACTCATATTGTAAAATTTTCAAATACCGGTAATGTTGATTTTGGATTTAATGAATGGATAAAAGCCCAGGATGGTAAGCCCATGGGACAGGACTGGCAAACCTGGAGCGCTGCTCTTTATCTGTATGCTGCAAAATGTGTTGAAGAAAAATGCACCCCGTTTTTTGACGAGATAAGAAATAATTGAATATTCTTTCCCTGTTGACAGGCCGCAGCTATGCTGCTTGAGAAATCTGGTTCGCGTTCAAATCCTACAATATGGTCGTAGCTATGCTGCTACAGCGACCCGGTTCTCATTTTCAAATTTTCAAATTTTCAAATTTTCAAATTATTTAAATGTGTGAATGATGTAACATTTTTCAAAAGTTATGTAACATTTATGTAGTATCATGACCATATCTTTGTAATATATTCAGGGAAGATAACTTCTTTGATGATCTTAATCTTCATTATATATAATTTAAATATAGTTTGTCTATAATATTCAATATTGTGATTGACGAATATCGATTAACGATTATTGATTTTTGATGTTATCATTAAATCAGATGATTACGTATAAATCAGAAATCGTTGATCCTTGTTCTTAAATCAAAATAAATGACTTTAAAACATATACTAAATAATAGCTGGTAAATGAAAACACTGTACATATTCGCATTTTTACTCTTTTCTTCTGCATTTCTTTATTCGCAGCTTCCTGTCAAGGCAGATACGATAAAACCTGAAAAAGGCAATGTAGATAAGCAATTAGAGAAGATCAATGATAGAAAAGTCAATTTACACTCAGATGTTAAAGGTAACGAACCTAAGAAAAGCAGGCTTATAGATACAACCGTTTATAACAGGTACGGGGATTTGCTCAATGACGATACAGTGTACAATAAAAAATATCCCATCTGGAAACCTGTTGCTGATATTCTGGGCATTGTAACTGTTAACTGGTCAATAAACAGGTTTTATTCAAACACAGATTTTTCACATATTGGAATTTCAACATGGAAATATAATATTAAAACCGGATGGGAATGGGATATTGACCGGTTTGGAGTAAATTTTATTGGTCATCCGTATTCCGGGTCACTTACTTTTAATGCAGCACGATCGAATGGTTATAATTATTATCAGTCAGCTGTTTTTTCAACAGGAGGCAGCTTAATATGGGAATATTTCGGGGAGAATACACGTCCATCCTACAACGATGTAATCAATACACCCATTAATGGAGCATTTCTTGGAGAAATATTTTACCGCTTGAGTTCCAATATTCTTGATGACCGCACAAGTGGAGCTGAAAGGTTTTTCCGTGAATTAGCAGCAGGAATTGTGGATCCCATGAGAGGTATAAACAGGTTATTGCAGGGAAAATCTTTCAGGACTACCAACAAAGAAGTCTATCAGAAAGAACCTCTCAATATTTCTATTTTTGCCGGAGTACACCGGATTAATGATGAATCACATAACGGCTTTGGAAATAAAACTTACAGTGAAATTATCAACCTTCAGCTGGATTATGGAAATCCGTTTGAAATCCGTTCACGAAAACCTTTTGATTTTTTCAAACTCCGTGGAGATTTAAATTTCGGTGTGGGAAGAAAATTTGTTGATAACATTATCGGTTATGGACTTTTATTCGGTAAGAATATGCAGGTTGGAAATCTGGCAATCCTTGTCGGATGTTTTCAATATTATGATTACTGGGATAACAAAACTTTTGAATTAGGCGCCATTGGTTTCGGACCCGGTTTGATTACCAAATTACCTTTAAGCAATACCTCTAATCTTAACACCAAATTTCATCTGGCTATAGTTCCTTTTGCAGGTAACAGCACTCAATTCGGGCCTGATACTTCACAAGTCAGGGATTATAATTTTGGCGACGGACTGGAAGGGAAAATTGAAAGTACGGTTAATTTTGCCGATTATGCGGATATTTCCTTAGTATATTATTACTATATGATTCATACCTATGTTGGTGCACCAGGAAGTAATTTTATCAGTATTTTAAAACCCAGGATCACAGTGAAAATTTACAAAGATCTGAGCATAGGATTTGAACATTTCATCTATTTCAATGACCGTTATCTTCGCGATTTTCCTGCCATTCATTCCGTGAGAACAGAACAAAAATTATTTCTGCTGATTTACCTCGAAGATTCCCAGCGACGGGGACATTATAATTAAGTTGTAAGTTGTAAGTTATAAGTCATAAGTTATAAGTCATAATTCGTACCCGATGTTTAATAAATCCCTTATATTAATCCTCATAATTGTCAGTTTTCAATTTTGTGCAATTGCGCAGGAAATAAAAAAGGATACTCTTCCAGAAACTAAAAAGGAAAAAGAACAGTCAAAAAAGATATACAGCTTTGGTCAGTTTGCCCGTGAGACGTATCTGTTCGTCAAACAACCCCGGACATGGAATAATATCGATTGGTTAAAAATCGGTGTAATAGGTACCCTGACAATCTCTGCAATGCCAATGGATGAAAGGATCACCAATTCAAATCTTGCCCATAAACGGTATTATAACAGCCCTTTTATTGTCGGGGGTCAGATGTATGGAGAATGGTATTCCATCGGCGGGGTGGCGGCCATGTTTGGTACTTACGGACTGATATTTCACAGTGATCCGGCAAAAAAAATCACCATTGAATTGTTTCAGGCAGGGTGTTATTCGGAAGCAGTGACAGAGGTGCTAAAAGTTGTTATTGGCAGATCAAGACCGGTAGGACAGAATGCATTCATCTTTAAACCTTTCAACCTTAATGATAATTATAATTCCATACCCAGCGGCCATTCGACCGCTGCCATGGCGCTTTCAACGGTCATGTCACGTCATGCCCATACAATTGCATGGAAAATATTAGCCTACATACCGGCCGGTTTCACTATGTTCGCCCGCATTTACCAGGATAAACACTGGCTGTCAGATGTAATTCCCGGCGCTGCCATAGGCTATTTTACCGGTAACTGGGTGGTAGATTTGCATGAAGGAAAACGACACCGTATCAATGTTACATCTGTTTACCCTGCCGCAATTTCTATCAGTCTTGATAAGGATGTAACACAGAGGCGTTAGGCAACAGGCAATAGGCATTAGGCAATAGGCAACAGGCATTAGGCAACAGGCAATAGGCATTAGGCAATAGGCAACAGGCATTAGGCAACAGGCATTAGATTAATAGATTATCAGGTATTTAGAAAAATGATAAATAATTAGCAGGCTATCTGAGTAATCCTAAATCAATATATTATCTCTATTTACTTTTATTGATCTCATTGATTACATCCTAATGCCTAGTGCCTATTGCCTATAAAAGAATGATTATTAAATAATAAATGAATGAAACCAATTATCAAAGATCGCATGTATGAAAGAAATAAAATAAATACTCTGAAAGTTTCTTCGGGTTTTATTAGAAATATGTTCTGCTTTTTGATGGCCATGGTTTTTTGTTTGGCTGTTTTTGGCGGCCCGGCCGACTCCACATTTAAAACAAAGCGTTATCATATTAACTATCCTGTTACAAGTGTCATAATAGCCGGCGGAATGGTTTCCGATTATTTTGCTATAAGCCGAATAAAAGGAAAGGCCGGGATTTCTGATGAGGAACTGACTTTTCTGAATTCTGATGCCCAGAGGGCTATAATCAACTCAATTGACCGTTGGGCATTAAGACAAAATCCATCAAACCGCAATATGTACAAAAAGATTTCCGATTATGGTATGATCGGCATAATTCTATTACCTGGCTTGCTTGGGTTAAATGATAACATCCGCAAGGATTGGTTTGACCTGCTGTTAATGTATACCGAAGGACACATCGTTACATTTACCTTTTATAATTATAGTTTTCTTGGCCCCACCTTTCAGAGCCGGTACCGGCCTATGACTTATTATACTGATTATTTTAAAGGAGATGACCGAGATGAACTCAAGAGTGGTAATAACCGGAATTCATTTTACAGCGGACATGTAGCAACCTGTGCATACAGTACTTTTTTTATGGCCAAAGTATATTGCGATTATCATCCAGATCTTGGAGCATCAAAATATCTGTTGTACCTGGCTGCCTCAGTCCCTCCTATTCTTATGGGTTGGGCACGTGTAAAAGCATTGGATCATTTTCCATCCGATGATGCCGTCGGCTTTCTGCTTGGTTCTGTTATAGGTATTGTTATTCCTGAACTACACAGAAACAGGGATAATAAAAATCTTTCCTTCAGCATGTTTACTTCTCCCAACGGAATGGGATTAAGTCTTCATTGGAACTTGCATGAACATCAGCTTCTGCCCTTCGGTCAGGTATATTTTTAAAATCAATATTTAGAAACTGTTTTGAATTTTAAAAAAGTTCAAGTTATTGAAACATTCAATTTTTACCCGCCCCTACCCCTCCCTGCGAGCAAGGAGGGGAATAGATTTCTGCTAAATTATAACATATTACATAGCGGACAATCCCCTCCCTGCCAGCAGGGAGGGGAAAAAGGGGAGGGTAAATAAATTAAATTATACGCTAATAATCAAACTCTTAATAAAATTCAAAACAGTTTCTAAATTTCATTAAAAGTATCTGAAATATAATCAGCATTTTGTGCAATTTGGAGTTTTGGGGTACTATTTTGTAATTTTGACCATTCGAAGTGGACTCAAATTTTGTAAAGATGAGGTTGCAAATGTAGCAGCTAAAAAATTAATTATGAATGGACAACTTATAAAAGCAGATTATCACTCCTTTATTTGGCAATATAGAGGACACAGAGTTATGATGGACTTTGATTTAGCTATGCTTTATGAAGTAGAAACCAAAAGGTTGAAGGAGCAGGTAAGAAGGAATATCATTAGATTTCCAAAAGATTTTATGTTTGAACTAAATGAAGAAGAATTCGAATCTTTGAGGTCGCAAATTGCGACCTCAAAACGGGGAGGAACGAGATACGTTCCAATGGCATTTACTGAACAGGGAGTTGCCATGTTATCATCTGTTTTGAATTCAGAAAAGGCAATTCAGGTGAATATTGAAATAATAAGAGCATTTGCCAGATATAGAGGACTGCTCAAAGAAACAGAAGACATTCGTCAGGAAATTAAAACTTTAGACGAAAAGATAAATAATGCTTTTAAATATTTACTTGAAAAGATTGATGCTTTACATCAAAGTAAGAATGAACAACAAACAAGAAAAAGAATCGGGTATAGAATAAACGGAATCGAATAATTTCCCAATTATAATAGAACAGCAACATTAATGACCGTATGACCAGGAAAGAGAAATTAAGTAATCTTGTAAAAGCCGAAGCGCTCAGGCTGGGATTTTCGGCTTGCGGTATTTCCCGTGCAAGGTTCCTTGAGGAAGAAGCTTCACGGCTGGAGCGCTATCTTAAAAATGGATATCATGGCAGGATGTCTTACCTGGAACAGCATTTTGACAAGAGGCTGAACCCTGCATTGCTTGTTCCCGGTGCAAAATCAGTCATTTCAGTTCTTCTCAACTATCAGAGTAATGAAAAACAGGCCGTTCCTGCAGCACCGGTGGTTTCACGATATGCTTACGGCAGGGATTATCATCACATCATCAAAGACAGGCTTGAAAATTTGTTTGTTTATCTGAGGGAAATAGCGGGAGATATTTATGGCTGTGCCTTCTGTGACAGCGCACCTGTGCTTGAGCGTGCATGGGCGAGGAATGCCGGTCTTGGCTGGACAGGTAAGAATGCCTGCCTGATCACACCGGGCAACGGCTCATGGCATTTCTGCGGTGAGCTGATCGTTGATATTGATTTAGAGCCCGGCCGGGAAACGGAAGATCTTTGCGGTGACTGCCACATGTGCATGGATGCATGCCCGACCGGAGCGCTGGTTGAACCCCGGGTAATTGATGCGCACAGGTGTATCTCTTATCATACCATTTCTTTTAAAGAGAACCTGCCGGATGATGTGGTCAGACAACTGGGCAACAGAATTTACGGATGTGATGTGTGCCAGGATGTCTGCCCCCGGAACAAAAAAAGCCTGCCGCATAATGATCCTGACCTGGCACCGAATCCGGAAATGCTTATTATGACAGTCAATGATTGGTATGATTTGACAAAAGAAAAATTTAAAATGATATTCAAAGATACTGCAGTTTCTCAGGTTAAATATGAGAAATTAGCTGATACACTGTCAAAGTTCAAAGTTCAGAGTCAAGAGTCATAAGTCATAAGGCATAAGTCATAAGGCATAAGTCATAAGGCATAAGTCATAAGGCATAAGGCATAAGTAGTTATATTATACATATAACTTATCACTTATCACTTATGACTTATCACTCATAACTCATCACTCGTAACTCGTAATTCGTAACTAATAAAAGGTTTTCCGGGTTCGGTTCCAGTATTTGATCAGGATAAAACCAAACAGCATTCCGCCGATATGCGCAAAATGTGCAATATTGCTGCCAGGTTCGGCAAATCCTGAGTAAAGTTCGATGCATCCATAACCGATCACAAACCATTTGGCTTTGATTGGAACCGGCGGGAATAACAACATCAGCTCAGTATTTGGAAATAACATGCCAAATGCCAGAAGCACGCCGAAGATAGCGCCCGAAGCCCCGACAGTAGGTATATTCATCCTGGCTTCAATGGCCTGCCTGATGAAATCATCTGTTTCAGTAATAAAGTTCTGATTACCCGGATTTTGCTGCCATGAGCTGATGAATTCATTTACCTTGGATTCAACCCCGGGGTAGAAATCATTGAAAAACCCGGAATATTTATGGATAAAAGCCATAAAAGCATCCGGTGAAGGATTGGCCAGGAAATCAACATAGCTATGCTGCATGGGAGCAATCTCAAGGTAATTAACAAAGGTGTGCAATGCCGCAGCTCCTAATCCCGTGAAAAAATAATAAAACAGAAAACGCTTGCTTCCCCAAACACCTTCCAGTACCTTGCCAAACATCCATAATCCGAACATATTGAAGAAAATATGGGCTATATTGGCATGCATGAACATATGTGTCACAAACTGGTACGGTTTAAAGTACTCCGAACCGGGGTAATACAGGGCAAAGTGCCTGGTAAAATCAAATGTGCCCGCTATTATGTTAGTACCTAACAGCACCGGTAAAAACATCAGTGCGTTGACAATAATCAGGTTCTTAACAACGGGAGTGGTAGTGCTGTAGCCAGATCTGAACATGAGTTTTCAATTATTTCGAGCACGCAAATGTACCAAAATACAGTTATGAGTGATGAATTATGAGTGATGAGTTTTTTGCTTGATTGTCAGGATAGCGCTTTTTATCATTTTCAGGATCTGATGAGCTTCTGCAGAGATTTCTTTAAATTTTTCATCTGAGATATACCCGGTCAGCATCAATAATTCGAGCCAATACAGTGATTCGTCACATTCTTTTTGTGCAATTCCCAGTTTATGAATAAAATCATTGTTGCTTTCTGCATTTCCAGCCTCTCTGATATTAGCCCCAACAGAAGTTCCGGAACGCAGTAACTGCCTGCTCATGACAAATTCATTCTTTTCATCCTGGATAAATTGATTAAGCCTTACTATACCAATTGCATAAGCTAATGACTTCTCTTTTAAAATAGATTTCTTATTCATCACTCATAATTCATCACTCATCACTCATAATTCATAATTCATCACTCTCACTACTCATCTCATTTTCTCCTCGATCTCCTGCATACTGAGAATGGAGATGACTGGCTTACCATTGGGTGAGAAATTGGGAGAACTGGAAACAAACAGCTTTCCCAGCAATTCGTTCATTTCTTCTGTTTTCAGGCTTTTGCCATAGCCGATTGCCGAGCTCAGGGCAAGTGAAAAAGCAAGTTTTTCCCTGTCATCCAAGTTTACAATAAAATAGCTATCCTTGAAATTAGAAATCATTTTTTCCAATACTTCTTTTACATTCGTATCCGGGATATCAGCCGGTACGCCCTGTATGATGAAATGACTCTCAACGGAATTTTCAATCTCAAAACCAAAAGATTTCAGCTCACTGTTAAACTCTGTCAAAAGCATGCTGTCAGATGGATTCAGGGCAATGGTAACAGGATAGAGCAACATCTGGCTGTTACCGGCATTATTGTTTAATGATGAAAGAAAATGGTCGTACAATATTCTCACATGTGCAAGGTGCTGGTCGATGATCATCAGGCCTGATTTGACGGGAGTGATGATGTATTTATTCCTGAACTGGAAGACTACCTGGCTGGTGGATGATGCCGGCAGGCCGAATGATTCTATCTCCTGCTGGTCATGGTTTTCTTTGTTAGCCTGTTCGGCATCGGTCTGACGTTCTTTTTCAAAACCGGAGTACAGCTTGTCCCAGTTGGCCAGGTTGTCTTTTTCAAGTGACGATTTGTAACTCACGCGTGATGAAGCCGGCTTGTCCTCCCGGAAAGGATTATAATCAGGATCAACCTCAATTTTTGGAGCACTGATCCCGGCATCCTTTTTCAGAACGGGGATTTCGATCTTTTCAACATCAGTGAAATCAAGTGAAGGCGTAACATTGAACTTGCCTAATGTCTCTTTTACCACTACCATCAATATCCGCCAGATATTGGTTTCATCTTCGAACTTGATCTCTGTTTTGGTCGGATGAATATTTACATCAATCATGGACGGATCAATTTCAAAATAAATGAAATAGGATGGAAATGAATCCGGAGGGAGGAGCTTGTTATAGGCTTCGCTGATGGCCCGGTGAAAATACGGGTGTTTCATGAATCTGCCATTTACAAAGAAGTATTGCTCACCCGCTGACTTCTTTGCAAATTCAGGCTTTCCGACGAATCCGCCTATCCTGACCAAGCTGGTGTCGGACTTTACAGGGATCAGCGCCTGGTTAACTGATTTACCAAAGATATTCACTATCCTTTGCCTGATATTACTCACCGGCAGGTTATAAATGACAGCATTATTGTGGTACAGCGAAAAGGCTATGTTCTCATGTGCCATGGCTACTCTGCGTAATTCTTCGAGGATATGGTTGAACTCAGTAAGGTCTTTTTTAAGGAATTTACGACGCGCCGGAACATTGAAGAACAGGTTCATCACGGAGATATTACTGCCGGGCGGGCATTGTGCTGCCTCCTGTGATTCAAGGCTGGTAGCGGAAATACGGATTAAAGTTCCCAGTTCCTGACCGGTTTTCCGGGTTTTTAATTCCACCTGGGCCACGGCTGCAACAGAGGCCAGCGCTTCTCCCCTGAATCCTAATGTCTTGATAGAATAAAGATCACCGGCTTCGGATATCTTCGATGTGGCATGCCTCTCAAACGACATACGGGCATCTGTTTCCGACATTCCTGATCCATTGTCAATCACCTGTATCAACGACTTGCCTGAATCTTTGATGATAACGGTAATCTCTGTACTTCCTGCATCTATGGCATTTTCAACAAGTTCCTTCACCACTGATGCCGGTCGCTGTATGACCTCCCCCGCAGCAATCTGGTTGGAAACCGAATCTGGTAATAGTCTGACAATATCTGACATGCTCTGGCTATAATTATATGGTCATATGAAATGAATTGTAATCCCAAACACCATATATATAAAGGGTATCTTAAGATGTCAATTCCCGGGAATCAATGTTCGCCTGCTTTTTAAAATATTTTGCGATAAGATGATATGAAAAATACCCTAATTGCAAATCATAAAGTTATAATATTTCGCCCACTACGGGGCTTTGTTTCAAAGAGATCAATATTTCTACCGATATTAAGTCACTACGTGACTATCCCGTTAGGGATAATATATTGGTAGAATATAAATTGTTCCTGAAAGTCAAGTTCCGTAGGAACGAAATATTTAAACTTGTAAGACAACAATTATTCAAAAATATAAATGAAAATGATGTTAATCATTCATAATGCATTTTACATTAACTCTAATTTTTTCAATTCGAAAAATATCATTCATACTTTTTTGATATATATCACTTTGTCATCACCCTCGTCATAAAAGTCAGGTATCTGGGCTGCCTTGTCATATCCACATCTCACGTAGTATTGCCTGGTGGGCAGGTAATGCTCCAGTGATGATGTTTCCACAACGATCAGGCTGCCACCCATCTGTTTGATCTTCTCTTCCGTTTTCGCCAGTAATACTTTGCCGATGCCCTTGCCTCTTGCTTCGTCATGGGTTACAATCCAGAACAGGTCGTAGCTGCTCCTCGTGCAGGCTATCGGCCCAAAGCATGAATAGGCTAAGGTTTTTCCTTTATAATCAGCAAAAAGGAAGTAATAAATACTCTCATCACCCTTGATCAGCCTTTCTTCCACCAGTTCAGTAGATACCGGGATTTCATAATCATTAAAAAATCCGGTTGATTCCACAATATCTCTCACAATATCAATATCACCGGGTCTTACTTCTTCCCTGAAAACCAATTGTTGTAAATCAATTTCTTCCATTTGCATCTTCTATGATTCTTTTAATTATTTCATGATATTTAAGTCCTGCCTGATATGCTGCTGCGACAAATCCGCTGCCCCTTGCAATGCATGGGTTGGCATTCACTTCAAGAATATAGGGAACATTGTCTGCCGAGCACCTGAAATCCACCCTGGCATAGCCTTTCAGTCCGAATACCTTCCAGCATTTAAGGGCAATTGTTTTCATATTTTCCAGCATTTCTGAATCTGATCGGCTGAACTCAAATGTTCGCCGGGTATTCAGGTATTCAAATGAATCTTCTATCCATTTGGCACGGTAACCCACCACCTTTGGTTTATCATCCGGGTAACCGGTGAATAGTATTTCCGCTGTCGGAAAAACTTCAGGTCCGTCATTGCCTGCAAGGATTGACAGGTTAAACTCACGACCTTCAATATATTCCTCAATAAAATAGCCGGGTTTGTCCCATTTCTGCAACTTTTCTATGAAAGCAAAGTCGTTGCCAGCAAAGACCGATTCTTCATCAAGCCCAATGGAGCCATCCTCAGAAATGGGTTTAAAGATATATTTTTTTGACGGATCAAGACTTGCAGCCCCGGAGACATCAAACCATGAAGGACATTCCAGGCCAGCATTTTCAAGTAATTTTTTGGTTAGAATTTTGTTTGTGGTCATGAATAATGCATCAGCCGGTGAACCTGTAAATTTTGTACCTGCATGTTGCAAAATCATGGGCGACAGGCTGAGCAGTTCATTATTGCCATCTACCGATTCCACAAGATTGAAAATAATATCCGGCTTCCTTCTCGTAATTTGAGTCAATACATCATTAACAGCCAGCGAAAAGAACAACTCTTCCACCTGGTATCCATAATAAACCAATGCTTCCGAAACCAGCTTCACCTGGTCAAGAACGTCCAGTTCATCTTCTTTCGGGTTCTCCGACATCTCGTTGTAAAGTATGATTGCTTTCATAAATCAGGCATTAGGCACTAGGCACTAGGCATTAGGCATTAGGCATTAGGCAATAGGCATTAGGTATAAGTTAAAAGTTTATAAAGTTCGAATTAACAAATAAACACATAAACAAATCAACATATAAACACATTATCACATTATCACATTATCACATTTTCAAATTATCATATTATCACATTTTCAAATTTTCAAATTTTCAAATTTTCAAATCTTCAAATTCTGATACCTTTTCATCGCTGACTCCATAATTCTACTGATCAGTTCCAGGTAGGAAATGCCCTTTAGATTTACCAGGATTGGCAGGTCGGAATGTTCAGGGTGCAATCCGGCAAGAGGGTTCAGTTCTAAAACTTTAGGATTACCCTGAGCATCAAGTTTCAGATCGACCCGGCCTCCGTCGCGGCAGCCCAGGCATCTCCAAGCATCGAGGGCAATTGCCTGGCACTTCAGTGCATCTGGATCCTCCGGGGCACGGTAAATTACAAATTCTTCACATTTTTCTTTATTTATGAAAGAGTAGGTATTCTTCCCTGCATCAGTTTTAAGTATGATTTCCAGTGCACCCAGGGAAACCGCTTCCTTTCCGGTACCAGTGATACCGACAGTGAATTCGCGTCCGGGCAGGAATTCTTCTACCAGCACCGCCTGTTGATATTTATCGAGGAGATGACTGCATACTTTTTCCAGTTCATTTGCATTCTCCACCTTTGAACAAGAGTCGATCCCTTTTCCTGTTCCTTCGGCTACCGGTTTCACAAAGACAGGGTAGGGGACAGGATTATTCAATATATCTGCCTTATTTTCGATTAAAAAAAAACCGGCGGTCGGAATGCCGCTGTCGCGAAGTACTTTTTTGGTCATACCTTTGTGAAGAGAGAGTGCGAGGACCAAAGGATCAGAGAAAGTGTAAGGTACCTGGTAGGCATCGAGCAGGGCAGGCACCTGGGTTTCCCTGCCAATGCCATACATACCTTCGGCAATGTTAAAAACGATGTCCCACCTGTGGCCCGAAGCAAGCAGCTCAGTCAACTGCCGGATGTTACCAATTCTTTCGGTCCGGTAATTGAGGCTTTGCAAGGTACTTTCAATAGCATCAATTGTTTCGTCGCGGTCGAACTCACCGGTCTCCTCTTCGCTGAAGCCGGCTGCAAGATACTCACTTCTAAGGTCGTATGTTATTCCTACCAGGGGCATGATCATATTATCTTGAAATGGTAAAAATAAGGATTTACAATCAATGTCGTTTAGTCGGCAAATGATGCGGAAAAGCTCCTGTTTCCTTGGTGAACCTTTGTGACATCCTTAGAGTCCTTTGTGGTTAAGCTTAACTTTTCTTAACCACGAAGGAACACAAAGGATTACACGAAGTCATTCAAAGGATTTAATTTTCTGATCACCGATGAAAATAGTAAAATAAAATGGAGTATTGGCTTTTACATATCCGGGTACCTGAATATCTTGTTCTCATAATTCCTTAGAAGGACAAAGTTTCCGTCCCTGCCGGCATAGTTTTCAGGAAGAAGGGGTATCTTACCTCCTCCACCGGGTGCGTCAATAACATATGTCGGAACAGCATAACCGGTAGTATGTCCCCTCAGTCCGCTGATGATCTCCAGTCCCTTTTCAACCGGTGTGCGGAAATGCTTCGATCCCAGGATCGGATCGCATTGATAAAGGTAATACGGACGGACGCGAATCTTCAGCAAACCATGCATTAATCGTTTCATAGTGTCCACATCGTCATTGATACCTTTCAGCAGCACCGTCTGGCTGCCCAGGGGCATGCCTGCATCTGCCAGTCTGCCGCATGCCTGTGCTACTTCGGGTGTGAGCTCGTCGGGATGCGTGAAGTGTATGCTCATCCATAAGGGATGGTAATTTTTGAGTATTCCGGCAAGTGTTTTGGTAATCCTTTGAGGCATTACAACGGGTACTTTTGACCCGATCCTGATAAACTCAAGGTGAGGGATTGACCGTAACCGTGACAGTAGGAACTCCAGCCTGTTATCACTCAATGTAAGTGCATCACCGCCGGATATCAGCACATCCCTGATCTCTGTGTGCTCTCGGATGTACTCAATTCCCTTCATCCACGACTCAGTGCCGGTTTTGCTTTTCTCCTCCTTTGCCACCATGTGGGAACGTGTACAATAGCGGCAGTAAGTCGAGCAGAAACCAGTAACCAGAAACAGCACCCTGTCCCTGTACCGGTGCACGATGCAGGGAACGGGACTGTCGTGTTCTTCCATCAGCGGATCGGAAGCTTCCCCTTCTGAAAAGATCAGCTCATCAAAAGTAGGCACAACAGATCTGCGTAAAGCCTGGTCAGGATTATTGACGGATAACAGACTTAAATAATATGGTGTGATTCTCAGTGGAAGGGCATAGTCGTTATTCAGGCTGGCATTTAGTTCGTGTTCTGATAAATGCATGAATTCCGACAATTCATTGAACTTTGTGATACTGTTTCTGAGTTGCCATTTCCAGTCATTCCATTCTTCCGGCCTGGTTCCGGGGAAATGACTTACCATAAAGGAGGCAGATTGAGCGGAGGATGAGATCAGGTCGTCCTCTGACTGATTGATTTGTGATCCGTTTTTTATTAACGAATCGTTTCTTACTTCTGATGATGAACTGTGCAAACTGGGAGGCTCTTCATCCTCCGGCAGTTCGTTTATTACGAAACTTAGCGTTTCGTCGTTCGCTTCTTTAAGCATTTTCAGGAATAATTAGCTAATTAATTGTTAATGACTATTTTAATTTTTATAAAAACCTCCTCCGGCCTGTAATACAGGTCTTTCAGAGAAAAACCGTGCAATGATAAATGATTTTTATTAAGATTGTTCTCCTATAATATGTTAATTTCAAAATATTTATTCACTATTTGTTAATAAAGTGCCTAAATTAATTTGAAAATTTGATCCGCCTGGGGTGGATGTGGAAATTCGATCCGCTTGAGGCGGATTAAATCCGTTTCACGGGAATATGATTAGCTACAACATGTTGTAAGTTTGCTGTCTTGAGCACCTATTATACCCTTAGGATTTTTCCTGATGCAAAATTGGCCCACTGAGATTTGCAAAAATCCTAAGGGTTTCTTTATCGTAACTGCCAGTAATACAAACACATAAATTATAAACTTTGATAAGTATCAGAAAATTAGGCACATAACACATATGCTTTACTTATTTCAATTAAAATGAGAAAAATTAACAAAATCATTCAAGTGTAAAATGCAGATAAACAATTAAATAATAAATATTCTCAATTTTTTAACAGAAAAATTTGTTAGTTTTAAAAAAAATATATTGTATATTTGGTTTCTCAATTAGTTGGCTTCTGAAAAGGTTGGTTTTTGAGGTTTTCAGAAGATTAAATGACAAGGGGGCATAACACTAATTGATTAAATATCAATAGTTTATTTATTACGTTTTAAAAATAAACAAGGGGAATAATTATTGACGTTTTTTAAGTTCATTTTAATGTTTATAATAAAATTGTGAACACAACAGGCAGAAACCAATTATGTAAAATATATTGCTAAGGGTTTAAAATTTAATAATATAGACTAAAATTTTAAAATTTTCTAAACTAAATATTTAATAATATGGAAAGTATTTACATCAAAAAAGAGAAAATGCCAGCTTTCAGATCAGTTAAAGCAGGAGCATTTTTACTTGTGAGTTTACTGTGTATGGCCATGAGCTTTAATACAATGGCAACCGGACCGTATATAAGTAGGTCACCCATTGGCAATGTTACATCTGCATGCTATGGGACGTCCTACACTTATATCCTTAATGATTACGGGACTAATACAGAGTTTAACTGGACTGTACTAAATGGTTCTTATACACAGGATGGTAATCAGGTGTATGTAACCTGGAATGCTACTGGTCCATGGAGCATAAAATGTGAATCATGTGATGCAGGGCATACAAATTGTTCTGTACCTGTTTCGCCTACCACCTGGGTTACTGTGACTGTCGGGGTTAATCCTGATGTCCCAGTTTTTACCTCTGTAAGTGATTTTACTGTATGTGGTCTTGAAATGGGAACATATACTATTACACCTACTTATACCAATGTATCATATACCTGGGGTGCCAGTGGTGATGCTTCTAATATTAATAACTTTCAAACATATTCTAATATTTACTGGTCTAATGTAGAAGCTTTTGTGACTGTTACTGCAACAGTAACAACCACCCTTGGTTGCCAGAGTTCATATTCTCACGGTGTTCAAATCTATGACTTACCTTCTGTAACCGTTAATTCTCCTACAATATGTGCCAGTGATGTTTATACAACAATTACTGCTACACCATCACCTTCCATACCTACTCATTCAGGAACATATAGTTATGCATGGACTGTACCCGGTGGTGCAACCAATCCCGGCAATGTGGCCAGCTTTCAGGCATCGGTTGCAGGAACTTACAGCGTAATTGTTACAAATTCCGCTACAGGCTGTTCATCACTTAGTGGTTCCGGTGTATTTACAATCAATGCGAACCCGACAGTATCAGTAAATTCACCGACCGTGTGCGCCAGTGCATTGCCGGCAACCATCACAGCCACGCCTTCGCCATCGGGATCATACACTTATGTTTGGTCGCCTTCCCAGGGAAATGTTGACCATTTCAATACCTCCTCTGCAGGCACATACAATGTTACTGTAACAGACAGCCATTCCTGTACCGGCAGTAATTCAGGAACTTTAACAGTGAATGCAAACCCGACGGTTACAGTGAATTCACCAACTGTATGTGCCAGTACTCTTCCGGCAACCATCACAGCCACACCTTCGCCTGTGGGATCATACACTTATGTTTGGTCGCCTTCCCAGGGAAATGTTGACCACTTCAATACTTCTACCGCAGGAACATATTATGTAACTATCACAAATAATTCTCCCGGTTGTTCAGGCAGTAATTCCGGAACTTTAACCGTACATTCAAACCCAACTCCGGTTGCAAGTAATGACGGACCGGTTTGTGTAGGAGGTCAGTTTACATTACATTCTACAACACCTTTGGTTGATACATGGTCATGGTCAGGTCCCAACGGACCCGTTGGTAGTACTGAAGACGTGACAATATACAATGCAACACTTTTAATGGCTGGAACATATACAGTAACAGAAACTAATATTTATTCTTGCACAGGTACTGCCAGTACTGATGTGACTGTTTATGCAAACCCGACAGCTGCCATTACTCCCGACCCGGTCACCATGCATGCTGGAGGAAGCATTAATTTTGATGGTAATCCTGCAGGTGGCAGCGGAACATACTCAACACACCTTTGGACAGGTACCGGAGCTTCTTACCTGAGTTTCACGAATATTGTAAATCCGGTATTCAGCGGAGCGCCGGCAGGAAGCTACTCACTTACCTACACTGTGACAGATAGCCATGGATGTATTGGTTCAAGCAGTATTACAGTTCTTGTTTATGGCCCTACTATTTATGTTAACGACGGTGTGATGGATGGTAGCGAAACCTGGTGTACCGCCATTGGTAATGATGCTAACCCCGGAACGGCAGCTCTCCCACTACGTCATATCAATTTTGCTATTGGAGTAGCCGCCGGTGGTGATGTCATCAGAGTGGATGAAGGAACATATGCTGAGAATGTAATAATAAATAAAACCCTTACTCTTACTGGTTCAAATAAGACAAATACATTTATTGATGGCAGCAATACAGGCAACGTGGTCACAATCACTGCAGGCAATGTTGATATGTCAGGCTTCACGGTGCAGAATTCCGATTACACCACCCCGGATCCTGTTTATTCAGGTATCCTGATAGATGGGGTAGACGGTTGCAACATTCATGGAAACAACCTTACACATAATGCCAATGGTATTATGGTGCAATATGACGCCGTTGTTGGCAATATACTGGACGATAATGTGATCACAAACAATTCCTGGAACGGTATTTATATACTGTACTCAAGCAATGTCACCGTTACAAATACAACCATTTCAGGAATGGGATGGGGCGGAATTCTTCTGGAAAGCTATGTTCCTGTTCAGGGCTGTGTTATCGGCTCGTTAGGAAATCCAAATACTATTTCAAACATTGGAAATTATGGTATTGGCTTATTCGGCAGTACAACGCTTAACAGTATTAGTTACAACAACATTCAAACATGCGGTGGTTATGGTATCTATGCTACATCTTCCATCAGCAATACATTTGATCATAATACAATTTCAAATCTTACAAGTGTTGGAATTATGTTGATCAGGCAGGATGCTTCTTACACTCCAAGTTCTGGTAACACCATTTCTAATAATACCATATCATATACAGGTAATAATGCTATTGATATTAACGATGCAAGTTACAATAACCAAATTACGGGCAACACCATCAGTTATTGCAATTGGCCGGGTTGGTCGGCTTCAACTGCAGGAGTTGATGCAGGTGAACCTGCCTGGGGTATAGCTTTCCAGAATGGAGCAAATAATAACACAATCACCGGAAATGATATTTCGCTGAGTGATGTCGGTATTGAAAACTGGAGTGGAGGAATCTTAAATGTTGCCACAGGCAATAAGATATATAGCAATTTCTGCGGTGTGCACAATAATACCGGTGTTGCCATGGATGCCACTCACAACTGGTGGGGCGCTGCATCCGGACCTTTCCATCCGGTTACCAATCCCTGCGGTACAGGTAATTATGTTTCAGATTATGTTACCTATATACAATTTTATACCAATGCCCTGATGACCACCCTTAGTGGAACCAGTGTACCTGTTGTACATAATATTACAAAAGGCACATACTATTGTACCATCCAGGCCGCTATTGACGATGCTTTAGGTACCGGAGATGATATTGAAGTATCTGCCAACACTTTTACAGAGAATGTAAATGTGAATAAATGGGTAAACCTGCATGGTCTGCCCGGTGCTACAGTGAATCCATTTACTCCGGGTAACAGCGTCTTTACAGTTACTGCAAATAGTGTGAGCATTTACGGATTTTCTGTGAGTGGCGCAAACGGAGGTGGACAAGCAGGTATTTATATTGGTAACGGAGTGTCACTCTGCAATATTTACAATAATACTCTTACAGGTAATTTCGACGGCATTTGGCTGGGTTCCGGCAGCAACCACAACACATTCACTAAAAATACCCTTACAGGTAACTACCAGGGCTTTGAGTTATATCATTCTGACTATAATGTTTTCGGAAGTAACGATCCTGCTGATGCTAACTACGCTAATTCTAATACCCAATATGGTTTTAAATTGGAATCTGCTGACCATAACACATTCACGAAAAACACTGCAAACGCAAACAATACAAACGGCTTCTATCTTTCTGCAGGCAGCTCCAATAGCGATAACAATACATTAACCGGCAACATAGCAATCTCAAACGGCGTGTACGGTATCCGGATTAATAGTTCAACCGGTAACACATTAACAGACAACATATTTTCTGTTAACGGTGCAGCCGGCATCAGGCTGAAAGATAATGTCACCAACCTAACCCTTGATCACAATAGTTTTACTGGTAGCCCAATTGGCATCGACATTGCTTCAGGCGTAGGTTTGGTTACTTCCTGGACTGTGGTCCATAATGATCTCTCAGGAGACATCGGCTTTGGTATCTCCAACAGCGGTACTGGTGTTCTTACTGCCATCAACAACTTCTGGGGAACTGCCGCAGGGCCTTACAATGCAATTTATAACTCTTGCGGAGCGCCCAGTAATGTTTCCAATGGTGTGATTTTCACACCATGGTGGACTACATCTACCGGCGTTGATGGTTCAGGTAATCTGAATGTTTATAATTTTACTAAAGATACCTGGTATTGCAAGATCCAGGATGCTGTTGATGATGCAGATCCATCAGGTGATTTAATTTATGCATCAGCAGGAACGTATTATGAAAATGTCACAATCAATAAATCACTGACACTTACAGGCGCTGATAAAGCTACTACATTCATTGATGGAAGTAATACAGGCAATGTGGTTACAATAAATACTACCGGTGGAGTAGTTATTACGGGCTTCACCATACAGAATTCCGATTACACTTATCCAAGTTCTGGTCCGGTTTATTCAGGTGTCCTTATAGACGGTGTGAACGATTGCAACATTCATGGAAACAACCTTATACATAATGCCAATGGTATTATGGTGCAATATGATGGTTTTGTTAACAATGTCCTGACTGATAATGTGATCACAAACAATTCCTGGAACGGTATTTATATACTTGCTTCCAGCCATGTTATCGTTACAAAAAACACTATAACAAACATGGGCTTCAGCGGCATCCTTCTTGAAAGCAATGTTCATGATTGTACTATCGGAGGTTCGGCTTTAAATGCAAATACTATTGACGGCATGCCGGTTTATGCTATTGGCTTGTTTGGAAACACTACTCTTAACAATATAAGTTATAACAATATCCTTAATACTGGCGGTGATCCTCTTGCTGGTTGGGGTTGGGGTATCTATGCCACCTCTTCTCTGACTAACACTTTTAATCATAATACTATAACAAATTGTTTAAATGTTGGTATTTCATTGGTAAGGCAGGATAATTCATATACTCCCAGTAATGGCAATATTATTTCTAATAACATTATTTCGAATACTGGTAATAATGCTATAAACGTTGACCTTGCCAGTTATGGGAATAATATTACCGGTAACACCATCACACATTGTAATTACCCATATTTTGGAAGTTCAGTTCCTGATGTTGATGGCGGAAATGCCGCCTGGGCTATCGCTTTCCTGAGAGGAGCCACAAATAATACTGCCACAGGAAACACAATTACATTGAGTGACGTTGGTGTTGAAAACTGGGCTGATGCTGGTTCAGGTAACACAGCTACCGGAAATAAGATATATAGCAATTTCTGTGGTGTGCATAATGCAACCGGTGTTACAATGAATGCTTCCAGTAACTGGTGGGGAGCTGCAAGCGGGCCATACAGGGCTTCAGATAATACCTGTGGTTTAGGAAACTATGCTTCTGATAATGTAACAATCTGTGAATGGTATACCGATTTGGCTATGACACTTCTTAATGGCTGCATGACTTCTGTCTACAATGTAACAGGCGGCGGTTCATATTGCGC
>JAPLDU010000039.1 GCA_026391255.1 Bacteroidia bacterium | reverse complement strand
TACCAATCAACCTACTGAATATCAGTTAGTTATTAACAATATACATAATATTATTAACATTATCAAGCACTTATATAATTTCTAAATCATCTTCTGAGAAAATTCAAAACAGTTTCTTAGTATTTTATTTCTGAAATCTTAATGCGTTTTGGCAAAAAATTCCAAAAAACAAATCACAAAAAACAAATAATAAACAATATCAAAATTTCAATTACTTTAAAATAATCTTATTCGCTTTGAAAACTGAAAAGTCCGATCTTCTATATTTTAAACCGGTTTTGAATTTGTCATTTTGTTGGTTGATACTTATTTGTTATTTGTATTTTGAGATTTGTGATTTCTTGTCTGGTTCGGGCTCGTCCAGGTTGGGCTTTTATCTTTTAAACTGTAGGTTTTGATAATAAGAATCAAGTATAAAGTATCAGGTATCAGGTATCAGGACAACTCGTAAATCGTAATTCGTAACTCGTAATTCCAAAAGATTATGCATCGATTTTCGCGTACCTGGCATGTTTTTCAATGAATTCTCTTCGGGGCGGAACCTCGTCGCCCATGAGCATGGAAAATATGCGGTCGGCTTCGGCAGCGCTGTCAATAGTAACCTGGCGAAGTGTACGTTTTTCAGGATTCATGGTAGTTTCCCATAATTGTTCCGAATTCATTTCACCAAGACCTTTGTACCTCTGAATGGTCACATTGTCCCTTCCTTTACCGATCTCATCAACGGCTTTTAGCCTTTGTTCTTCAGTCCAGCAGTAAGTTTCGTTTTTACCTTTTTTTACAAGATAAAGCGGTGGAGTAGCAATGTAAAGAAATCCCTTCTCAATCACTTCTTTCATAAACCGGAAAAAGAAAGTCATGATCAGAGTAGTGATATGGCTTCCGTCGACATCGGCATCGGTCATGATTATGACCTTGTTATACCTTATCTTTTCCATGTTCAGCGCTTTGGAATCTTCGTCAGTTCCGACGGAAACTCCCAAAGCCTGGAAAATATTCTTGATTTCCTCATTGTCGTATATTTTGTGTTGCATGGCTTTTTCCACATTCAGGATTTTACCCCTGAGCGGAAGTATTGCCTGAAAGCGGCGGTCGCGGCCCTGTTTGGCAGTTCCTCCGGCCGAATCTCCCTCCACCAGATAAATTTCACATTTTTCCGGATCACGCTCGGAACAATCGGTAAGTTTACCCGGGAGACCGGCGCCGCTGAGAACATTCTTGCGTTGTACCAGTTCACGCGCTTTACGTGCAGCATGACGGGCAGTTGCTGCCAGGATCACTTTATTAACAATGGTTCTGGCATCTTTGGGGTGTTCCTCTAAATAATTTGAAAGCAGTTCACTCACAGCCTGATCAACAACCAGTGAAATTTCCGAATTGCCCAGTTTTGTTTTTGTCTGGCCTTCGAACTGAGGCTCCATCACTTTCACGGAAATCACGGCTGTTAGTCCTTCGCGGAAATCATCCCCGTTGATATCAAACTTCAGTTTCTGAAGCATACCGGTCTTTTCCGCATATGTTTTCAAGGTACGGGTCAAACCACGACGGAAACCGGTCAGGTGAGTTCCTCCTTCAATGGTATTTATATTATTTACATAAGCATGAACATTTTCAGTGAACGATGAATTGTATTGCATGGCAATCTCAATGGGTACATCGTTCTTAGCTGTTGTCACGTAGATAATTTCATCGATCAGCGATTCACGGTTGGCATCGAGGTAACTAATAAATTCTTTCAGTCCTTCCTTAGATTGATAAACCTCGGTAAGGTAATCACCCGACTCGATTTTCTCACGCTTGTCAGTTAGCATAAGCTTTACTCCTTTATTCAGGAATGCAAGTTCATGCAAACGGGCAGCTAATATTTCAAAATTGAATTCAGTGGTGGTAAAAATACTGCCATCAGGTTTAAAGGTTATGATAGTACCTGTTTTATCGGTTACTCCAACTTCTTTGGTAGGATATAATGGTATTCCCTTTGAATATTCCTGGCGGAACAACTTTCCGTCGCGGTGAATATCAGCTGTCAGGTGAGCAGAAAGCGCATTCACGCAGGAAACACCCACTCCATGCAGTCCTCCGGAAACCTTGTAAGAATCTTTGTTGAATTTACCTCCTGCATGCAAAACCGTCATAACCACTTCAAGAGCTGATTTGCCTTCCCCTTCGTGATAATCAACAGGTATTCCGCGGCCGTCGTCTTCAACGCTTACCGAACCGTCTTCATTGACAATTACCCAGATATTGCTGCAATATCCAGCAAGCGCTTCGTCTATTGAATTATCAACAACTTCATACACCAGATGATGTAATCCTTTAACACTGATATCACCTATATACATGGCAGGACGAAGCCTTACAGCTTCAAGTCCTTCGAGTACCTGTATATTTTCTGCGGAATAGGTGTTGTTTCCATTGGATTTTGAACCGTTTCCGCCATTTTTTCCGTTGCCACCCATCTTGTCTTTCAGGATTGATTCAATAACTTCCCTTCCATCCGTTTCCGGCACTACTTCTTCAGCCATGGCTTCTCTTTCTATATCGCTCATTTAATGATTATTACTTAATGTTCTTTTTGATTATTTAAAGATATGCAAAATTAGCATAATATATGGTATATCCCCAAATAATTTAATAAAAATTAACAGGAAAATATTAACAAGTCGATAGTCGATAGTCAATAGTCGTAAGTCTTTGAAAATCAGGTATCAAGTATCAGGATTTGTGACTCGTCACCTGTGACTTATGACGCTCATGACGCTTATGACGTTCATGACGCTCATGACTTCTATCGGCTAAAAGGAGTATGTCACCCCGGCCAGTGCATTGAAGCCCCAGCAGGGATAATTTGCCCACAACTGGTATTTCTGGTTGGTAAAGTTATTCAGTTTCAGGAAGGCTGACATTTTCTTTGTGTAGCGGTACTCTATGCCCATATTAAAATCAATGATTTCAGATAATGAATGATATTCAGCATTATCAGTCGGGCCCAAAATAATTATATCAGATGAGTACCTTTTACCGATATAAAAAATATCAGCATAAAAATTAATTTTATCTCTCAGATTATATCCAAAATCAATACTGGCTTCATTTTCCGGCATATAAAGAGGTCTGTCAAGAACTTCAAGGTTTGAATAGGAATTAAAATCCATTTTCAGGCAGACGGACAGTTTGCTGTTGTCATAAGTGATCCTTCCGGAAGCATTCCAAACATCCAAATTATCATAGATTGGCAGTATATCAATTGCATAATAAGGAAGTCCATACTCAGGTAACAGGACATCATTCTGGAAGAACAGGTAATTACTGATCTCAGAATATGAACCGGACACGTCATAAGAAAAGAATTTGCTGATATTTCCCCTGAGGCCTGCATTAAAAACTTTCATGTAATTGGTGGGATCAGGGTTCAGTTCTATTCCGCCGATATAAGGGTTCAATGTAACCTGCCGCTCAAAATTGTTCATATCAAGGTTGCCGGTAAAACTGAAATAAGAGATCAGTATTTTATCCGCAATGGTATATTGGAAATTCAGGTCGGGATAAAAATGCGTGTCTGTCTCATCAGGAAAGGGTCTGGTCTTGGTCACTATTTTAAAACCAAGTTTATTCTCCCAGTTTTCTCCCGATTGCCTGGCATACGGATTAATTTCTATCAGGCTGAAATTATTTGAGTTAACATCAACATAGGCTAATTGATAATAGCTGAATTTTGCATCCATTCCAAGCCTGTAGCCATGGTATTTTTCATCTAAGTTTGCAGTGAGGGCGAACATATTCTCATGTTGCTTATCCTTATTCTGAAAATAATGATAATCAATGTCGAAACGGTAATTCAGCCTGTCATCTGTCATGTAATTGGAACAATAGGAAGTATTGAGCGCCAGAGAGGTATACACCTGGTATTTCATGTTGTTTTTCGCAAGAGTATCAAATGCAGGATTATATCCGTAATAATAATATTTATTGCTGATGAATTCGAGACTGGCTGACAGTGTGCTTTTTGCAAAGAATTCCTTCCCGAACACTTTGGCTTTTTCTTCGCTGAACCAGGGATAGTAGCTTAATCCGTTATACGTGGTTTTTCCATTGGCCGAGAAGTGTTTAAAATAGACGCCCCATGAGTTTTTTCTTGACCACAGGTTGCTGATATAAACCTCTGCAAGAGGGTCCAGTTGGGTGCCAATCCCAAGCCTGAGGTAATTACCATAGAGATGAGGCAAGGGTTCTGTCAGCATCTTGGCCGGATTGACCGGTTCAGGCTGGTAGCTGGTGCCTGATTGAACACTATGAATTTTATATTCAAACTGAGGATGGACGGCCAGAGTATCATTCATTTTTGGTAATGAAGATATTTTAAAGGCATCTGAAATGGAAGGTGTGTATGCTTTTACCACGATTACATCACGGTCAATGTCAGTCTGGGAAACGGAAGTAACAGTGAATGACAAAATACCTGCCAGCAGGAATATCAGCTTAGTGATCAATTTTCCGTTTGATATTTTAATTATTTTCATGAGGTTGTTATAATTAGTATCAGGTATCAGGTATCAAGTATCAGGATTCGTAATTCGTAACTCGTAATTCGTAACTCATAATTCGTAACTCGTAATTCGTAACTCATAACTCGTAATTCGTAATTCGTAATTCGTAACTCGTAATCCGGTTCCCTATTTTTTTTCTGGTTTAACAATGCTGTCCACTTTGTTAATCTGATTATTTACAGGGATAGTATCAGATTTTTCCTTTTCTGTATTATTGAGGTCGTTTTCTTCTTCTAGTTCCATTTGTTGTTGTTTCTTCATTTTCAAAATCTTCTCATCTTCCTCCTGCTTGATGATCAGGTTCAGCTTGGCTTTTGCGGCATCTATGATCCCATCTGTGGTTATTTCATAATTATTGATCACGCTTTCAAGGGTCTGTTTTGCTTGGAATTTATCACCGTTGATCAGGTAAATATCGGCCAGCAAAACAATTGCTTTGGCAAGCCAGAACTGATGTGGTGTATTGGACCCGTTAAATTCAAGTATTTCTTTCTGGGCCAGGTCAATTTTACTCTGGTCAAAATATATCTGTGCTACATAGTATTTGGCTTCAGCGCCTTCTTTACTGGTGGTATTTTTTGCCAGTATTCTGAATTCATTCAGTGCAGATTCAAAGTTTTTGATGCTGTAATATGATTTTGCACACACATAATGTGCTTCCCTGACCAGCTCATCGGGAACTTTATCGGTAAGTATCAGGCTGTTGGCAGCCAGGATGGCAGCCGAATCCATTTTCAGTATGTAATATGACCGCATCAGGCCAGTGCGTGCTTCGAGCAGGTTGGATTTATTTTCAGCAATCGATTCGAGGGAAGAGTATTCTTTGGCGGCTTCTGAATATTTTTCATGACTATAATGAATGCCGGCGGAATTCAGCAATGCATCTTCGGTGAACATATTTTTCGGCTTTGAAATAATATAAGCCAGCGATTTCATGGCTTCCCCCTCGTTCCCGGCTTTGAGTTCACATTTTGCTTTGTAATAATAAGCATTCAGCACAAAATTACCATCAGGAAATTTGCTGATGTATTTTCCGAAATGCTCGGTGGATTTATCACAATCGCCCGACATATATAATTTTTCACCTGATAAATAACTGAGCGAATCCTGTTCGGTCTGCCTTATGTCAGCAAAGCTGCCCAGTGTTTTTGCATAATCAAAGTACTGGTCTTCTTCGTGCAGGTCGATGTAAATATTCTTAATACCCAGCAAAGCATTTTTTGCTTCAGGGGTTCCGGGATAAGTTGATATCACCTGCTTGTAAATTTTCAGTGCTTCATCATCATTGTTGGCATTGTAATAGATCATGCCAAGCTGGAGATAAGATTTCAGAACATAGCTGCTGCCCGGAAAATCTTTGATAATCCTGTTATATTCCTCAATGGCTTTCTGCGATGAATCAAGGGCAACATAAGTTTTTCCCAGTTCAAAGATGGCATCATCCACATAACCTGAAGCAGGTTCAGTGGAGATCAGCTTTCTGAGCACATTGATTTTCTGAAGGTTATTCTTTTGCAGACCCAGTGAAAAACCTTTCTGGAACATGGCATAATCAGCATCTGTCACTTTATTGTCAATAGCCAGGTCATAATATTTGATTGCATCCTGAAAATTGCGGGCTGTAAAATAGCAATCAGCAATGCGAAGGCAGGCATCCCCTTTGAGTGAAGCTTTAACAGGCTCAAAGGCAATGAATTTTTTGAACCACGACAATGATTCCGTGTAGTCTTTCTTACTAAAATAGCAATAACCAAGAGCATAATGAGCTTCCCTGAACTCTTCAAGGTCAATGGTACCGGGAGAATGAATAAAATCTTTATATAAGTCTGCTGCTTCCTCATATTTATACTGACGGTAATATGCTTCGGCCTTCCAGTATAAAGTGAGAGCTTTGATTGCAGGATTAAAATTGCTGTACTGCAACGATTTATTGAAACATGCGATGGCATCGTCGAAATTCAGGTTGCTGAATAACTCCAACCCACGGAAATAGGCAACACGCTGGTAAGCAGTACGTATAGACTTTGATTGAGGAACATCTTTCCGCACTATCTTTTCAAGGAAAACGAGAGCATCTTTATAATTCTTGGTGCTCATATACACTTTGATCAGATAATCGTAGGCCTCATCGATGTTTTCAGATTTGGGAAACAAAGTAATAAAGTCATTGAATGCCTTAATTGTTTCATTAAAAGGCGAATAAGAGCTTTCATAAGTAAGTTTTGCATAATTAAACAGTGCGTCTTCTTTAATAGCCTGGTCGAATTCAAGATTAGCTGCCGAAGAAAAAGCCATCTGCGCCTTTGTCCTTTCGCCCAAATGCAGATAGCAGTCAGCCAGGTGGTAATAAGCATTCTGAGCCATGGCATCTTTGGCTGATGTCAGTGATTCAAACAATTTGGCAGCATTCTTATAATCACCTGACTGGTAATAGGAATAAGCAAGCACATAACCATCGTCATGAGAAAAGGAGTTTCCATCAGATTTGTATAATTCCAGGTAAGGGATTGCCTCCTTATACCGTTGGGTCTTATAATAGGCTTCGCCCAATATGCGGGCAATCTCAGGTTTTCGTTTGGGAGTAGACGTTTCGATGAGTGAGGGCAAAAAGCTGATGATCTTTTCGTAATCTTTCTGTTCATAATAGATCTGTGCGATATAGTACGGGATGATGGGTGAAAACATTTCATCTTTTGCAAGTTTCTGAAAACCGTTCAAAGCAGTCTGATAGTTATTCTGCATATAAGAAATATGAGAGAAATAATAAAGCGCTGCGTTGGAATATTCAGATTCGCCAGCTTTTACTTCATTAAATAAAGGCAGGGCTTTGTCATAATTATTGATAGTAAAGTAGCTGTAACCAAGTTTAAACTTCAGTTCGGTAAGTTCATCAGGGTTAAGGCTTTCCCTGTTCACTTTTTCAAAATAATCTATGCAGGTTTTATACCTTTTGTTCTGGTAATAATATTTTGCAAGGCTGAAACCGGCTTCAGAAACATGCCTGCTGTCAAGATGAGCGGAAATAAAATTAGAAATAAGATACTCAGCATCTTTATTGTACAGGTTGAGTGCGCACATGGCGGCATAAAACTCAGATTCCGTCCTTGTAGCTTCATCCGTTTCTTTCATGGCCAGCGCTTCTCTGAATTTTTCCTGAGCAACACCGTATTTCTGCTTCTGGTATAATTCCAACCCGTCAAAATATGCTTTGTTGTTTTTTACAAAAACAAGAGATTGTTGTCCATGTACCTGGGTTACAAACAGGTAAAAGAACAGCAGTAATAAAACACCGTAATTGTGAATTTTCATATTAAACTGCTATATAGAAATTTGTGTAAAAGTACATAGAAATGTTAAAGCCGTGGAACATTTCAGGGAACTAAATATTAACAATTAGCTGTTTATATCTTTTATATAGCACCGGCAATGAGAATAATTATCTTTGTCATGTTATGAGGCTGTAGGCTTTTAGGCTGTAGACTTTTAGAAGTTGTTGTAATTTTTTTTAATTGTCTGACAATGTATATGTTAAATTTAAGAATTATCAAATATTTTTTACCCTCCCCTATGTCCCCTCCCTGCTGGCAGGGAGGGGATTTATCCGGGTTTTTCCCCTCCTTGCTCGCAGGGAGGGGTTAGGGCTGGGTAAAATGAAACCTTACTAAAATCTGAAATATTTATTAATTTAAAACAGATTCTTAGGTTGTTAAGAAAATGTTAAGTATTATATTGGAATAACTCATAATTCATCACTCATCACTCATCACTCATAATTCATCACTTTATTCGTTTTGTATATACTCAAAACCAAGGGAACAGCCAGAATTCCTGATTATTTTCAGATCAGGGATGATAATTTTATCCTGGTTCATCATTTCAGGACCGACCAGGTAGGGAAATGGATAAGCAGTACTTTGCCTGAAGAAGATCAAAAAAAATACTCTAAACTTTTCGCTTCTGTTCCTTACGGGAAGCTGACTAAATTTGAATTTTAATGGAAACCAATGCAGTTATAGAATTCAGGAATGCCTCTGTATTCAGGGGATTCGAGCTGGTACTTTCAAACGTCAATCTCTGCCTTCGTGGAGGTGATTTTGTCTACCTGATCGGAAAGGTTGGCAGCGGAAAATCTTCGCTGGTAAAGACCATTATGGCAGAAATTCCTTTGAAAACAGGAGAAGGAATGGTGGCTGATTTCGATCTGATGAAACTGAAGAGAAAAGATATTCCTTATTTGCGCAGAAAAATCGGGGTGGTTTTCCAGGATTTCCAGTTGCTGATTGACAGAAATATCAATGACAACCTGCAATTTGTATTACGGGCAACAGGCTGGAAAGATAAAAATGAAATGGATGCAAGGATCAGGGAGGTCCTGGAAAAAGTAAACCTTCGCGATAAAATGAAAAAGATGCCCCATGAATTGTCGGGAGGAGAACAGCAGCGTGTGGTCATAGCCCGTGTGCATTGCTCAATGAACCGGAAATAGTACTGGCCGATGAACCCACCGGCCACCTTGATCCAGGTTCTTCCGCAGATATTGTCAGGTTATTACGTGATATTGCTGCGACAGGGCGGGTAGTGATCATGGCAACGCATGATTACCCGATGATTGAAAAATTCCCTGCCAGAATTCTCAGATGTTCGGATAATAAACTGGAAGAGACCGACAAATTATCCGAATATGATAAATCTTCAGTGCACGAGGAAATTGTGGCCGCTGAGAAAATATCAGACTGACACAATCAAATCTGCCATATGTATAACTTCGATGAACTGATTGACAGATCAGGTTCCCATTCAGTAAAATATGACCTCAGGGAACAAATTTTCGGCACAGATGATCTTATCCCGATGTGGGTTGCCGATATGGATTTCCGGACTCCACCTTTTATCACCGAAGCCATTGGCAAGAGATTGAAACATGAAATTTTCGGATATTCCGTCAGGTCTTCAGGTTTTAATGAATCTGTCATTCAATGGTTACAGAGCCGTCACCAGTGGATAACAGAAAACGATTGGATCACTTACAGTCCGGGGGTTGTACCTGCGCTGTCGATGCTCGTACTGGCACTTACCAGTCCGGGTGATAAAATTATCATCCAGCCTCCGGTATACCATCCATTTAAACATGTTATTACAAATAATGACAGGCTGCCATTGCTTAACCGGTTAATATACTCTGAAGGCAGGTATTCCATTGATTTTGATGATCTGAAAAAGAAAGCAGGATCAGGAGCAAAGCTTTTGATTTTATGTAATCCTCATAATCCGGTAGGCAGGGTATGGAAAAATGATGAACTCAATGAGATAGCCCGTATCTGCATTGAAAATAATGTTCTTGTTGTTTCTGACGAAATCCATTGCGACCTGGTATTTCCCGGCAACAGGCACATTCCTTTTGCCAGCATTTCCCCCGAAGCTTCTGAAATATCTGTGACCACCATATCAACAAGCAAGACTTTCAATATTGCCGGCTTGCATACTTCCGCCATCATCATTCCGGATGCAGGCATGCGCGGGAAATATAATGCCGTGCTCGATACTCTTCATGTCGGTTATGGAAATATCTTCGGAAATATTGCCATGGAAACAGCTTATAAATATGGCTCTGACTGGGTAGATGAACTCGTGGAATATCTTTATAAAAATGTAAGACTTGCATCTTCTTTTATTAAACAAAATATTCCGGAAATCCTGGTTATTGAACCGGAAGCTACTTACCTGATGTGGCTTGATTTCCAAAACCTCGGAATGAATGACAAAGACCTGGTGAACTTCCTGGTAACAAAGGCAAAGCTGGGATTTAACGACGGATGTATCTTCGGTCCCGGTGGCAGCGGATTCCAGCGACTGAACTTCGGCTGCCCGTTATCTGTACTGATGCAGGCGCTGGAGAGACTGAGGAATGCTATTATATAAATAATACTAATATCAAATGGGCTTTTGATTCGATCTAAGAACAAGGATTACTCACAAGAATTTTATTTTAAAGGTGTTCATGAGATCGCTTCGCTAAGTTAACGATTTTTGATTTAAGAAGTTTTAAAACAGATGAATATAATGAATATTGGGAAAATATTTTGATCTAAGAACAAGGATTAACGATTTTTGATTTAAGAAGTTTTAAAACAGATGAATATAATGAATATTGGGAAAATATTTTGATCTAAGAACAAGGATTAACGATTTTTGATTTAAGAAGAAAAAACGATGAATAAATTTGAATTAGAAGAACGCTTAATAAATTTTGCTGTCTTGATTATTGAGGTAGTAAATGAAATACCAAATACAAAAGCTGGAAATCATATATCGGGGCAACTGGTTCGTTCCGGTACTTCACCTGCATTGAATTATGGTGAAGCACAAAGCGGAGAGTCACGAAAAGACTTTATACATAAAATTAAAATTGTACTGAAAGAATTAAGAGAAACACTTATTTGCCTGAAAATAATTGACAAGACAAAACTTTATAAATCAGAACAAAAAGTAAAATTTGCGATCAAAGAAAATGATGAATTAATTTCAATTTTTGTAAAAAGCGCAGAAACAGCACAGAAAAATCTGGATAAATAAAATCAAAAATCGCTAATCGTTAATCCTTGTTCTTAAATCACTTTATTTCCCAGGTATCAATTTTATCTATCTTTATTCAAATCTTCTAAAATCATAAATCGTTAACTTAGCGAAGCGATCTCACGAACACCTTTAAAATAAAATTCTTGTGAGTAATCCTTGTTCTTACATCAATTTATATACCTGGTATCAATATATATCCACCTTTTTTCAAATCTTCAGAAAGGAAAATCCTCCCCGTTCTTTTTTGGATGTTGTTTTTCTTCGGGTTTCTGAGCAAGGAGATGCACCGGGTTGCCATCAACATATATAGCTTTGAATGGTTTAACCGGGCAGGCATATTCACAGGCGCCACAACCGACACATATTTTGTTATTCACTTCAGGTATTTTGAGCTTTCCCTTATATGGCACCATGTGTACGGCTTTGGTGGGACAATGCTCTGAACAGGCGCCGCAATCAGTATTATCAGTAAAAACAATACAATTTTCTTTAATGAAATATGATTTCCCAAGCTGAAGAAGCTTTTTATCTGTTTTAGATACAGGCAACAGGGCACCTGAGGGACAAACTTCCGTACAAAGAGTACATTCAAAATTACAGTAGCCCGAATTATAATCCATGTGAGCCTGGAAAATGCCCTGCAGACCATATTCCATAAAGGATGGACGGATCACCTGCGAGGGGCATGCACTCACACACAGGTGGCAGGCGGTACATTTTTCCCCGAAATATTTCAGGCTCAGCGATCCGGGAGGCGTCACCTGGTATTTCTTTTTAACCGGCCTGGTAGTATTCAGTCCTTTCCCTTCCGGCAACACAAAAGCTTTGATAAATGAAAAGCCCGAAAAGGCAAATACTGAAGCAAAGATCAGTTTCAATTTATCTCTCCTGCCATCATCAATAACCACCGGAGTTTTTACGTAGCTTGCCTTCCTGCTGATACTGTATTTGATAGCGCCGGATGAGCAGGCATTCATACAGTTGAAACAGGAAACACACCGGCTTGAATCAATGATTTCATTTTTTGAATCAATACAGCCGGATTTACAGGACACTTCACAACGAAAACAATTTGTGCAGGTCTGATTATTTATCCTGAACCTGAAAAGTGAAAAACGGGTGATAAATCCCAGCATGGTACCGACCGGGCAAACGGTATTGCAGAATATTCTCCCATTTCTGATGACCAGAATAGTTATTAAAACCAGGAAGCATAAGGAGAAAACCAGTGCCGCTGAAACGGCCATTTTATCATCCACCATGGACATTCCGTAAGAGCCTGATTTAATAAGTAATTTCGCAAACAGGTTATTTACGCCAACAACACAAGGTTTCAGAAGGCTGTTGAATATCCTGCCGCTGTTGCTGAAAGGATCGAGCAGGCTGATCACAAAACTACCGGCAGGAATGCTGATAATTGCCAGTGCAAGGAATGAATAACGCAACCAGTTGGTTGCATTGCTGAATTTCATCTTCTTTTTTCTGAACCAACCGGCGATTTTAGCGGTAATGTCCTGCAAGCTACCAAGCGGGCAGACAGATGAGCAATAGATTCTTCCGAATATTGCAGTAAAAAGAATAATTAATATGTAGCCAGCACTGGCCAGTGCCGGTACAGTAATAAATTTCAGGAATGACGGGACAAATTGCAGATACAGGATATCATGTGTCAGGCCTGCAGACAGCAAATGCCAGATATCTGCAAAAGCGAATAAGGTGATAAAGAAAAAGATCAGTGAAACAACAATCCTGGTGATTTTTAGAACTGACCGGTGCATAATGATTCCCGAGATTTTCAGGTCTATAATTTTATCCGGTTGATATTCAATTTTTCAAGGTTAATTTCACCGGATTTCATTTCACTGGCAATGCGCAGGTAATCAATATTTTTCGGATCAGATCCGAAAATTTTCACACCAGCGGCATCTGCTGCCACTATATCGGTACTCAGGATCAGTGAACGTGAAAGAGTGACATCTTCTCCGGAAACTCCGCGGGGGCCATTCCTCATCATGATACGGTAGCCGTCAATGACATTCAGTGTTGGTTTACAATATGAAGAAAAATCAGCAATGCACTGATGCAGGTTATTCCGGTGCCAGTACCTGCGGTCCCAAACCACACCCATCAGGTTTTTCATAGCAAGGGTTATGTCGGCCGACGAATGATGCTTTATCACAGGAACATTAATGAATACATTTGATTCGAGAATCAATTCATGTACTTTGGCTTTTTTCAGATTCTTACCGTTTTTGATTTCCACCTCATGGTAATAACTTTCGGCATTGCCCGGGACTACTTCGGCGCCGGCATCTTTAGCCGCTTTTTCTATCCCGCTGTTTTTATAACATTTCTGCCATTGATCGCAGGTATTGTCAAATACCATTACCTTTTTAGCTCCGGCATTATAACACAGTTTCACTATTCTTCCTATGAGTTTGGGATTAGTATTGGCGGCCATTTCAGGCGCAACGTCCCAGCCCATGTTAGGTTTTACAACCACCGTCTGACCTTTCTTAACGAACTTACCCATCCCACCCAGTGATTCAATGGCTTTATCGAACATAAGATCAGGTTCTCCTCCTTTTACGGCCACCAGGTCATAGGCAGGGTCATTCATTAAAAAACTGTTTCCCAACAGTTTTGAACTGCTGCTGCCAATCATGAAAGTCAGTCCGCCTGCAACACCTGCTCCTATTGATTTTTTAAAAAAGTCACGTCTCTTCATACCAGATATATTTTCAAAAAAGCAGCGCAATGTTAGCAAATTGAACATCATTTCCGGTAATAATTTGAAATTATTTACAAACTGTTTTGAATTTGATAAATAAGAGGAATAAATCATTTTATATGCTTGATTATTATTACATTATATTATTTTTCATACCCACCCCTTTTTCCCCTCCCTGCTGGCAGGGAGGGGATTTTCCGCAATGAAATTAGTCTTAAATTCGCAGGGATTTGTTCCCCTCCTTGCTCGCAGGGAGGGGTTAGGGGCGGGTAAAAATTGAATGTATCAATAACTTGAATTATTAAAATTCAAAACAGTTTAATATTTTTTTTAATGGAACGCAGATGATGCTGATGTTTACAATGCTGATATATGCTGATCTAATCTGATCTTTGAAAATCAGCGATTCAACGTATCTGCGTCATCAACGTTCTGAATTGAATAAATGTTTTTCTTAATTCTCAATGAAAATATAGACCAATGACTTATCTTTGAGGCTGAATAAATAATTCCGAATAATGAAAACTTCTGTAGCCACCGTGATTAATAAGCAAAGTCTTACTAACACATTGTATGATCTTGCAGCATTATGCCTGGTATATTTTGTTCCTGCTATTTCGCATTTTTTATCAGTCCCTTTGTACCTGGCTGAACCGATGCGGATACTGGTCATTCTGGCACTGTTTTATACAAGCTCACGCAATGCTTATCTGCTGGCTTTTACCCTGCCAATATTCTCATTTGTGGTATCGGCACATCCCGTTTTTCTTAAAACATTCCTGATCACTATTGAACTAAGCCTTAATGTCTGGTTATTTTATATTCTGAAGAAATTTCTCAGGAAACCTTATCTTACTATCCTGGTCAGTATACTTGCCAGTAAAAGCATTTATTACCTGCTGAAATTTATTCTGATCAGTACCCTCCTGTTAAATTCTGATCTGATTTCTACGCCATTGTATATCCAGGCCAGCATGACACTGGTTTTTTGTCTGTATGCCTTGATTTTTGTAAACAGGCAGACTGAGAGACTAAGAGACGAAGAGACGAAGCGAACTAAGCGAACGGGAGACTGAGGGACGAAGAGACGAAGCGAACTAAGCGATTGGGCGACAAAGTGACGAAGAGACGTAGTGACTGAGTGACTAAGAGACTAAGCGAACTAAGCGAACTAAGCGAACTAAGCGAACTAAGCGAACTAAGCGAACTAAGCGATTGGGCGACGGGGAGACTGAGAGACGAAGAGACGAAGAGACGAAACGACTGGGCGATGGGGCGATCGAAGAGACTGAATGACGAAGGGACTTGTGACTCGTGACTCGTGACATTCGTGACGCTCATGACGCTCATGACGCTCATGACGTTGATGACTGACGAACTTTACAAACTTTATGAACTTTCTACTGACTTAGCTGGCAACAATCCGGAACTTTACCGTCTATAATATGAATAACTTAATAACTTAACAATATCCGGCAATATGAAGGTATGTCCGTTCAGTATGAAAACAATCAGCCTGCTGCTGATCATCCTGCTGAGTAAAGGATACATGCTGTATTGCCAGCAACCGTTTCAGTTTATAGAAAATAAAAATCAATGGGACAAAAATGTCCTTTTCCGTTCTGATATTCCGGGTGGAACTGTTTTCTTCAGAAAAACCGGGCCGGTATTTGATTTTATCGACCCTGCCGCCATTGATAAAATGCATTGCCACTGCAATTCAAAACCTGAGAACATCAGGCATCATGCAATATTTGTTACTTTCCTGAATTCATCGGATATTGTTAATGTCAGAGGAACTGACATTTATCCGAATTACAATAATTATTTCCTGGGAAATAATCCTGAAAAATGGGCTTCAAAAGTCAGGATATTTAAAAACATAAATTATTCCGGTATTTATCCGGGAATTGACCTTAATTATTACAACTCAGGTAAAAACCTGAAATACGATATTATCCTTCACCCCGGGGCCAACATTCAAATTCTTGAAATAAAATTAGACGGGGCTGATCGTCTTAAGCTGAAGAATGACGAACTGGTTATTACTACCAGTGTGAATGAATTTGAAGAGCTGAAACCGGTTGCATACCAGACTATTGATGGAAAACGCCGGGATATTCCCTGCAGGTTTGAATTAGAAGGAAATATTCTGAAATTCAGGTTATCAGGTAATTACGACAATACCAAAGATATTATTATTGACCCGGTTCTTGTATTTTCGACATATTCTGGTTCTTATGCCGATAATTTCGGGTTTACGGCAACCTTTGATTTAAAAGGATTCCTGTATTCCGGAGGTCTTGCATTCGGAAGTGGTTATCCTACCACTCCGGGAGCTTATCAGGTAAGCTTTACAGGTGTTCAGACAGATATGGGTATAACCAAATATGATACGACCGGACATTTCCCTGTATACTCAACATATATTGGAGGTACAAAGGCAGATGTTCCTGCCAGTCTGGTTGTAAATGATAATGATGAATTATTTATACTCGGGGTAACAGGTTCATCAGACTTTCCTGTAACCGGTAATGCATATGACACCACATTTAAAGGAGGGTCGTCTGTAGTATTCAGTAACGGATACGGAATATCTTTCCCATCCGGAACTGATATCGTCATTTCAAAATTAAGCAACGACGGCTCAGCATTGCTGGCATCCACTTACCTTGGAGGTTCACAGAATGACGGGCTGAATACTTCACAGTTCCTCAAATACAATTACGGGGATGTTTTCCGGGGAGACATTTTCGTCGATCATTCCGACAATTGTTATATTGCTTCCACCACTTGTTCAACAAATTTCCCTGTAACTCCGGGAGCCTTTCAGCCAATTTACGGAGGTAGCAGCCAGGATGCGGTCGTGGCAAAACTTGACGGTAATCTGCACAACCTGATCTGGGGCTCTTTCCTGGGGGGCATAGGTGATGATGCAGGATATTCCCTGGCAGTAACCGTTGATTCAAAGGTATATGTTGCCGGTGGTACCAGCTCAATTAATTTTCACACCACACCAAATGCACTGAATCCAACCTACCTGGGTGGACAATCAGATGCGTTTTTATCGTGTATCAGTTCCGACGGTCATACCCTTTTAAATTCCACTCTATTTGGCTCCGGTGATTATGACCAGGCTTTTTTTGTGCAGCTTGACAAACAGAATAATCCTTACATTTATGGTCAGACAAAGGCGAGCGGGTCAAGTATGGTTTATAATGCCGGTTTTTCCCAGCCCAACAGCGGCCAGTTCATCAGTAAATTATCTCCTGACCTTCATTCATTGATCTTTTCCACAGTGTTTGGTTCAGGGTCAGGTCATATTGACATCTCTCCCACTGCCTTCCTGGTGGATGCATGTAACCATATTTATATTTCAGGATGGGGCGGTCATGTGAATGATACTATTTACGGTGGCCATGGAGGAAATACATCCAACCTGACAGTTACACCTGACGCTTTTCAAAGCACCACCGACGGAAGTGATTTTTACCTGATGGTATTGGAAGAAAATGCTGATTCGATGCTATATGCCACTTTTTTCGGAGGTCCGGTAAGTTATGAGCATGTCGATGGCGGCACCAGCCGTTTCAGTAAAAACGGAACTGTATACCAATCGGTATGTGCCGGATGCGGTTATCATAACGATTTCCCTACCACCCCGGGAGCCTGGTCGAGTGTGAATAATGCTCAATGTAATAATGCCGTTTTCAAGTTTGATTTCCAGATTCCGCTTACAGTCGCAGGTTTTGAATCACCTCCGCTTGGCTGCTTTCCCGCTCAGATAGAATTTCAGAATAACAGCCACGATGGTGTTAATTATTCATGGCTGGTAAACAATATTCCTGTTTCTACCAGCCAGAATCTTACTTATAACTTTACATCAGCGGGGACTTACCAGATAACCCTCATAGCCAGCAACCCGTCAACATGCAATGTTTCAGATACGCTTATCCGTGTTATCCAGATATATGCGAATAATAATCCCCAGAACCTGAACGATTTGAATACATGCAATGACGACAGTGTGCAGATCGGGATTCCTCCTTCTGCAGACCCTTCGGTGACTTATCACTGGTTCCCGCCACAGGTTGTTTCAGACCCGGCATCATCAGCCACAAATGCCCTGCCGCCCGGCGACCAGGTAATGATGCTTGTATCAACACAGTATTCTTGCTCTGATACTTTTTACCAGGCTATTCATCATTATTTCCTGAATGTGACAAATTCTCCTGGTATTTCAATATGTACCGGTGATTCAACCCAGATATTTGTCTCATCAAATGGAACAAACTGTCATTACACCTGGTCGACATCCCCTGACATGAGCAATCCATTCAATACCACAGACAGCATGGTAACAGTGCACCCGGCTGATACCACAGCTTATTACTGCCTGGTGAGCACTGATTACTGCAATGAATTGATCAATATTAATGTTAATACTTCACAGGTAGATTTATTGGCTGAACCCGGTTTCACCATTTGTTTCGGCGACAGCGTGCAACTTAATGCAGTTACCAATAACCCAAATGAAAACCTGGTGTTTAACTGGCAGCCGGCTTCTCACATCCTGAGCGGGGAACATTCCCAGCACCCGGTGATCTCAATCAGTGAACCCACCATTTTTAATGTTACGGCAACCAATGCCTGGGGCTGTTCGGATACAAGTTCCATACTTGTCTCTATATCAGATTTCTCATTATCAAACTACAACATCATTGTTCCTGATTACGACACCATTTACCAGTACCAAAGCGCCCAGGTTCATGTTACAGCCCCGATATCAGGCCTCACTTATCACTGGCTGCCATTAACAGGCAATCCCGACCCGAGTTCACAAAACCCGGTACTCAGCCCGTTACAGACAACGACATATTACGTGACCGTCAGCGATTCTTATGGATGTGAGAGGTTTGATTCCATCACCATTGTGGTAAAAGATGTGCTCTGCAACGATTTATATGTATTTGTTCCGAATGCATTTACTCCCAACGGTGACAAGGTGAACGATGTTTTATATGTCCAGAGTGTGGTGGTAAAAGATTTATATTTTGCTGTATATGACCGCTGGGGAGAAAAAGTCTTTGAAACTACCGACGTGGCAAAAGGATGGAACGGAACTTTCAGGGGACAAGCCCTCGATCCTGCAGTTTTTGTTTATTACCTGAAAGCAACCTGTCTGAATGGCAGAGTCTTTGAAAAACATGGAAATATTACCCTGATCAGATAACCATCAGTAATGAAAATACCAGACAGAACAAAACAACCAGCGGTTCAGAAAATTGAAAATATCAATCTTTCAAAACCACAGGAACTGAAACTTAACGGTAAAATTCCGGTGTATATCATTCATGGTGGTGAAGCCGACGTTATCCGCATTGATGTAATTTTTGAAGCAGGCCTTTGGTTTCATGACAAGACGCTGGTAGCTCCCATTACAAATTCAATGCTTACCGAAGGAACAAAACAGTACTCTTCTGCCGGGATTGCTGAAAAAATTGATTACTATGGCGCATATTTAAATACCGAATGTAATAATGATACTGCATCCGTCAGTTTACTCTGCCTGAAAAAATACCTCCCGGAAACCCTCGGGATATTAGAGAATGTGGTCAGTGAGGCCTTATTTCCTGAAAACGAGTTAAGCATATTGATTAACAACAGAAAACAGGGATTTATCATCGAAGGCAATAAAGTTAAAGTATTGGCTCAAAGAAAATTCCTGCTTGCTTTATTTGGTGAAAATCACCCATATGGACAAAAAGCGGAGGCCGGAGATTTTGACACCGTAAGCAAGTCTCAGCTTGTTGAATTTTACAAGCATCAATATTCAACAAATAATTGCAGGATCATAGTTTCGGGAAATGCAGATGATGAATCCATAAAAAACATTGAATCCTGTTTTGGGATAATTGGTGGCAATAGTGATGTGCAAATCATTGATCCTAAACATGTAATATTAAACACAAAACCCGGGAAATATTTTATTGAGAAGGAAGAAGCAGTTCAGTCGGCCATCCGGATTGGAAAGATCATGGTTAACAGGCATCATCCCGACTTCCCTGGGCTGATGGTAATGAACACCTTACTTGGAGGATATTTTGGTTCTCGTCTTATGACCAATATCAGGGAAGACAAAGGATATACTTATGGAATAGGCTCAGGGCTAATATCCTTAAGGCATTCAGCGTATTTCTTTATTGCAACGGAAGTGGCCTCTGAAGTTTGCAAAGATGCGATCAATGAAATTTATTCGGAGATAAAAAAATTACAATCGGAAGAAATCCCGAAAGATGAACTTGACAGGGTAAGAAGTTATATGCTGGGTGATCTGCTCAGGGATTTTGACGGACCTTTTGCCCAGGCAGATATTTTCAGGATATTATCAGATAATGGCCAGGATTACCGTTATTATGAAAACATTGTAAAGACCATCAATACCATTCAACCATTTGAAATTAATGAGTTAGCGCTAAAATATTTACATACTGAAGACATGTTTGAAGTGATTGCCGGAAAAATTTATTAGTGATTCTTATACCTGTCTTTCAATTTATTTTTACTTTTGTTTTTTTTGAAAATTTTAACAACGATACCTAACCTGATTTTTCATAAGAAATAATGACTTCGTGAAACTTAGTGTATTTGAGTCTTTGTGGCAGAATTTTGTCTTGCCACCAAGTCACTAAATTAATTTGAAAATGTGCAAATTTGAAAATTTGAAAATTAAATCCGTTTCACGGGAATAAGATTAGCGACAACATGTTGGTAAGTTTTGTTTCCTAAATGTCTAAGACACAAAGAAACCACAAAGTTTATTAATATAACATGTTAACAGATTAAAATATAAACTAATATTTGAGATTGATCTGATGTTCAGAAAATCATTCATATTATTGTTTTTCAGTCTTCTGGGACTGTACTGCCTTGGGCAGGATGTTACTCCGCCTGAGCCGGTCACCATTAATTTTGTTACGGTTGATTATAATACCGGTAATGTGACTATTGACTGGAAACCCAGTACCTCTATTGATGTGGCAGGATACTATGTGTATTATAAACATTATACCATCGGCACTAATTATATCTGGGAAAATCTGAAACTGACCGGAATACTTGCACCTGCAACAACATACATTCATCATTTTAATGACATTCCAACACCCTGCCTGGCCAACAGCGAGGCCGAATCGTACCGCGTTGCCGCCTATGACCAGGTGGTTCCCGTACCCAACGTCAGCCAGATGTGCGACCCCCACACGACCATGTATATGAACATTAATTTTGAACCATGCTATGCCCGTAACCGGATTTCGTGGACACCTTATCTTACATGGACCAGCAGTGTTTTTCAATATGAAATCTACTATAAAATTACACCCTTGCCTGGTATATGGACTTTGCTTGCGACCGTTCCCGGCAACCAGATTTCTTACACTCATAACAACCTGATCCCTGATGCAAATTACGAATATTACATTAAGGCAATTGACGGATCCCAGACTCTTACATCCACATCAAACAAAAAACAGGTAACCTCTACCATGCCTCATCCTCCGACGGTGCTCAATGCCGACTATTGTACAGTGAACGGCGTGAACCGGGTTGATCTTTCATTTACCATTGATACCACCGCTGATGTGATTAGTTATAAACTGATCAGGGCAGATTCAACACAGCAGAACTATGATACAATCAAAGTATTCCCTGCCAGTTCTGTTGTTGGAAATAAGATCAGATACACTGACTATTTTGATGTAAATACTTCTTTTTATTATTACAAGCTTGTTGCTGTCAATACTTGTAATGTAGATATCAGTTTTTCCAATGTCGCAAGCAATATTATCCTGAATGTCACACCGAAAGATGATATGACCAACAGCCTTATCTGGAACAATTACAGGACCTGGCGCGGGGGTATTAAGGAATATCAGATATTCAGGATCAATGATAATGATACTACCATGATTGCGACAATACCATATGGTGATACTACCTATTCTGATAATCTGCAGAATTACCTGTATTTCTACGGAAATCCAACGCCGATACAGAATCCGTACAACCTGCAACCCAGGTTAAAAGGCAGCTTCTGTTATTTTTTAAGAGCTTATGAAGGAGATACCAATCCTTATAATATTCATGGTATCAGTACATCTAACTCCGTTTGTGCTGAGCAGTTCACCCGGATATTTGTGCCTAATGCATTTACTCCGAATGATGACGGGTTAAATGATGTTTTCTTCCCGTATATCACTTTTACAGATATCACGGATTATTCTTTTATTGTTTATGACAGATGGGGTAACATTGTTTTCCAGACCAGCGATACCAGAGGTTCCTGGAACGGACATATCAATGGAAATAAAGCTGCTTCGGGAGTTTATGTCTATGTTGTAAGATACAAATCCGCCGACAATACCACTAATCAGAAAACCGGTTCTTTTACCTTATATTACTAACAGGCAATAGGCAATTATGAGTTATGAGTTATGAGTTATGAATGATGAGATATAAATATCAGGTATCAGGATAAAGACATTTAACTTTATAAACTTTATGAACTTTACGAACTTTACAAACTTTATAAACTTTATAAACTTTACAAACTTTACGAACTTTAAACTGAATAATGAAATAAGTTTCAACATGAAAAAATTTTATATTATTTTCATATTAGTGGTCATTCCTGCGTTATTTTCATCTGCCCAGTACCTGAAACGGTCTGATTTTCAACCGAGAAATATACCATCTGTAGTTCATTATAAGAACATCCAGTCAGGACCTGTGATGGTTGATACTTTATTGTCCATTCAACAGGCGATCAGCACTTTGTTCGGGCCTGGTGTTACTGTTTCAAATCTTACATTTACAGGCACTTCTCATTCCATCGGATCGTTTATTGATACCACCACGGTTTTGCTTGATTCTGCCGCTGATTTCGGTATTGATACCGGAATTATCATCAGCACTGGAAGTGTTTTAGATGCACCGGGACCTAATGACAGTCAGAGTACATCCACCAACCTGGGGTTACCTGGTGATGCTGACCTGAATTTATTACTTACCGGATATACCACCTTCGATGCATCTGCCATTGAATTTGATTTTACTCCGCAGACGGATACTTTGATAGCATGTGAATTTATTTTTGCTTCCGAAGAATATCCTGAATGGGTAAATTCTTCATTTAATGATGTATTTGCATTCTTTATCAGCGGTCCGGGCTTTAATGGCCTGCAGAACCTTGCTGTTCTTGATTCTGCTGTCACTCCATCAGGCACTGAGTATAATTGCCCTATTTCTGTAAATACTGTCAATGATCTCACTAACAATAATTTATTCGTACTAAATAACTGGGATATTGTTGAGTATGATGGTTATACAGTACCAATACAGCTGATGCATCCCATCACACCCGGCCAGACCTATCATTTCAAAATTGCCATTGCGGATGGCGGCGATGCTATGTTCGATGCCTCAGTTTTCCTTAAGGCAGGTAGTTTCCTTGGCTATGCCAGTATTCCAGTTTCAGGATTTTTATTTGCCTATGTACCAAATTCATTGGATATATCCTTTACCAATACCACCAATTATGCCACCAGTTACGACTGGGATTTCGGAGATGGCGCCACTTCACATGAAATATCACCTGTTCATGAATTTACTGCAGCCGGAGTATATACGGTGAAAATGACCGCTCATAATTATTACCAGAGTAATATTACAGAAAGGCAAATCACTGTCTCCGACATACAAAGCATTAATAATACTGACAATCATGTTATTTCATTGGTTCCTGTTTCAGAAGGTGTATGGCAATTACATAACCTGAAAAATAATGATTATGCAGTAATTAATGTTTATTCGCTGTCCGGTGAATTGATTTATTCATCAGCAAATGTCCGGAATGATGGAATCATTGACCTTTCAGGATTTAGCAAGGGTCTCTATTCCATCCTGTTGATCACAAATGAACATAACAGCTATTTCAAAGTGGTCAATTAGAAAATCCTTGTTCCCAGGTATCTTTCAGCTTCAAGAGCGGCCATGCAGCCTGAACCCGCTGCAGTAACAGCCTGCTTATAATGCCTGTCCTGAACGTCTCCGCATGCGAATACGCCATCGACATTGGTCTTTGTTGTACCGGGAACCGTTACGATATAACCTTCCTCATCCAGAGTGATAAAATTACCGAGAAATCCTGTATTGGGAGTATGTCCGATCGCAACAAAATAACCTGAAATATCAATCTTTTTTTCTTCTGATTTTTCGTTCACCAGCAAAGCGCCTGTCACTTCATTCTCACCCAGGACTTCTTTGGTATTGTAACCAAACAAAACCTCAATGTTAGGTGCATTGAATACCCTGTCCTGCATGGCTTTTGATGCCCTTAAATAGTTTTTCCTGACTATCATGTAAACCTTACGGCATAATCCGGCCAGATAGGAAGCTTCTTCACAGGCAGTATCTCCCCCTCCGATAACAGCTACATCCATACCCCTGTAGAAAAAACCATCGCAGGTAGCACAGGCGGATACTCCTGAGCCGCGAAGTCTTTGTTCTGATTCCAGACCCAGGTATCTTGCCGTAGCTCCGGTGGCAATAATAACAGAATCAGCTTCAAAAGTATTTTCTTCATCTACCACAACCTTATGAATTACGTGTGTAAAATCAACAGAAGTAGCAATTCCCCACCGTACATCAGTGCCAAACCTTTCGGCCTGTTTTTTAAGATCATCCATCATAACAGGGCCGGTAACCCCGTCAGGGTATCCGGGAAAGTTTTCAACTTCGGTTGTGGTTGTTAATTGACCACCTGGTTCAAGCCCCTGAATGATAACAGGATTCAAATTTGCCCTTGCTGCATAAATTGCCGCTGTATACCCTGCAGGACCCGACCCAATAATCAGACATTTTACTTTTTCAATCTCATTGTTCATGTTCATCCATTTTAACTATTGATATTCATTAAACTACATGTTTGAAAATTAATTATTCTGCATGCAAAGCTAAATTATTTCATTCTACCGGCAATAGTAACATACATGAGCTGAGTGAAAATTATTTTGTACAAATAAAATTTGCATTACTTTTGCCTTGATTTACGTTAACGTTTAAATCCGGGGTGTAGCGCAGTTGGCTAGCGCACTTGCATGGGG
>JAPLDU010000006.1 GCA_026391255.1 Bacteroidia bacterium | reverse complement strand
TACCCACCCCTAACCCCTCCCTGCGAGCAAGGAGGGGAACTGAATTCTGCCAATTAATACAAATAACTTAGCGGACAATCCCCTCCCTGCCAGCAGGGAGGGGACAATGGGGAGGGTATATAAAATAAAATTATACGTTAATAATCAAATACTTAATAAAATTCAAAACAGTCCCTAATGATTTACATTATTATTTTACCGATTTCAGTTAAATTAACAAAATCCTTAGACATTTAAGACAGTAAACTAACCAATATGTTGTCGCTAATCTAATTCCCGTGAAACGGATTTAATTTTCAAATTTGCACATTTTCAAATTTTCAAATTAATTCAGGGACTCTCCAGGCAACCAAAAGATTTTTTCAGTGTATTCTCTTAAAATTAACAAATCTTCAGGAACAGTTCAGGCAACCAAAATGAATTAATAAGTCTAATACCAATGACCAAAATGATAATCCCATGCTCAAGTAACTGTATGATAATGCATTATTACAGAATGCAAAAATATTTTATCAAAATTGAAAAAAATTAACGTGTCTTTAATATATGTTTTGTTTTTCTTTTTAACTTTACGGCCTTAATGAAATAATGAATTTAACAGAGAAAAATTATATAACTAAATATTAATGAATTTAATAACAATTAAATAATTTGATTATGAGAAATTTATATCTTATTATTCTGAGCGTGTCTATTATGATGCTTGGATTTTATGAAAGTGTGAATGCACAGGTAACTAACTATTCATTTGCACAATCGAGTACTACCTATACTCCCATTTCAGGAACTGCAGCAGGTGCAACAGGAGATGACGCTTTATCCGGTATTCTCCCTATTGGTTTTACATTTACATACTGTGGTACAAATTACACATCATTTAAGGTAAGTACCAATGGATGGTTCAATCCGGGTGGTGCCCTGACTTCGTATGATTTGTCCAATAACCTGACCGGTTCTACTAGCAAACCTGTGCTGGCACCATTGTGGGACGACCTTGCAACACAAAGTTTAACTTATTTGACAACAGGTACTTCACCGGACCAGGTATTGACTGTTCAATGGTCAAATGTTTACTGGAATTATGGTAATTCTTCGTTTGGAGGTAATTTCCAGCTCAAAATATACCAGACAACCAATACTATTCAATTCATCTACGGAGGAATATCCGGCACACCATCCTCTGCATCGGCCTCTATTGGAATTAATGATCCCACGGGAGGCTCAGGCCATTTTATCAGCGTAACACCGGCTTCTCCGACGGCCACTTATTCCACAACCTCTGAAAATTCTGCTATTGCAGCATGGCCGGGTAACGGAATAATGTATACTTTTAGCCTGCCTCCCATGGTTTACAGTTCATGCACAACCACGCAGAATACATTACCCATCGGGATCGGAGAACAAAACGCCCAGATAATTGGATTACAGGTAGTGACCACCGGATGGACCAACCCGCTCAGTGTGACCAGTATTGATTTCAATACCAATGGAACTTCGTTTACTTCTGATCTTCTCAACGCAAGGGTTTATTACACCGGAAACTCCTCCACATTTGCCACCACTACCCAGTTTGGATCAACACAGGCTTCTCCGGGCGCTCCGTTTACCGTTACCGGTACTGCCACTCTGAATAACGGAATTAATTATTTCTGGCTGGCATATGATGTTGCGCCTACTGCGCCATTGGGAGATTTGATCGATGCGGAATGTACCAGTGTTACTGTGGCTGGTACGCCTCATGTTCCTACAATAACAGCGCCCGCAGGTAACAGGGTTGTTACCGGAATTTCATATACTTCGTGTACAACTACCCAGACTTCCGCCAATGCCATTGTCGGTACATTCGCCACCAATGTTATCGGGGTTCAGTTAGTGACCACGGGAGCCAATGCCGCCGGGTTCAATGCCACCAGCTTTACATTCAATACCAACGGAACCACCAGTACTGCAGATATTACTGCGTTACATCTTTATTATACGGGAACAAGTTCGACATTTAATGCCACGGCACAGTTCGGTCCGACCATATTCAACCCCAACGGCACTATTACTCTTACAGGTACGCAGGGATTGCAGGCAGGAACCAATTACTTCTGGCTGGCATACGACGTTCAGGGTGCTGCAACGCCGGGAGATTTTCTGGATGCAGAATGTACCAGCCTTACGGGGGCCAATGTGGTACATACCCCTACAGTCACCGCACCCGCCGGATACCTGACCATAGTTCCTCTGATATATTGTACATGTTCAGCTACTTCTGGTTCATCGGGTGAAGAAATTACGGGATTCACTCTTGGTTCATTTACCAATACTTCACCTGCAACCGGGTCAATGTACCATGACTATACCGCACTTGGCGGTCCGATATTAATCCCTGGTATAACCTATCCAATATCGGTAACCTCGTATTACAATCCCGGCAGTACATATACTTATACTGACCATTTAAGTGTATATATTGATTACAACCATAACGGTGTTTTTACAGATCCCGGTGAATTGGTTTATGATATAGGAACAAACTCAAACAACACAGTTTCAGGCAACATAACAGTTCCATCCGGAACTTTACCAGTTGGTCAGACCCGTTGCAGGGTTGTGTTAGCAGAACAGTCAACAGCTCCTCCTTGTGGCACATACACCTGGGGTGAAACCGAAGATTATACCGTCAATATTATTGCCCCCGGTCCGATGATTTATTCTACCTGTTACGCATCTCAGCCAATCACTACTGCAGTGGTACAGAATTCGACAAATAACGGAATACTTCTTGTAAATGTCGTTACCAGCGGTAACCTGAATCCGATACATCTCACCGGTCTGACATTCACCACCAACGGCTCTACCAATCCATCACAGGATATTTCTGTTGCCAATGTATATTACACAGGCAGTTCAAACAATATCTCGTCAATAAGCCCCACCAACCTGATCGCCACATTCACCCCTCCTGATCCTACATTTTACGCAATCCCTTTGTCACCTGGTACCACATTATCACCAGGTAATAATTATTTCTGGCTTACTTACGATGTGCCGATTTCTTCACAACCCGGTGATTTCATTGATGCAGAATTCCTGGCTGCTACAGTTGCCGACTCTATCCGTATACCAACTGTGACAACCCCGGCAGGTAACCGCCTTATTCTGTCCTCCATGTGCGGTAATTATACATTAAATCCTGGATTACCGTCCAGTTCAACCAATTTCACATCGTTCAGCAATGCCCTGGCAGCCCTAACCGTGGCAGGTGTTTCGTGCCCGGTGATAATTAATGTGGCTGCAGGTACCTATACTGAGCAACTCTCTGTTACTGCCGTTATACCGGGAGCATCTGCCATCAATACCGTTACTTTCCAGGCAGCCAGCGGCGACAGTTCGAGTGTCATCATCCAGACAGTGAATACCTCGAGTATAAATTACGTTTTCCAGATGAATGGCGCCAGTTATCTCATCTGGAAAAAACTCACATTCCAGGTTACTGATCCGACCAATTCCTATGGTACGGTAATAAGAGTTATCGGAACTACGCATGATATTCAGTTCCAGCATTGCAGGTTCATCGGATTAATTGTTCCTTCAAGTCAATCCACCAACCTGTCAGTTGTCTACAAATATAATGTAACAAATAATAATATTATTTTCAATGGCTGCCGTTTTGATAATGGCGCTTTTGGCGCTTACTGGTACGGTTATAGTTCAACACCTTACGAAACAGGAACTTTGTTCAGTAACAATATTTTCAATAACCAGACGTACATGGGTTTGTACTTATATTATCTCGATGGTTGTATCGTAAGCGGAAATACCTTCACCACCGGTACAACAACAAATACCGGTACTTACATTGGAATTTATGAGTATTATCTACAGAATGGCAGTGATATTGCAGGTAACACAATCATCATTTCCAGCAATGTTAATTCCAGCGCCGGAATAGAAAGGATGTACTGCAATAATATTTCTACTTCAACCGCCAGGGTGTATAATAACTTTATCTCTTGTGCTTCCACACTTCCAAACGAAGCTATTTATGCATATTATTCACCTTATTCCATTTATGATTATAATACCATTAACATGATTACCCCTTCGACTACTACTTATAGTATATACGTGCTTAATACTGCAGGAACCGTTGACATCAGAAACAATATCTTTGCTAACCCGGGGGGTGGTTATGCAATTTATTCTTCCAGTCATACAGGTGTGACATCAGACTATAATGATTTTTATACATCGGGAACCACATTAGGTTACTGGACAAGCGCAACGGCTACTCTGGCAAACTGGCAGACTCAAACGGGCCAGGATGCTCATTCCATTTCCCTGTACCCGATCTTTTTATCTCCCACCAACCTTCATACATTTGACAATGCAGTCAATAATCTGGGTACTCCTATCGCCGGTATTACCACCGATATTGACGGAGAAACAAGAAGTACGACTACTCCGGATCTTGGCGCTGATGAATTCACTCCAATGCCAATGGTTTATGTATCGAGTACTGCCACCCAGAATGTGACCTCAGCAGTAGCCACAGGATGGAACAATACACAGATACTCGGGCTCCAGGTAGTTACAAATGGAACGCTCAATCCTTTATCAGCTACCAGTTTCAGCTTTACCACCAACGGTTCGACTAATGCAGCAACCGATCTTGTAAACGCAAGTGTTTACTATACCGGTACCAATTCAACATTCAGTACGGCCAACCTGTTTGGAACATTATCTGCCGGCCTAAATGGTACATTTACCATCACAGGCACACAGGCGCTCCAGTATTCGACCAACTATTTCTGGCTGACCTATTCAATTTCTACCGGTGCAACCATCGGAGATGTGGTGGACGGTACATTTGAATCTGTCACTGTGGCCGGTACTGCTTATACTCCCACTGTCACCAACCCGGCAGGAAGCAGGGCCATTATTGCTGCCATGTGCGGAACATTTACCATCAATCCTTCGCTTCCGGCAGGTGGCACCAACTACCAGAGTTTCCAGGCTGCCATTGCCGACCTTCAGGTTGCCGGAATCGGCTGCCCAGTTGTATTCAATGTAGCATCAGGAACCTATTCAGGTAATATTACTATTCCAAATATAACCAACACATCTGCCGTAAATACTATCACATTCCAGTCGGCAGCCCTCGATACTGCTGCCGTAATATTAACCTATACTCCTTCCGGAGTTTCAGATGCCGATAATTTTACAGTATGGCTTAATGGCGCCGGTTATATTATTTTCCAGTATATGACCATCAAGTCAGGCGGCACCAGTAATTATGCAAATGTGATCGTTCTGAACGGCGGCGCCAATCACAACAGTTTCCTTCACAATCACCTGATGGGAGGAACCGTTAATTACAGTACCGTATCGGAATATTATACTGCCATTGTTTATTCTTCAAAAGGAATGACTTCCATTAATCCATATAATGTATACCGTTATAATACCTTTGAAGGAGGATACTGCGGTATCATTGCCTATAATGTACCCGCATATCCGAATAATCCGGGGCTTGAAATTACAAATAACAAATTCCTGGGCCAGGGACGACTGGTGACTAACCTCAGATACCAAAGCCATCCGGTAATTACCGGGAATACTGTTGTTATGACCACAGTATCCAATTACAACGGTGAAAATTTCGGGTTCCACATGTATTATTGTTCAAACGGGTATGTGATCACGGGGAATAACGTAAGTATTTCGAATGCCGCTAATACTGAATACGGTACTAACATCCAGTACTGCGGGGCCTCGGCATCATCGCCTGCATTAATTGCCAACAATTTCTTCAGTCTCAATTCACAGGCCCTCACCAATAATAATTTTGGTATATATGCACTTGGCACCGATTCGACCAAATATCTTCATGTTTTGTATAACAGCGTGAATATTTACGGTGGCGCAAATGCTTCATCACGGGCATTTACCCTGGCAAACAGCACTGCAGTTGGAATTGTAGTTAAGAATAACATTTTCTCTAATGTAGCAGGAGGTTATGCCTCATATATTGACAATGTCACAACGGGATGGTCAATGAACAACAACGATTACTATACCACAGGTAGTAACATAGGATACTGGGGATCGGCTTACCCGACACTTGCAGCATGGCAGACAGCCACCGGGCAGGATGCAGCGTCCCTTAATGTTAACCCGTTTTTTGTTTCAAATACCAATCTTCATACTTTCAATGGTATATTAAATGCATTGGCCACTCCTATGGCTGAAGTGACCACCGATATTGACGGTGATGCACGTGATCCGCTGACGCCTGATATCGGCGCTGATGAATTTGTTCCATCTCCCCATGATGCTTACCTGATGGCCATGATAAACCCTATAGCCGGTTGCGGCCTTAACCAGGAAACAGTAACCATTAAAATCAAGAATACAGGTTCAGCTACCATTTATCCCGGCGATATGACTGCAAGTTATGTTATTGGAACCGGAACTCCCGTTACTGAAACGGTAAATGATACCATTCTTCCCAACCAGATTTTTAACTATTCGTTTACCACACTTGCCAATCTTCTTGCACCAACTACCAACCTGTATTTCAACCTTACATGTTACGTAAATCTTACAGGTGATATTCAGCAGGCCAATGATACGGTCCATTATAATAATTTTCTGTCCGGATATACCCCTGTTGCTCCAATTGTAATAGGCGCTACAGTACCTTACAATTCCACTGCTACCTTACATGCAACTCAGGTGAATCCTACCGATCATGTTAACTGGTACAGCGATCCGCTGGCGACCAACCTGATTGCCACCAATGTAAACACGTATACCACTCCTATATTATATGGTACTCATACATACTATGTACGTTCTGTTGCACCGGGTGTGAATCTTAATTACACATTTGACAATGACCTCCAGAATTGGACGACCTCTGCACCCTGTGTTTCCGGTTATAACTGGTCATGGAATTCCGATGGCGGAAATGGAGCTGCTTTTGCTTCTGATCCTGCTACAAATTCATCGCAGGTACTTACTTCACCGGCGATCTCAGTAGGTGGATTTACTTCGATCGGCCTTAGTTTCATTCACAAGTATTACACAGAAAGTAATTATGACGGAGGAACCGTATGGTACCAGCTTGATAATGGACCATGGCAGAAATTTACGCCTACTGTCAATTCTTATAATCTGTCGTACACTATTTATAATAATGCCTTCAACAATTGTGTGGCTAATACGGATACTAAATTTTCCGGTAACTTTCTTACTTATGTTACCTCAAGCGGTACCATTGATGTTACAGGAGCAACAACCCTCCATATAGCATTTCAAATGACATCTGACCCTTCGGTCTATTGCCAGTACTTCAATCGCCTGCGCAAGTCCTATTACACCTGTGACTGCAGTTATAACAGGCGCACCTGCATGCGACGTAGGTATTCTCGGTATTACTTCACCTGTTACTGCCATCCAGCTTAACAATGCAGAACCGGTAACAGTGCAACTGATCAACTATGGTACAGCGCCCGTCTCTAACTTTACGGTTACTTATACCATACAGGAAACAGGAGTACAGGTTTCCGAAACATTACAGGATACTTTATATTTCGGCAATACACTTACTCATACATTCACAACTCTTGCAGACCTGACCTTACCGGATACCTTCCATATTTGCGCATATACTTCCTATTACTGCGACACCTACACTTCCAACGATACTGCATGCGTTTCAGTAATAAATTTACCGCTTGTCTATTGTATTCCAACATTCCCCAGCTACGGATGCTCGGGTCCATATGGGTACATTAGTAATGTGACAACTTCTGGCGGAATACAGAATATCGTCCACAACCCTTCACTATGTGATGGCAATGCTATGGGATATGGATATTTCCCATCATCTACCTATCCGAATTATCACCTGGTGGTTCAACCTGGCCAAACAATAACCCTTACATTACAGGGGTATGAAACCGGTTTTGGAGTATGGGCAGACTGGAACCATGACGGAATCTTCAAGTCAAGCGAGTTTATGTTCGGTACGAGCTATTATACTTCATCCACATCGCAGGTAGTTACCGGAACTTTCCAGGTACCAGGGAATGCAGTAGCAGGAACACACAGGTTCAGGGTGATAGGTTGGGAATGGAATGGTTATACATCGAATGGACCGACTGATCCGTGTGGTACATATTCAGAATGGGGAGAAACAGAAGATTATGATGTGACAGTATTGCCGCTTGTTCCATACGATGCAGATATTACCAGCATCATATCACCAACGGGCGCCGCACCGCAAAACAGCACTACCAACGTAGTTGTTGGGCTGATGAACACCGGAACACAACCATTGACGGCTGTCAGCGTTTATTACACACTGAATGGCGTTATACAGGATACTGTTGCCTGGACGGGCAACCTGGCATTCCTTGGAACTTCCACTGTTACCTTTACAGGGATGGTAGTACCGGCAGGAGCATACACCATTTGCGCTTACCTGATCTATCCGCCGGATATGTATGCCGGAAACAATTTTGCCTGCGGAACCGGCTTTGGCGTTGCTTCTTTTAACCTTCCATGGTATGATAACTTTGACGGAACCAGTTACTGGCAGGCCGGCCCGGCATCCAATGGATCGCAATGGCAGCTTGGCATGCCTGCATTCGGAAGCACCACGGGAACATTCTCAGGAGATAATGCATGGGATATCAACCTGACTACTGCATATACAAACAGTGCAAATTGTACCCTCACTTCACCATTCTTTAATTTTTCAGGGATATACAATGCTTCTATTGAATTTGAACTGAAATTTAATACTGAACTCAATTATGACGGAACGCGACTTGATTACTCTACCAACGGTGTAAACTGGTACACTCTCGGAGCAGTGGGTTCACCCAACTCGACCAACTGGTACAATATTGCATCCATATATTCAACCTACTTACCTGCATGGGCCGGAACACCAGGTACATCAGGCAACTGGATTAAACCCACTTTCCTCCTGGATCAGTTTAACAATTATTCCAGTCTCGTACAGTTCAGATTTTCATTTAACTCAGACGGCTCAGTGACCTATGATGGCGTATCTTTAGATAACTTTGCCATTACTGTTCCCTTGCCATGGAATGCAGGTGTAACCGCAGTTACAGCGCCTCTTACAAATAACATTATACAGAACATGACTACGCCTCCCGTTCAGTGCACCATAAAGAACTTTGGTCTCGATACCATTACCGGTTTGCAGGTTGCATATAAATTGAACGGTGGCACTCCGGTTATCCAGTCATGGACAGGAAGCCTTGCTTATGGTGCAACCGACAATGTCAGTCTTCCCGGTTTCATTCCGATTTATGGAAATAATACTTTGTGTTGTTATACCATACTTGCAGGTGATACCGTTGACAATATGAACGATACGACTTGCGTGACCCTGTTTGCTTTGCCACAGTATGACCTGGCTATTACAGGCATTACCGCTCCAACTGCAGGATGTGACATGACACTGGAAAACGTAACCATTACCATCCATAATAACGGCGATACCATATTCGGCAACATACCGGTATCCTATCATTTTGGTTTCATATCACCGGTAACGGAGACTATCAGCGCCACCATTCTGCCTGGCGCCAACTATACTTATACCTTTACCACACCGGCTGACCTGACATCTGCTGTTCAAACCAGCTTCACAATTTATGCATCTGTTAATTATCCGGCTGATCCGGCAATCGCCAACAATACAACGAGTACGACCATTATCAACGGGGTCACTCCACCTCTTCCATCAGCCAATAATGTAACGATATGGTCAGGCAGTACTGCCACGCTTAATGTGAATAGCCCAACCCCGGGTCAGACTTATTCATGGTGGAATTCACCTACAGGCACCAGCCTGGGTTATGGTACAAGCTATACCACTCCACCGTTATTTGATACTACCGTTTACTATCTGCAGGCCGGCTCAAACGGAACCAGCGGCGCTCTCACAACCAATTATACAGGTGGTTGGTATGCGGACGGAGTTATGTTCGACATCACTACCACACAGGCTATCCATGTTGACAGTTTCAGGACATGGGTCTATCAGGCAGGTACCATATGGATTTATTACAAACCAGGTACTTATGTCGGGAGTACGGCAAATTCTTCAGCATGGACACTGCTCGGAAGCCAGACAGTTACAACAACAGGCCAGATTATCCTGAGTACAATTGGTGGATTCCCCGCCGCCCCCGGTACTTACGGTATTTACATCACAGACAATGGCACCAGTTCTGTTGAATTCTCAAGTGGTTCAAACACATATACCGACGGTACTCTTACCTTTACGGGAGGTATCGCGATTTATTATCCATTTGGTGCAGTATATCAACCATATACTTATAACGGGACTATTTATTATTCATCAACCGGCTGTCCCACCAGCTATGTTCCCGTAACGGTAACAACGCAGTATCCGCCTTATGACGCTTATATGTGGGCTATAACAGCTCCGGTAAGCGGTACAAACCTGACGGCTTCGCAAGTTGTGACCGCCAATGTTTACAATAATGGTCTGAATCCATTAAACAATATCCCCATTCATTACACGATCAACGGCGGTACTCCCGTGAACGAAGTTATAAACCTCGGAACAACACCTCTGGCACCCGGTGCACATTACATTTACAATTTTACCGCCACTGCCGACCTGTCAGCTTACGCTACATACCATATTTGTGTATATACCACTTACCCGGGAGACGGTATACCTGCGAACGATAACCTGTGCGCAGATATCACCAACAGTCCGCCCAATACCTGTACACCGTCATATACCTATAACTGTTCGGATGGCGACCAACTGGTGGCATTCCACCTTGCTGATAACAACCAGAGCAGTATTCCATGCAGTGGCGGATATATAGATTATACCAGTATCAGCATTCATGTGCAACAGGATTCAACCTATCTGATGAGCGGTACGTGTTCATACTACGGTTATGAATATGTAACCATCTGGGTTGACTACAACAACGACGGTACCTTCTCCTCAGATGAGGAAGTGGTTACCAACTGGTATTTTGCATCCGCAGGATCAACTGTAACTCACGACTTTATGGTACCTGAATTTGACGCTACCACCCTTGCAAACACCGGTGGAACGCACCATATGAGATTAACATTGGTATGTTATCAGAATCCGACTGATCCATGCGGAAGTTATTCTTACGGACAAACCATGGATTATACTATAGTGGTACAATCATCTGTTGCATTTACACTTACCTCTGCGGTTACCAACCTCACCTGTGCAGGAGCCGGTAATGGCGCTATTGATCTTAGTATTGTCAACACTTCCGGTGTGACTCCATTCACCTATAACTGGTCAAACAGCCAGACAACACAGGATCTTACCGGACTTGCGGCAGGTACCTATACGGTAACGGTTACCGATGCTGCGGCACATACCAATACAGCCACCGCTACTGTTACAGAGCCTTATGCACTTACAACTCTCTTATCCCCAACCGATGTAACCACACTTGGAGGTAATACCGGCGCTATTACACAGACGACCAGCGGAGGCGTTACACCATATACCTACCTGTGGGCGCCCGGTGGCCAGACTACCGTCAACCTTTCCAATCTGTACGGGGGTAATTACCAGGTGACTGTGACTGATGCACACGGATGTACCGTAACCGCATTTAGTACGATACTGACTCCGAATCCATGGAGCCCGGCGCCAACAATTACTACGGTGACCCATAACATTCATATTCCTGCCAGTGCACTCATTACACTTGACGCCAGCACAGCGCCTCCGGGGAGCTGGTTAGGAGTATTCTTCCACCAGGGCAATACGTTGGTTTGCGGCGGAGCCCAGGTATGGAACAATATGGCTACTGACCTTATTGCATATGGCAATACCGCCAGCGGCGGACAGGTAAATGGTTTTGCTGCCGGTGAAGTATTCACATGGAAATTGTGGACCCCAACACCTCTGGGCGCTCACCCGGGAACTGCAACCTATATCCAGCCGCCGACTTACCCGCAGACAAACACCTTCCTCTCGGGAGGATCCAGCGGAATCTCTGCACTGGCTGCCATTACCGTTCAGTACCAGACCATCAACTTACCTTCAGGATGGGGCATCTGGTCCACTTATATCATACCAACTGATCCGAATCTTAAAAATGTTCTTTCTGCTATTCAACCGGTACCGTATGATAATGTCAATCTTACAAACAATAAAGTGGTAATTGTGAAAGACCAGGTAGGACATGTTTACTGGCCGCAATTCGGTCTGTGTACCATCGGTGAATATACCGGCAGCACTCAAAACAATTTCAATATCATTTTGGGTCAGGGTTACCAGATCAAGACAACACAAGCCTCCTCATTTACTGTGGCAGGTCTTGCATGCGTACCTGAAATCAGCCCGATAACATTAAATACCGGCTGGTACATTATCGGTTACCTGAGAATGACTCCCGGCCCGATTGTTGGCGCAAATGGTATTGCAATGCTCAGCACACTGGGCGCATACACAGGTTCAGCCACAAACTGTATCACCATTATGAAAGACCAGGTGGGACATGTTTACTGGCCGCAATTCAGTCTTTGCACGATCGGCGAATATACCGGCAGTACTCAGAATAATACCAATATGGTACCTGGTCAGGGTTACCAGATCAAGATGGCTTGTGCCGGAACCCTGTATTATCCGCCAAACTCCTCCTCAAGCTATGCCAAGGCTGATGTTATCAGTATTCCTGCTCCATTCTATTATGGTGATGTGGAAAATACAGGCAACAACATGACATTGGGTATTCCGGCAGAATCATGGACAACCAAACCTGTGATCGGCGATGAGATCGGAGTGTTCAATCCAAGCGGTGAACTGTCAGGTTCTTCTGTATATTTCGGAGGAAATACAGAAATTACCATCTGGGGTGATGATATGACCACTCCTTTTGCTGAAGGTGTAGGTGAAGGACAACCCTTTACCATTAAAATCTGGCATCAGGAAACCAATACTGTAGATGTTATTGTGGTTAACAGCTGGGTGGAAGGATCCGGCAGTTTCACCAGTAACGGTATCAGTATTGCAGGTAAGTCAATGGTAGCTTCAAATGCATATGCACTCCTGCAGAACAACCCTAACCCGTTCAGGGAAACTACCACCATTACATTCAGAGTTCCTGAAGATACCCAGGTTTCTATCAGCCTTTACAATGTACTCGGTGATAAGATCTCCGATATTGTTACCGGTTATTATAAAGCCGGAGAATACAAAGTTCCGTTCAATGCAACCGGACTTGCTGCAGGAAGCTATTTCTACCAGATTATCACATCAGGATTTGTAGCAACCAGGCAAATGAGTATCAGCAAATAACCCCATTTGATAAACGTAAAAAAGCCTCCTGCTTCTCATGCAGGGGGCTTTTTTTTGTGAATAGTGAGTAGTGAATAGTGAATGGAAATTCAATTTGAAAATTTGAAAATGCGTTGCATTGAGCTTGTCGAAATGTGCTAATTTGAAAATGAAAAACGATTTGCCCTGCAAGGGCGTGATCAACAGCTCAGGGCAACGCCCTGTGGGCATAGGTGAAGGGTGAGTGGTGAATGGTGAGTGGTGAATGGTGTATGGTGAGTGTTGATTGATTTTTCTCTTTGTCGCACCATCGCTTCGTTCGCCTTGTCGCTTCATCACGAACGTCACGAATCACAAGTCATATGATAATAATGTTAACAATTGCGCCGGCTTCGCTACAAGATGGTAGTTTCAAAACAAAATATCACATGCGAAGCCGGGAACCAATGTGGGGTGGGCACGTCAACCCCGGGTTTCGCCCGGGACTATTCAGCTTAAAGTCCTTCAGACTTTTTCAACAGATACTATTTATTGCCCTGTCAAACTTCCCTCCGCACCTGTCTCCAAATAATTCGTAACTCGTAATTCCTAACTCGTAATTCCTAACTCGTAATTCGTAATTCGTAACTCGTAATTCGTAACTCGTAATTCGTAATTCGTAACTCGTAATTCGTAATTCCTAACTCGTAATTCCTAACTCGTAATTCCTAACTCGTAATTCGTAATTCGTAACTCGTAATTCGTAATTCGTAACTCGTAATTCCTAACTCGTAATTCCTAACTCGTAATTCGTAATTCGTAACTCGTAATTCGTAATTCGTAATTCGTAACTCGTAATTCGTAATTCCTAACTCGTAATTCGTAACTCGTAATTCGTAACTCGTAATTTGACATGTCACTTCATCACCTCATCACTCCATCACCTTTGTCACTTTCAGCAAAACCACCCCGTGAGGCGCTATGATTGCCTGGTAACCCTTATCGGAAGTACCGGTATCTTTCTGGCGCCAGACATCACGAATCGTTTGGCTACCTTTAAGTTGAATCTGCTCCCATGAAATACTGATCTTTTCTGTTTTTGTTGAGGTATTAAATATTCCCAAAGCAACAGAACCATCTGCCAGGTCTTTTTTCCACAACTGATAATTATCGTTTTTCAGTAACTGCCGGGCTTGTTTACCAAGAGGGTCCTGGTCAATTTCGAGTACTTCATCATTGGTAAGGATGTTCAGGGTGAATTCATCCAGTTGGTCAAGATCGCAACCTATCAGCAACGGGGCCGAGAGCAGCGACCACAGGCTGATATGAGTATATTGTTCATTACAGCTAAGCTTGCTGTTATGAAGTGAAGGTCCCCAGCCGACCTTTCCAACGACCAGCATATCAGGATCGTTCCAGTGACCGGGCCCGGCATACTGCGAACATTTATCCTGGCTGAAACCGATGCCTGACATACTCTTCCAGTCATCAGAAATATCACCGCTGGTACGCCACAGGTTTCCGCCAACATCACCGCCCCATTTCCAGACCTCTCCCATTCCTAACTGGCACAGACTGAAAACAATATCCCTCCCGGATTTATCCAACTGTTTCTTCATTAACTGATAAGGTTTTTGCAGGTTTTCCGGGCTGGTATCTTTTGCAATGCTGTCATATGAACACCAGTCATATTTAAGATAATCAATACCCCATTTACCATAAGATGCTGCGTCAGCTTTTTCGTAAGTGTAACTGCCTTCATACCCTCCGCAGGTTTTTGGTCCGGGCGAAGAATAAATACCGGTTTTAAGCCCCAAAGAATGGATATAACTGCATAGCGCTTTCATGTCGGGGCATTTATCATTGGTAACTATTTTGCCCCTGCTGTGCTTTAATTCCCATCCATCGTCGATATTAATATATGTCCATCCATGTGAAGCGAGATTGTTTAACATTGAAGCAGCCGACCGGCGCACTTTTTCATCACTCACACTCAGTCCCCAGCAATTCCAGCTATTCCAGCCCATAGGCGGAGTGAGGCAAATCTGTTCCCCGCAAATGATTTTCAGTTCTCTTTTTGCAATCCCCAGTTTATTAGTCACTGTGATCATTGTTTTGAATTCACCCTTCTTTTTTATTTTCCCTGTAATAATTCCTGTTTTTTCATCCAGCGACAAGCTCCCGGGAAGATTTTCAGCTTTAAAAACAAGTGGTGGCTCACCGGTTGCAGCAATCCTGTATAAAAACGGGGAACCCGGCCTTACACCTGCAATCTTTGCTCCGTTAATCCCGGGCAAAGCAGAAGGTCGTGGCGTAAGGACATAGGGTACTTCTGTGCTGAATGTCCTGGTTTTACCTGATTTTTTTTCTGTAAAAGTGGTAACTGCAAGGCAATTGTCGTGCTGCAAAAATGTATAAGTCTGATTAATCGTGCTATTTGGATTAATATCCACATTGAAAGATGAAGTATAAATACTGGCAGAATCGATCAATGACCTGACAGTGAAACTCAACTCACCCCTGACAGACATTTTAGGGTTTTTATTTTTCAGGATGATGGAATATTTCATATCAGTTCCCTGCCAGAACTTATAAGCATCATCGGGAGTAGTGATTTCAAGGTAATCAACCAGGTCGATCATCAATATTTCCTGCAACCCATCAAACATACCCCCCTGCCCTCCCTGGTCAAATACTTTGACAGCCAGTACGTTTTTTTCATCCCACCGGATAGCAGGATCAGAAACTGAAATTATATATTCGCGCAGGTCATTCCACGGAAACAAACCTTTTTCCTTATCACAGGGCTTACCTGCATTTTTACCAATCAGAATGCCATTCAGGTATGTTTCGTCACAATCGTCGATCTTACCCAGGCAAATCTTCAGACTGTCACCGAGCAGGGAACTCTTCCTGATTTCAGACGGTATGAAAATATTATTACGATACCAGGCAAAACCGTCATAATCTTTGTATCCTTGTTTTTCCCATGCTTTTCCTGCTGAAATGGTTTTCCATCCCGAATCATTAAAATCCGGTTTTGCCCATTCAGCTTGATCACCTGTTGAAAATTTCCATTCGACCGGAATACTGACAGATTGTGCAATTACCTGATTTATTAGTATATAACTTAAAATAATGAAACTTGTAAAATTTCTCATATAATTTTTTTTCAAATTTACCTGAAAATCCGATGACTGAAAAGCCGGACCCAGTCATTCCCCTCCCTGCGGGCTTACTCTTTATAAGTCTTTATCATGCTAAATATCTATTCAATATCTTAGATTAAGACTGAAAAGAAGTATTTAAAGAATTAGCTGTCACGGAAGTGACAAAGGTGTGGGGAAAAAATAAAATATGGCAAAATATTGAGAAATTAATAAATTCAAAACAGTATTCTATCAGAATTTTGATGCATAGACAACATTTAAATGAAAACACTGATGTCCGGAGAAAACATTTATATACATCTTAAATCCCTCGAATGTATTAGTTTCCAAATGATTTCGCCCCTACAGGGCTTATTGTTTTTATGAATATTTTTCTACAAAGATTTCACCCCTGACAGGGTTTTTCTGACACATTAAAACTTTAATCCCGTAGGGATGAAATCTTTGTAGAAAGAAATTAATTGCGGTATTTAAGTCACGTAGTGACGACATAAAATTTTTACCGGTCAATAATGAATTGAAAATATGAAAATGATATTTTTAGCAGAATGAATTTTATTTCTTTCATATTTTTGTTTACCTTTGAACTAAAATCAGAGTTCATAATAGTTAAAAGTTTGTAAAGTTTGTAAAGTTTGTAAAGTTTGTAAAGTTCGTAAAGTTCGTAAAGTTTGTAAAGTCACAATTTATATTTCGTAACTTGTGACTCGTTACTTGTAATTCATATTACCTAATGCCTAATGCCTATTGCCTATTGCCTATTGCCTATTGCCTATTGCCTATTGCCTATTGCCTATTGCCTTTATGAACTTTGAAAACAATTGTTTCATCTAATTAGCCAAATGTATGGTTACTAAAGTTGAAAATGGATTTATTGCCAAGCTTGAGAAAGCCAGGGAATTAATTGAAATTTGCAGTAAATTTCAGGGTTTCAGTCCATCAGGAAAAGATGAACTACCTGAAAATATGTACCGGTTGATTGATCTTGTTCTCGAATCTTATTATAGGGAAAAAGAACTGACTGAGATGTACGAAACTGCCGTGGACAGAAGGCTTAAAGCATATAAATTTGAGGAAAATTCTCTTGAAGAGCGATTACTACCCATACTCACTGCAGTACAGGCATTTATTGGCAAGGATTCGTCTGATTTTAAAAAAGTTAACAACTTAGTAAAAAAAATCAAAACATCCAAAGTAATTAAGGTGATTGTCTTTCCGAACCAACCAGATGCTGATCAGGCAATGGCAAAAAGCGAAAAATCATTTGAAGCAATACTCGATTTGTTTAATGAAATGGTCACTATTATTTCTGAATTGCCAAGGTACAAGCCATCAGCTATTCATGTTAAAACAGAAACTTTAAAGTTGTTTTCCGAACAGATTATCAAAATGAACTTTGATGTAAACAATACATACAGGGATTTGTCAGAAACCCGGATTAATAGGAAATATTTGTATGAAGAAATGAAAAACAGGATACAAATTATTAAATTATACGTGAAGAATAAATACGGGAACAATTCAAAGGAAAACGAACAGATCAAAGGAATAAGAGTGTGATCCGCCGGTGGCGGAGTGAGTGGTGAGTGGTGAGTGACTGGGTGAGGAAGGGAAGTAGTGACGAAATGACGAAGAGACTGAGGGACTGAGGGACGGGGCGACGAAGAAACGAAGAGACTGAGCTAACGAAATGACTAAGCGACAAAGCGACTCATGACGATCATGACGATCATGACGATCATGACGATCATGACGATCATGACGATCATGACGATCATGACGTTTATGACGAAATGATTAAGCAAAAGAGCGAACGTTTTTGTTACAGACTTTATAAACTTTATGAACTTTCAACTTTATAAACTTTAATCTGATATGAAAATTTTTCTGATTTCTGTCATCCTGATTTTTGGTTATATCACATCGTTTGCACAGATACTGGAAAGCAGAAAACTGCCTGTACCTCAGACAGACAGAGGCATTCCTCTGATGAAAGCTCTCAAAGAGCGAAAGACCAGCCGTGAGTTCAGCACGCAAAAACTGCCTGATCAGCTTATTTCTGATTTGTTATGGGCTGCCGATGGAATCAATCGGGCAGTGGAGAAAAAAAGAACCGCACCATCAGCCATGAATTACCAGGAAACAGATATTTATATTGCTGCTTCTGATGGCTTGTTTTTGTATAACGCTACTGAACAAAGCCTGATTTATATCAACAAAAATGACATCCGTTCACTTACCGGTAAACAGGAATTTGTAAAAGATGCACCTCTTACTTTGGTCTATGTGGCTGATTATACGAAGATGGGTGATCAGCCGGAACAGCAGAAAGATATTTATGCAGCCGCTGATGCTGCTTTTATCAGTGAAAATGTATATCTTTTTTGTGCGTCTGAAGGGCTTGCGACAGGAGTAAGAGCCTATGTTGATAAAGAAACACTGGCAAAAGCCATGGGTATCAAAACCGGCCAGCACATTATTTTTGCCCAGTCGGTAGGTTATCCCGTTGGGAAGAAGTGACTGAGTGACTGAGTGACGAAGAGAATGGGCGAACGAAGCGACGGGGCGATGAGGCGATGGGGCGACGAAGAGACTAAGAGACTGGGCGACGGTGTGAATTTACTAATTTTGTCAATACCTGTTACCTGATACTTGATACCTGATTCTTGAAAAAAAAACCGGCACTATGTGGCCGGTTTTTTTAATATAATTTATGCTAAGCCTTCTCAGGCTACAGGAGCATTTTTCAGCACTTCCACAAGAAAATCCCAGAATTTCTGAACACTGGAGATGAGTACTTTTTCATCAGGTGAATGAGGATGGCGAATGGTGGGGCCAAATGAGATCATATCCCAGTTAGGATATACACCACCGAGTAATCCACATTCGAGGCCGGCATGAATGGCTTTTACATCGGGTATTTTGTTGTATTTTTTGTTGTAGATATCCTTCATCAGGGTAAGTATTTCCGAATCAGGATTTGGTTTCCAGCCAGGGTAGCCTCCGGAAAGTTCCACTTCAGCTCCTGCCAGTTCAAAAACACTTGATACTGCCATTGAAAGGTCGTCTTTTGCACTATCAACCGAACTGCGCAACAAACAGGTGATCTCAATATATTCCGGATGTGATTTTACAATAGCAAGATTATTCGATGTTTCCACCAGACCAGGTATGCTATCGCTTAATCTCACCATACCGTTCGGACAGGCATAAACAGAATTGATCAGGTTGATCTGTGCTTTCATGTCAATCACAGATGCAGGTTTGCTACATTCAACTGCCACAAATGAAAGATCGGGTTCGGTTACCGAAAGTTCTTTTCTGTAAATTTCCTGATATTCAGCAACTGCTTTCGTAAATTGAGCAGAAAATCCTGCAGGTACCACCACAACGGCAAAAGCTTCACGTGGAATTGCATTGCGGAGGCTGCCTCCTTCGATGGTAGCCAGTCTGAGTTTGAATTCTGTGGTTGCCTTTTTCAGGAACCTGAACATCAACTTATTCGAGTTACCTCTTCCCATGTTGATATCCAGACCTGAATGACCTCCCTTCAAACCTGTAATACTCAGTTTGTATGCCTTTACATCACCTGATACGGCATCAATATGATATGCCAGTTTCATGTTGGCATTTACACCGCCTGCACAACCAATATAAAGTTCGCCTTCATCTTCCGAATCAAGGTTTAACAGAATTTCACCCGTAAACATTCCAGGCTGAAGGCCAAACGCGCCTGTCATTCCGGTTTCTTCGTCAATAGTCAGCAAGGCTTCTACCTGACCATGAACCAAAGTCTTAGATTCAAGCACAGATAATATGGCAGCAACACCAATACCATTATCAGCCCCCAGAGTTGTGCCATTAGCTTTTACCCAATCATTTACGATAACAGGATCAATCGGATCCTTTTCAAAATCGTGGATTTTATCGCTGTTCTTCTGGGGTACCATATCAAGGTGTCCCTGTAACACAATCCCTTTTCTTTTTTCCATACCCGGTGTGGCAGGCTTGCGAATAATAACATTGCCAACAGAATCGACAACTGTATGTAATCCCAGGTTCTCTCCAAATTTCTTGGCAAAATTAATCACTGCTCCTTCTTTCCCCGACGGACGCGGTATTTGTGTTAAACTGTAAAAATTCTTCCAGACAGTCTCTGGTGTTAATTTTAAAATTTGATCGCTCATATTTCCTCCAAATTAATTTATAATTTAAGTGTCTAAAAATAACTCATTTTATACTATGCTTGTTATTGCATGTAAAAATTTTAATTGATTTGTTCAGGCAGATAGTTTGGATGAAGTGATGGAGTGATGGAGTGATGTGAGTGATGGAGTGATGAAGTGATGGTTTTACTCATTCACTATTCACCATTCACTATTCACCATTCACTATTCACCATTCACTACTCACCATTCACTTCTCACCATTCACTATTCACTCCGCCACTGGCGGATCACCATTTGTAATTTCCCTGAAGCTGATGTAACGCTGGTCGTATAGTAAAGTAAAGTAACGTGTTACTCTCTCTTCAGCCGGATGGATTTTTTCACCTAACCTGCCGGAAAGAGAAGAACATATCTCGCCAACTTTTTTTCTGCCGTTTATTTCATTCCAGGTGGCTGATCCCAGCTCATCAAGTCTGATACGGTATTCGGGAGATTTGCGTCGTGGTAACAGAAAATTTCTCCAGAACGGATTCCTGAATTTGGATACAATAATGATTACCTGTTCCTTCTCATCAACTTCATATTTGGCAAGCTTAACAGGTGTCAGGTCCAGGTAATTGGCTTTCTTCAGTAATTTTCTTCTATTAAAAAAATTCATTTGCTGGTATCTATCTTCATTTTTAATAACAGTGTAAATAATCAGGTCATTTTATCCCTGGTGATGAGAGTGATGATGTGATGGAGTGATGGAGTGATGGAGTAACAAGTCAACTCATTCACCATTCACTATTTACCATTCACCTCTTCGCTCTGTCCTTCCGGGATCGTGCTGACGCCCTTTCAGGGCTTTAAACTATTGTATATTCACCTATGCACACAGGGCGTTGCCCTGAGCTGTTGATCAAGCCCTTTCAGGGCAAATCGTTTTTCATTTTCAAATTAGAACATTTCGACAAGCTCAATGCTACGCATTTTCAAATTTTCAAATTGGATTTCCATTCACCATTCACCATTCACCATTCACTAATCCAAACCACAATGATAGCATTTAAATGCATAGCATGCTCCGGTTTTGAAAAAACCATCTGAACTGCTCAATTTTCAACCTGTTTGCGCCTCCAAACTTTTTCCTATTTTTGCAGTTCATCCTCAAATACGATATGTCAAAAGTAATTGCTATTGCAAACCAGAAAGGCGGAGTAGGAAAAACGACCACGGCTATCAACCTGGCAGCCAGCCTTGCTGTGCTTGAATTCAAGGTACTGCTTGTAGATGCCGATCCCCAGGGCAATGCCTCTTCAGGTATAGGTTTTGATGTCAGAAATATTAAAACAACATTATATGACTGCCTGATAGAACAGGCTGATCCTGCAGGAATAATTCTTCACAGTGAAACCAACGGGCTTGACCTGATACCTTCAAACATTGACCTGGTGGGGGCTGAAATAGAAATGCTCAGCCTTCCGGCCCGGGAAAAAGTCTTGAGTACTGTAATTTCGAGGATACGGGATAACTACGACTTTATATTTATCGATTGTTCTCCATCCCTTGGGTTGCTTACTGTCAATGCACTTACTGCCGCTGATTCACTTATCCTGCCTGTACAATGCGAATATTTTGCACTTGAGGGCCTGGGGAAACTATTAAATACCATCAAGATAATACAGAGCCGTCTGAATACATCCCTTGAGATAGAAGGTTTCCTGCTTACCATGTACGATGCCCGCCTGCGACTTTCAAACCAGGTTGTGGAAGAAGTCAGGACACATTTCCAGAACATGGTATTCGAAACTATTATCTCGAGAAATGTTAAACTGGGTGAAGCTCCAAGTTATGGACAACCTGCAATACTCTATGATGCCGATTCGACAGGAGCTAAAAACTACCTTAACCTGGCACGTGAACTACTCCAGAAAAATAACATGACCAGGATCAATTCATCTGAGAAAATTATTGATTGACATTATGGTAACAAAAAAAAGCGTTTTGGGAAGAGGTCTTGGTGCATTAATTGAAGATGCCGGTGAATTACCCAAATCTGATTTCACTTCAGATATCAGGATTGATTATATTGAGGTTAATCCATTTCAACCCCGCAAAACATTTGATGAAGAATCTCTTCTTGAATTAGCCAGTTCAATAAAGGAACTTGGTGTAATCCAGCCTATCACCGTTAGGGAAACAGAACAGGGCAGATATCAGCTGATCACTGGTGAACGGCGCTACCGGGCATCAAAAATTGCAGGATTGAAGGAAATACCTGCCTATGTCCGTAAAGCTGACGACCAAGCTATGCTGGAACTCGCACTTACCGAAAATATCCAGAGACAGGACCTTGATCCTGTAGAGATTGCCATAAGTTACCAGCGTCTGATTGAAGAATGCAGGCTTACCCAGGAACAGCTTAGCGAAAGAGTCGGTAAAAAACGTTCCTCCATTACCAATTCATTGAGATTACTAAAGCTGCCTGCCGAAATTCAGCTTGCTTTACGTAACAGGAAAATTTCCATGGGTCATGCCCTACCGCTGATCAACATTGATAACCCTGAAACACAGATCAGTCTTTGTCTTCAGATCATCGGAAAAGAATTATCTGTTCGCAAAACGGAAGAAATGGTAAAGAACCTCTTCACCAAGGAAAAACATATGGTAAAAAAATCACCGGTTCCTATTGTTAATCCGGAAGCTTACCTTCAGTTACAACAGCACCTTTCAAAATATTTCAACTCACACATTCAGTTCAGAAGGGAAAAAAACGGCAAGGGAAGGATCATCATTCCTTTCAATTCTGACGAAGACCTTGAGCGCATTATCGGAATTCTTGACAAACTGAATAGTTAATTGAAGGAGTGATGAGTATCAGGTATCAAGTATCAAGTATCAGGACTTTATGAACTTTATGAACTTTATGAACTTTACAAACTTTATGAACTTTATGAACTTTATGAACTTAATCAATTGACTTACAAATGTTTTTATATTGTAATCATAGTCTGGATATTATTTTTCGGACAGTCATTCCGTTTATATTCACAATCATCCGATAATAAACCAGATACTTCGCCTGTCATATCACATTCACCAAAAAAAGCTGCATTACTTTCTGTTGTTCTTCCCGGACTCGGCCAGGCGTATAATAAAAAGTACTGGAAAATACCGGTTTTATATGCCGGGATTGGAACTCTGGTCTATTTTATCATTGATAATAACCGGCAGTATCTCAAGTATAAAAATGCTTACCTTGCAGAAACCAGCGGAAACCCTAATACTGATCCGTTTGGAGGCAGACTCGACACTACAGAATTACTGTATTACAAAGATGAATTCAGGCGCTACCGTGACCTGGATATCATTTTGGCCGCGGGTCTGTATGCACTCAACATCATTGATGCGAATGTTGACGCACATTTTTTCGACTATGATATCAGTCCTGATCTTTCTTTAAAACTGGAACCAACCATGTTCACTTTTGATCAACGGAAGAAGTCGGGCCTTGGATTTCACCTGTTTATCACTTTTAAATAAATAAGTATGTTATTGTTAATAATATTGTTAACAATTATTAACAGGCAATCGTATCAATTAAAGGTACAAAGTAGAGAGAAAAAAATACTTTTGCAGATGAATAATCAATAATTTAAATAATGCGGATATCTGTTTTTACCATTACACTCCTTACTATCCTGAATTTGCAGGTACATGCTTCGGTCTCTGCTTTAAAAGATACGACAAGAACAGATACAATCGTCAAAATTCATTCAGAAGAATTATTCAGATTCAGCAGTACCCTTGACAGCCTGGTAGATCTTTGGTACATAAAGAATTCCGCAGCCTTGAAAAGAATGAAAGAAGCTTCTCAGAAATCTGACATATCAACATATCCCGACTTTCCTGATTCTGTATATATATCAAGGCTTAATCACCTTAAATCAGCTATTAACCTTCCTTACAACCAGATAGTAAAAAGCTACATTGATGTTTATACAAAGCAAAAAAGAGATAAATGCCAGATCATGCTTGGTTTCACCGACTATTATTTCCCTTTGTTTGAAAAGGTCCTTAACGAATATGGATTACCACTTGAACTCAGGTACCTGCCTGTCATTGAATCTGCCTTGAATCCACGGGCTATATCAAGGGCCGGAGCCATGGGATTATGGCAGTTCATTTATTCCACCGGTAAAATGTATGGACTGGAAATTACTTCATTTGTAGATGAACGGTGCGACCCTGTAAAAGCGACCTATGCTGCTGTAAGATACCTGAATGACCTTTACAAAATTTACAACGACTGGACACTTGTGATTGCCGCCTATAATTGCGGACCTGGCAATGTAAACAAAGCAATCAAACGTTGCGGTGGTAAAAATGATTACTGGGATATTTACTACAAACTTCCCAAAGAAACTCGGGGATATATTCCTGCATTCATAGCAGCTTCTTATGTGACTAATTATTATTCGGAACATAAACTGGTTCCTGTAAAAATTGATATGCCGGACAATATTGATACCGTTACGGTTTCAGAAAACCTTCACCTGGAACAGGTAGCTGAAGTACTGAAAATCCCGGTTGAGGAGTTGATGGACCTGAATCCCCAGTATAAAAGGGAAGTGATCCCGGCCGGCGATAAAACTTATTCTCTTACCCTGCCTTTTAAATATATTACAAAATATATTGAACTCGAAGATTCAATACTGACTTACCATGATTCGCTTTATTTCAATCCACTCAATAGTTTAAAATCACCGTCAAAATATATAAGAAACTTTAAATCAAAGCCGGCACACATGTCTCCTGTTTATTATACTGTTAAATCCCAGGATAACATAGGTTTCATTTCAGCCTGGTTTGATGTTAATATTTCTGATATTAAACACTGGAATAAATTAAAACACAACAAACTCAGAACAGGTCAGAAACTCCTGATTTATGTTCCAAAAGAATATGAATCAGTGTATAGCAAAGTCAATGAGATGTCGCTTGATGAAAAACAAAAACCCGGATGGAAGAAAATAACCGCTTCTTCCCCCTCACACAAAAAAAAAGACTATGATACTGATGGCAACTATATTATTTACACTGTAAAATCAGGCGATACTTTGTGGGATATTGCCCGCAAATATCCCGGTACCAATAATAATGATATTAAGGTATTGAATAACATTACCAATGACCACAGTATATCACCGGGACAAAAACTGAAAATAAAAAAGATTGCAGATTGAACAGAAACCATCGGGTAATGGCAGCCAACCCGGACGAGCCAGAACCAAACAAGAAATCACAAATCACAAAATACAAATAACAAATAAATATCAATCAACAAAATGACAAATTCAAAGTAGTTTGTTTCGTCTTTGAAATTTTGATATTGCTTATTATTTGTTTTTTGTGATTTGTTTTTTGGATTTTTATGCCAAAACATGTCAAGATTTCAGAAATTAGGTACTAATATGTTTAATAGCAGCTATTTCGCTTATGGTTTTTCTGACATCCTGTATATTTACATCCATGATCATTATAAATACATGATCTGATGATGTTTAACAAATGTGCAACTTTACTTCCCTTATTCACTTTTGCCTGTTAATAAAATTTTTACGAAATATTGATTTTTATATTGGTAAAATTTCTACCTTTGCACCGTTTAATTTTAAAAATACTTAAATAAATGAAAAGATTAGCACAAATTTTATTCGCTGCTTTAATCGCAGTGTTATTTGCATGTGGTCCCAGCGCAAAGGAACAAGCTGAAAAAGCAAAACAGGATTCAATCCGCAGGGCTGATTCAACGCAGAAAGTAATGCAGGCAAAAGCTGCTGCTGCTGCTAAAGAAAAAGCAAAACTCGATTCACTGAAACAGGATTCAATTAAGAAAGCTGAAGCAGCTGCTGAAGCAAAGAAACCTGTTAAGAAAGGTGAAATGAAGAAAGGTGAAGTAAAGAAAGCTGAACCGAAGAAAGCTGCTCCTGCTGCTAAGAAAGCTGCTCCAGCTAAAAAGCCAGCTGCAAAACCAGTTCCAGCAAAGTAATTAAGCATTTTTGCTTAGAGATCTGAAATCTGTAAAGATTTTAAAAAACAAAGAAGGAGTGGAAACACTCCTTTTTTGTTTTATAGACCTTTTCAGAATTATTGAACTGTAACTATTCCGGTTATTCAGACTGTCAGGCATTAGGTAGTGCTTGTCTTTAAAGTCATTCTTGTTTGATTTAAGAACAAGGATCAACGATTTATGATTTAAGTATAATCATCTGATTTAATGATAAAATCAAAAATCGTTAATCGATATTCGTTAATCAAATATTGATTATTATGGACAGACTATAGGCAGAATTGTAAGCAAAAACCTATATCTAACTTTAAAGTATTAACTTAAAATTATACTAATGCCTCCGCCACGGCGGATGTCTATTGCCTATTGCCTGTTTTAATATAATTTTGCACTTGCAGAAATCAAATTTTATCTCGATGAAAAAAGTAAAAAGTATCACTACCCGGACTTATTCTAATTCAGATACTGATTTTCAGGATGGATATACCTCATCCTATATTGAATACGACAGTAATGAAAATATCATTCTTTCAAAATCTTATATTTCTGAAGAGGAACTGGAACACAAAACGGTTTCTATTTACGACAATGCCGGGAATCTTCTTGAAGAAATCAATTACTTCACAGAAGAGGAAGTGAGCGAACATATTATTTATAAAAGAGATGATAATAAGAATATTACCAGTATTACAACCTCATTTGCTGATGGATCAGTCACCGTAAAAAAATATGAAAGAGATGATAACAACAATTCAATCACCATTCTGGTGTACGACGGAGATGGTGAATTGGAAGAAAAAGAATTTCTGAGGTATCAGCAATCCGGACATTTAATCCTGAAAGAGGTGTACGATTCATTGGGTAGTATCATTGAAAGAATCGTAAATGAATACGATGATAAAAATAATATTGTCAAACAAACAGAATCAGGCAAAAAAGGTGATTTTATCATGGAAAGTATTATCACCTATGACGAATTTGGAAACATAGTCAGGCAAATCAGCTATAATATCAAAAAAGAGATTGTTAATAAGATAGTTAACACCTACAATGAAAATAATAAGCTGATTGAGCAGCAGATAGGTAATTCATATCTGATCAAATATTTATTCGACGATGAGGAACTCATGAAAACTGAACAACGCTTTAATTCCAGTGGAGTTCTTGAATACGAACTTATTTCAAAATATGATGATCAGAACTTTCTGATAGAAGAAACAGATCATAGCACTACTTCAGTTTATTCCTATACATTTTTTGATTAACAATACTGTAACTATTCAGGATGTTAAGTGGTTAGTCATGAGCGTCATGAAGGTCATGAAAGTCATGAATGTCATAAGCGTCATGAACGTCATGAACGTCACAAGTCACAAATTCTGATACTCATCGCTCATCACTCATCACTCATCACTCATCACTCATCACTCATCGCTCATCGCTCATCACTCATCACTCATACTTGTAACCCTTAATTCAATCGACTTTGATAAGATGTCCCAGTCCCGAAATTACCGTTTCAATATTTGGAGGAGATCCTTTATAATAAATATCTCCCCTGTTTTCAATCTGAGCATTTATAAGCTTTTGTGCATTTATCCTGCAATCTCCAGTGGTATTACTGGTAATAAAATTGTATCCGGTTACCAGGCTGTCACTAAGTAAAACACCTGTTCCCATCAGGTAAAAATAGGCAAGCCCTGCTTTACCATTAAAAGAATACTCACCGGTGCCACCATTAAGGTCAAAATGCAACTCATGGCAGTTAATTAACAAATTGATCTTTGAAATACCTGAATTGACAGCAATCGTTACTATCCATTGTTTCAGGGTGTCAGAAGAATAAATATCTGACTGACCATTCAGATTTATTGTTGTCAGACTATCGGTATAAATCGTTATTTTTATCCTTTTGTACTCTCTCAGCCAACTACAATCATTATTATTACTGATAACTAACTTTTTATCTTTTACCGTCGTTTCTATATCCGGAATGAGATGTTCCCCACCTTCAATTATTATCTTGTCCTCCTGAGATTGTGAAATATAAACATCAAATACATCGTTAATCTCAAGTTCGGTAAAATGTTCAGGGTCACGTTCAACAGATATTATTCTGCCGGTACTTTTTAAGCATCTCTCAGTATTACATGAATATAACAAGCTAAACACTGTTAATATAATAATGAAAGGAAAAATTGTCTTCCGGTAAATAAATGACAGTATAAAAAAATTGCTGAAGATCATAATTCAAATTAAAGCATTATTATTGAAATAATTTAAAAGGTGCATTGATGGTTACCTCAGTCAGAAGGAAAAAGACAAAAAATAACTACTTATCCCCTGCTGTGATCAGATTTACCGTGCTTATTGCCATATTTATATGCGGGCTGGTTGCATACCGCTACTACAATAAAGTATATGGTACCAATATACATCTGAATTCCAATGAGTCAGATTATCTTTATATTCAGACGGGCTTTGGCTACAACCAGATTCTTGCAGAAATAATTCAGAAAGATGTTCTTATTGATATTGAATCATTTATTTGGGTAGCCAATAAGAAAAATTACAAGAATCATATTCATCCGGGCAAATACAAGATTACCAATGGAATGTCAAATAATGAACTGCTTAATCATTTAAGGTCCGGCGCCCAGGAACCGGTGAAACTGATTTTTAATTGCCTGAAGACCAAAGAACAGTTTGCAGAAAGAATATCCCAACAATTAGAAGCTGATTCCATTTCTGTCATTAATTTATTGAATAACGACAGTATTGCATTATTATACGGTTTTGACTGCTATTCGTTCCCTGCTATGTTTATCCCCAATACTTATGAATTTTACTGGAATACTTCGGCATCAGAATTTTTCGACAGGATGAGTAAAGAATACCATAAGTTCTGGAATGACACCAGGTTAACTTTGGCCTCAGAAGCCGGACTTTCACCGGTACAGGTAAGCATACTGGCTTCAATCGTTGAAGAAGAAACGAATAAAAATGAAGAAAAAGCCGGCATTGCAGGAGTTTATATTAACCGGCTCAATAAGGGAATGAAGTTGGAAGCAGACCCAACAGTAAAATTTGCCTGGCAGGATTTCAGCCTGCATCGTATTCTTAAAAAGCATCTGAATATTAATTCGCCCTACAATACCTATAAATATTCAGGACTGCCACCCGGACCCATTTCTTTTCCGGGGATAGCATCTATTGAATCCGTGCTTAATTACGAAAAACATAACTACTTATATTTCTGCGCAAAGGATGATTTCTCCGGATATCACATATTTGCCAGGAACGCTGCGGAACATGCCAGAAATGCCCGACGCTACCAGGCAGCCCTGAATAAAAAAAACATCCTTAATTGAACAGATTTTTCATTACAGGCAACTTATTGTTTTACCCTCCGTCTTTTTATCGTTGTGAATAGTCAAATAGATTTTTCAAATAAAGCAGATGTTGAAAGGCTTGTTAGTAATTGTATCAACGGGGACAGGGTTAGTCAGCAAGAATTCTATAAAGCATTTTACAACAAAATGATGGGTATTTGTATGCGTTATGCAACTGATACCGAAGACGCAAAAGATTTATTACATGATGGTTTTATTAAGATATTCAATAAGTTAAAAGGATTTAAAAACGAAGGATCACTGGAAGGCTGGGTGAGAAGGATCATGGTGAACAATGCCATTGACCATGTTAGAAAAAGAAAGGAAACCTTCGTCAGATCTGACAATGAAAATTTATTTGATAGTATAGAGACTGACAATGAAGACGATGCAGAGAATGAAGTGCTTGTTTCAATCAAAGCCGAGTTGTTACTTAAGCTCATCCAGCAACTCAGCCCTGCTTACAGAACGGTTTTTAATATGTATGTTATTGAAAATTACACACATAAAGAAATAGCGCAAATACTTGGAATTAATATTGGAACTTCAAAATCAAACCTTGCAAAAGCTAAAATGAAATTAAGAGAATCTTATAAAAAATATGAGAACAAACTTGACAGATAAGGATTTAGGAGAGATATTGCGGGAACGGCTGGATTCATTGGACTATCCTTATAACCACAATGACTGGTTGAGACTTGAAAGGAACCTGCCGAAAAACGGTACGCTATTGTCAAGGCTTTTATCCCGCACCTCTTATAAATTGGCTATGATCGCTGCCATATCAGCTATTCTTGTTGTTTCATTTCATCTGATCAGCAAAAAAGACATTACTTCGACATCACCGGTAAATAACCCGTCAAAGACATTATCAAAGCCTTCATCACCTGCCTCAGATATACAAATCACTACAAAAAAGACTGAGAATAATACACCAATTGAGATTAATGCAGCCAAATCCGCATTATCTGTACAAAAAGTTCAACCTGCATCAATGATTGCATACAATAATATTCAGAATAACATATTAAATAAACCTGAGACCGGGCCAGTTGAATCTAAGCTAATAAGAACAATGAAGAGTAACGATCAGAGCATTTCATTAATACCCGATGCTGAGTTTAATGTGAGTATTTACAGTGGATGCGCTCCATTATCGGTAACCTGCAATCCTTCTGTCAAAAACGATACTATTTTTTATCTGTGGCAGTTTAGCGACGGAGAATTTTCAACAGAAATTAACCCGATGCATAAATTTACAAAACCGGGATCTTTTGATATAAAACTGACCTTAAGATATTTTAAATCTAATAAAGAAACCAGCAACCAAAAAAAGAACATCATCAATGTGCTGGAAACACCCGATGCTGATTTTAATTATGAGAATTCCGGCAACACTTACAATTTCCGGCCTGTACATAATGATGCCGATCATTACCGGTGGTTAATGAATGGAGATGAATTTTCAGGTGAATCTATATCTCACTATGAATTTCTCAGAAATGGAAATTATGTTGTTGATCTGATTGCATATAATTCAAATAGTTGCTTTGATAAAGTAAGTAAAGTCATCCATTTTGAAGCTCAGCACACCATTTACATGCCAAATGCATTTTCACCAAATGGGGATGGAAACAATGATGTTTTTGGTCCTACCGGTGAAAATCTGTCAGATTTCCATATTACAATGAACATATACAACAAACAGGGCTTGTTGATATATACAACGTCTGATCCAATCAGGCCATGGGACGGAAAAATACAGGGCAGCAATCAGCCAGCTGAACCTGGCGTATATATTTGGAAACTCATATCTACCGACAAATTTGGAAATACTGATAGTAAAATGGGGAATGTCAGCTTATTCAGAAATTAACTTGGAAAATATTTAGCATTTAAATTAAAAAATCAGCATATTTCCAACAATGCCGGACGTAAAATATCCGGCATTGTTGTTTTCCGGACATAATGTATATAGCCTTATACAGCCAATCTGGCAGGTAAATCATCCTATGTAACTACTACTTCCAAATTCATCTGATATTAACTAACTCATTATAAGATTAATATCAATTGTGTCAGGGGTATTCATCTTTATTTAAGTTGGCAACAGAAAACCAGTCATATCGCAAATCATTATAATCAGATCATTATTCATTTGAATTTTATATTTTTAAAAATTTTTAAGTTACCATGGTTACCTTTTGCTTAAAAAAGGAATATATATATGAAAGTAAATTACAGTGTAGAAGAAATTTTAGATGGAATTAAAACCAGGAATAACATTGTACTGGTATATGTTTATGAAAATTACTTTCTTCAGATTAAAAATTACATTTTAAAAAATTGCGGAGACGAAGACGATGCCAGAGATATTTTTCAGGAGGCTTTGATTGTTATTTTCAAAAAAGTTAATAAAGACGTTCTTGTTCTTACATGCAGTTTTCAGGCTTATCTTTTTTCAGTAAGCAGGTTATTGTGGCTAAAACAACTTGAAAACAGGAGGATAAAAACTGAAGAAAAATTAGGGGATCAGTCATTGGTGGAATTAGCAGATGACCTGAATGAAATTAGTCGTGAAAATGAAAAATACGATTTGTATAGATTTCATTTTGAGAGACTTAGTATAGAATGTAAAGAAATACTAACGATGTTCCTTGAAAAGGTACCTTTAAAAACAATAGCTGATCAGCTGGGTCTGAAGACTGAAAAGTATACAAAAAAAAGAAAGTATCAATGCAAGGAGAAATTGATTGAAAATATTAGAAACGATATAAGATTCAGACAATTATAAAATATTAATAGAATTTAGACAAGAGACAAGACAATAAAATATAATAAAAATATTGTAAAAATAGTGTAGGGTATATATTATATTAGTGGTACATTATTATTGATAATTATTGACGAATTATTTATTATCGTTTAATAAATATTTGAAACAATATTAATAAATATTTATATTATATTAACGACTGAGAACATTAAAAACATAATAAGATTTACAATTATAAAAGGAATCAGATAAAATGGAAAATTTTGAAACAATAGAAAAATTCATTGATAATGAATTAGATGGTGAGGAATTGGAAGATTTCAAAAGACTATTACCTGGAAATAAAGATCTTTCCGATGAAATAACCTTACATTTACAGGTAGATGAAGCAATTATGGATAATGGTGTAATAGCTCTGAAAAATCAACTTGCTTCAATTCATAAATCATTACATAATGTCAAAAAAGTAAGACCAATACCCCACAGACCTTTTCTGAGAAGTTGGTACCTGGCTGCAGCAACCATAGCATTGATAATAATTCTGGTTGGAACTGTTTATGTGGTAATTTTGCGAAATCATACTTACTCGAATGATGAATTATTCCATAAATACTATGATCCCTATGAAGTAGTTATTAATGTTCGTTCCGGTAATTTTCAGTGCAATGATTTATTTGTGCAGGCACTCCAGAAATATCAGAAACATGATTACTCAGGCGCTCTGGCTTTCTTTGAAAAAATCATCATGAATGATAGTACCAATGTAGCATGTAATTTTTATTCCGGTATTTCATTTATGGAAACTACCAGATATATGAATGCAATAAAGTCATTTAACTCAGTGATCTGGCAGAACGACAATCTCTTTTTAGAACAAACCGAATGGTATCTTGGGCTGTGCTACCTGAAAACCAATAAAATGAATCAGGCAGTTAAGCAGTTCAAAAAAATATCAGCCAGTAACAGTTTTTATAAAGACAAATCAAATTCAATACTTGAGAGCATAAATTAGTAATATCGATTGTTGATCGGAAAGGTGAAATTCCTGTGGAGTTTCACCTTTTTTATTTTTCTCCTGGCCATTACTATTCTGACAGCGAATAATACAAGTACACAAAAAATTACAATCCCAGAAATCAGATACCAATTATTCCAGGGTGTGAAAACCTTATCAGTGCTACCTATATTGACATATGCAGCCCAGAAATAAGGATGTGCACGAATGGCATCTGATTTTTTAAGATAATCCAGTTTTGCCTCTCTTAATGCAATATTTACCTCCTTCCCGGCATAAAGTCCTTTATAGAATCCGGCAGTTAGCAGGTAACCCGATCTGTCTTCAACAGTCCACATAGTCATCAAAATACTTTTGCAACCGGCAAACAGGAATCCCCTGGCAAAACTCATGACACCTTCTCCTTTTTCGAGCTTCCCGAAACCCGTATTACAGGCGCTCAATACTGCCAGCTTGGCATGCAATTCCATATTATATAATTCATATGTATTCAGCAACCCATCTTCTTTTCCTGTATTTGATTGTGTAAAGACTAATTTTGAGTACATAGGATCCTCATTATCAATGTATGAATGCATAGCCAGGTGAAGTATGCCGGCATCTTTTGCACTTGCTTTAAAATTATCTTCAGTGGCTTTATAATCCTGAAAAATAAGCCCATTTGATATCTTTTGAATAAAATTAATTTCTGCTTTTGTGTAAGGCAAATCAGATAAGTAATCTTTAAAAGCTTTTATTGGCCGGATATGGGCACTATCCAGACTGCCAAAATTGTTATAGCAAGGTTCAAATGCCACCATTTTATTGGTTGAATAGCTTCTTATAGGGTTATTTAACATCAGAGTAGCTGAATATGAATAGCTTATAGTATAATCATATATCAGATAAGCCATTGACCTGAAATTGAATTTTCTAACAGTTATGGTATCAGTGATTAATGCTTCAAATGGCAGGTAAGATAATTTATCATCCGGTATGATCACCAGTTCCTTTGAATGAATCAATTTCCGGATAGGTAAAATAAGCTTGCTGTACAACATATAATTTGAATGTACAAAAGCTGCATAAGATTTGGAGTTCAGTCTGAGGATGTCAGTGAATGAAATTCGCTTTATGGTTGAATCAAGATTTGTATAAAATGTCGAATCAATAGGTATTTTGACAAGGTTATAATTTTTTGATTCACAAACAAATGCATAAAGTACCGAATCAGAAAGCGTATATTCTATAATTGTCTGGTCATCTTTTAATTTTGTCTGAATGTCATGAATTCCAAGAACTTTATTTGTATATTTTAATGAATAAAACTGTGGGTAATTTTTCTCAAAATTCAGGATTAACTTATCATATTGATTATCAATTTCAAATATTTTTTTCTGCCAATCTTCAATTTTTGCTTTATCTTTTTCATTGGCATTTTCATTATATATCAAATTGTTAAGATATGCCTTCCTGATTTTCAGATCTTTTTCCCTGCTCTGTAAAGTATCGGGTATTCCGCTAAAGCCAATAGCCTCGTTTTCCCGGATGGAAGTCAGCAGAACTGCCGACTTGGACCTTTCAGCTATTTCAAATGAAATATCCCTGTAGGAATTATTGCCTGTCAGATGGTAAAGCATATCAGCTACTTTCATGGCATTAAGAAAAGTACCTTTCCTGGTGCGTGAAATATCAAACTTACTTTCCTCAGTAAGATAACCAGTCCTCAGTTTTTCAATCAGACGAATGGAAAGCTGGTAATTTTTCAAACTGTGTCTCAGAAGTATTATGTCCGGGGATTTTTCATATAAACTGTCAAACAGGTCGGCCTTATCTTTTAAAGCGGCCGCTAGCAGGTAGTCGTAGTGCGTTTTTTCTGTTCCCGGCGACTTAAATATGTCAGATTCATCAAATCCATCTACCAGTGAAATGATCGCTTTCTGGCAATATTCCAGGGCTGTTATTGTTTGTCCTGTTTTGGAATAATACTTTGATATATAGCTGTATGCTGTTGATGTATTCCTGTCTTTATTTCCAAGTTTTGAAAGCAATATCTCCTTAGATTTAAATAATAAATTTGTGCATTCATCAGTGTGTCTGGTTTCAAGGTAGAAATTGCCATAATCTTCAAATAACATGGCCAGTTTCAGAAAATCATAATTTTTTACATCAAGCTTAGTAGATAAGGCTAATTGGTAATATTTATTTGCCAATTCAATATTTCCCAACTTGAAATGACAATTCGCAATCTCCTGGTAAATTTCGGGTAACAGTGGAAAGTTATATTTCTTGGTCATGATTACTTCATCCTTAAAGCTATTTAAAGCCTTATTATATTCCATATTATCCATATAGATGATTCCCACTTGCTTCAGAATATCAACTAGGTTGTAATAGTCGATCTTTTTCTCAGAAATTAAATATTTTACGGCATTATTAAAATATTGTAAAGCTTTTAATTTATCTCCAATTAAATAATAAAGCCATCCTTTATTTGCATATATTAATTTTAATCTGTCTTGTGAAAAACTATTTTTTGAAATTGCTAGTTTCTCAGCTTTATTATAATTTTCTAACGAATTATCAAGCAATCCTAAATCTTTATAAATTATTCCAGCCATAACATAAAGATTTATCATTTGCAGAAACTGGGTACTATTGGCACTTTCTTTGATTTTCATTGATCTATTAATCCATTGTATAGCGTTGTCATATTTCCTCAGATGCCAATTGGCTATCCCAAGATTTTGATAATAATCTGCCAATTCCAAATCTTCAACTGGTTTAATTGCCCTTCTAATCTGTATTGCTTTTGAATAATATTCTATTGCTAATTTAAACTCTCTTGTTTTCAGATAACAATAAGCAATATTGTTAAATGAATATGCCATCAAGCTATCTCTGTCATTATTGATTTTCAATCTTGTATCAACTGACTGTAAGAGTATTGCAATGGCTTTTTGGTAGTTGTCTTCATCCATCAAAATTGAACCTTCTTCAAAAAGCAAATCAGCTTTTATATGTAATTCTGATTTTAGATGAATAAAAGCAATCTGTTTCGCTTGTTGAAGCAGCAATTTAGATTTATCATAATAGTCACCGTTACGATAACAATTAATAAGTTTAATGATAGTCTCTTCAAAAATGGACCAGTTTCCTGATTTTTCACACTCCCGATAAGTACTGTCCAGGCAGGCTGATGCACTGTCGCATTGGCCTTTTGTTATGTATCGATCAAGAGTGATGCTCCATTTTGATTTATTTACCGAAATATGATCACCAGCCTGGCTGTTCCGGTTGTTATTCTCCCGTCCGAAGCTGAATATCAGGAAATAAAACAATATGACATACAAGGGTCTCAGCAATATATTCAAGAATTAATTTTTTCAAAGCTAATAATACAGAGATCAGTCAGATATTCACAGTAAACAACCGAGCCAAATTAACAATTTTTTTATTTTTACATCTAAATAAAAAAATTTGTAAATTTCAATAAGCAGGTTTTTATCAATGATACCAAATGTTTCCGCATTTATTTCATTTTATCCGAACTATTTATTTTCATTATTTTTTTATCTTACTGGTTACCTTTTCCTGTTTTACGGAATATAAATAAGGGAATTGAAATGATTTTATCCAAAATAATAATTTCTGAAAATAATTTAAATAAAAAAGATATGAACTCAAGTATTTTTGAATTAAACAGTGAAATGTATTTCAGTGTATTATCGGTAAATGATATGCTCAGGATCAGGGGTGGTGATAATGCTGAACATGTTAACCGGGATCAGGACAAGGATAAAAATCCTGATATTCCACCCGATCCAATTAAAAAATAATTAATTGAATGAATATTTGTGATAATAATTTAAATAAAAAAGATATGAACTCAAGTATTTTTGAATTAAGCAGTGAAATGTTTTTCAGTGTATTATCAGTAAATGATATGCTCCGGATCAGGGGTGGTGATGATCCTCTTCCTGTTGACCAGTATCCTGACAAGGATAAGAATCCTGATATTCCACCAGATCCGATTAAGAAATAATTAATTGAATATTAATACAATTAGATATATCAATCCATGATATCCATTTTATTTCTACTTTCAGGTTTCATATAATCCGCCTGATAAATGTTTTATGTTCACAAATGACTAATTATTAGATTAGTATATGATATTGTGACTTTATTTACCAAAATATTTTAATTTTTTTTGGCAGAAAAGTCACTTTTTGTATTTTATGGGGTCAATCACGGATGGGCGCAGGGACTTTATTTTTCTTCACATTACCAATATACTAAATCATCGTTTCAGATGAGAATTCGTTGAATATTGAAATAAGACTGCAACTATATCATTCACAGTTTATTTCATGAAATCTTTTGAGCCGGCAAAAGATTTATTTTCTCCGAAAGCCAAAAATTTCATAAAAAAGACTAATCTTGTGAATTATCAAACCTGATGGTTATCCGCTGGAATAATTATTTGCAATGAAGTCTTTTCAGGCATACCGGCAACTGGATGCAATGGACTGCGGTCCAGCGTGCTTGCGCATGATCTCGAAATTCTACGGGAAGAATATTGATTTATCAAAAGTCCGCAAGTTATGCTACATGTCCCGTGAAGGGGTTTCCATGATGGGGATCAGCCATGCGGCGGAACATACCGGGTTTCGTACTCTTGGGGTAAGACTGACATTTGAACAATTACTGAAAGATGCAAAATTGCCTTGCATTGCCCATTGGAACCAGAATCACTTCGTAGTAATTTATAAAATCAGTAAGGAAAAGGTTTGGGTAGCAGATCCGGCACACGATAAAATTGTGTATAAAAAAGAAGAATTCCTGAAAGGATGGATCAGTACAAAGAAAGAAGGCGTACCGCAGGGATTTTGCCTGTTGATCGAACCCGGACCGGATTTTTACACCACTGATATCCTGGAAGAAAAACAGGATAAATCCGGTTTCAGGTTTCTTTTCAATTACCTGAGATCATACCGGAGTTATATCACTCAGTTGATTCTCGGTATGATCATTGGAAGTATCATTCAACTTCTTTTCCCTTTCCTTACCCAATCAATAGTCGATTATGGTATAAATAACCGCGATATCAGTTTTATCTACCTTGTGCTCATTGCACAATTAGTGCTATTTGCTTCCCGTATGTCCGCCGACCTCATTAAAAGCTGGATATTACTTCATATCGGATCAAGGGTAAATATCTCGCTGATATCTGATTTCCTTATCAAAATGATGAAGTTACCGATTTCATTTTTCGATACCAAAATGATAGGTGACATCAGCCAGAGGATAGGCGATCATAAACGCATCGAAACATTTCTGACCTCATCAGCTTTAAATATCGTTTTCTCGGCTCTCAACCTGGTCATATTCGGAATCGTATTAGCCATTTATAATACGATGATCTTTGTGGTATTCCTTGCCGGCAGCATTTTCTATATTATCTGGATTCAACTGTTTCTGAAAAAAAGAAGAGATCTGGACTCCAAACGTTTTGCCCAGCTTTCAAACAACCAGAACAGCATTTTCCAGATAATCAGCGGGATGCAGGAAATTAAGCTGAATAATTGTGAGAAACAGAAACGCTGGGACTGGGAAAGCATTCAGGCCAGGATTTACAGAATTAACCTGAAAAGCCTTTCACTCAACCAGTACCAGCGTGCAGGCGGTATTTTTATCAACGAAACAAAAAACATTATCATTACCTTTCTTGCTGCCAAAGCTGTTCTGAGCGGAGGTATCACTCTTGGTATGATGCTCGCTATACAATATATCATTGGCCAGTTAAACAGCCCTGTCGAACAAATACTCAATTTTCTGAATGAAACACAGGATGCAAAGATCAGTCTGGAACGTTTGGGTGAAATACATCTGAAAAATGATGAGGAAGATACTGAAACAGAGAAAATTTCCATTTTACCGGAAGATGGGAAAATTATTGTCAGTGATCTGTCTTTTCAATATGAAGGACCCTATTCTGAACTTGTCCTGAAAGATATTAATATGACCTTCCCTGAAAAGAAAGTTACTGCCATAGTAGGAACAAGCGGAAGCGGAAAAACCACGCTGATAAAGCTATTGCTTGGATTTTATCCACCGGTGAAAGGGGAAATCAGGGTTGGCGACATCCAGCTTAAGAACATCAACCAGAGATTGTGGCGTCAGAAATGCGGAGTAGTCATGCAGGATGGTTTTATCTTTTCTGATAGTATTGCCAGGAATATTGCTCTGGGAGAAGAAAGCATCGAAATAGAAAGATTAAGATATGCTGTTAAAATAGCTAACATACAGGATTTTATAGAATCATTACCCATGGCTTATGATACCAGGATCGGTGCCGACGGTCATGGACTGAGCCAGGGACAGAAACAAAGAATTCTCATTGCAAGGGCTGTTTATAAAAATCCTGATTATCTGTTCTTTGACGAAGCAACCAATGCTCTTGACGCCGAAAATGAAAAAATGATTATTGAGAATCTGACAACTTTCTATCAAGGAAAGACTGTGGTAATAGTCGCACACAGGTTAAGCACCGTTATCCATTCCGATCAGATAGTGGTACTGAAGGAAGGTCGGATTTGCGAATCAGGAAATCATGAATCACTAAAACAACTAAAGGGTGAATATTTCAATTTAATCAGGAACCAGCTTGAACTTGGCAGTTAATTTCATATGTCATGAGTGAATCAATTTTCGATATCAGGAGTGATGAAGTACAGGAGATACTGGGACATATACCCGGAAGGATCACCCGGTGGGGAATTGCCCTGGTACTGGTCTTTATCATAATTCTGATTTCCGGAAGCTGGTTTTTCAATTACCCTGATATTATTCTCACACCTGTGACTATCCTTACCCAGAATCCTCCCGCAAGCATCATAACCAGATCGACCGGAAAAATTGAAAACATCTTTGTCAAAGACAACCAAAGTATTGATGAAGGTACTACTCTTGCTATCATTGAAAACACGGCATCTTATCACGATATTTATTATCTGATCAGATTTACAGATTCGATCAAATCAAATAATAATTTATCAGACTCTGCTTCATTTTTAACTTTCAAACCAGGCATGACATTAGGTGAAGTACAGGATTCGTATTTGAGTTTTGTCAAATCCTACCAGGAGTTCCGGCAATTCTTTCTGCTTAATTATTTCAACAACAAGATCAGGTACCTGCAAAAAGAGATTGAGAAAAACAGGGCCTATAGTAATCGACTGGTTGTCCAGAAAGAACTTCTCGAAAAAGACATTGATCTGTACCAGGAAAAATACAGACGTGATTCATTATTGTATGTAAAAGAGGTAATATCCTTATCCCAACTGGAAGATACTAAAAGCAACCTGTTGAAAAAGAAGCTCGTATTTGAAGCAACCATGACAGACTTAGCCAACAATCAGATACGAATAACACAGATAGATCAGGATATTCTGGATAACCGGTTAAAACGGATGGAAAAAAAGAACGAAGTGGTACGTAACCTAAATGATTCTTTTGAAAATTTATCCAATCAACTGATCAGTTGGGAATATAAATATCTACTGAAGTCGCCGGTCAGTGGAAAGGTGAGTTTTAATAAATTCTGGAGTCCGAATCAAAATGTAAATACCGGTGACAAAGTAATGACCATAGTTCCTGACAAACCATGCAGGATTATTGGAAAGGCCGAACTGCCCATCAGAGGTGCAGGTAAGGTAAAAATCGGACAATCCGTAAATATCAAATTGGATAACTATCCCTATAATGAATTCGGGATGATAAAAGCAACCGTTTCAAGTATATCGCTAACGCCTGAAGACAGCAGTTACAGTGTGGAACTGGCACTGCCGGATGGTTTAAAAACCAACTATAATAAAATTTTACCATTTAGCCAGAAACTGCAGGGCACAGCTGAAATAATAACGGAAAATGTAAGTTTGCTGGAACGGATATTTAATCCATTGAAACTGATATTAAAAGAACACTTATCGTCTTAGATAACATTCACTTCCATTTCAAGTCTGACACCAAAAGTATCAAATACAGAATCCATTATTTTATCAGCAAGCTGCAATAAATCCTTACCGTTTGCTCCTCCGTAATTAACAAGAATCAATGCCTGATTTTTGTGTACACCACAATGACCTGTTCTTTTGCCTTTCCATCCGCATTGTTCGATAAGCCAACCCGCCGCAAGCTTTACATATCCAGGGGTTGAAGGATAAACCGGCAGATTTTCATACTTCATTTTTAATGATTTTGCAAATTCCACTGTAACGACAGGATTTTTGAAAAAACTCCCGGCATTAGGTAATTTTACCGGGTCAGGAAGTTTCGAGTTCCGGATATTGATCACCGATTGTCTTATAGTCTGAAGATCGACCTGAGGGAAGTTTTTCAATTCTTCCTTAATATTGCCGTAACTGATAACAAACCGGTGTTTTTTTTCCAGGCGGAAAATCACAGATTCTATGATACACCGGTTTTTTAACTCACTCTTAAAGACGCTCTCACGATAGCCAAAGCCACATTCCGAATTATCTGTTATTGACCGCGTTTTCCGGTCAATATCAAAAACTTCAGTACTAATAATTGAATTACTGACTTCCATTCCATATGCCCCGATATTCTGTACCGGAGCAGCACCTACTGTACCAGGGATCAGGGATAAATTCTCGATACCTGAGAAATTGTTATCTACTGTCCACCTGACAAATTCATCCCAGTTCTCTCCCCCACCCGCTTTAACGTGAACACAATCCGCATCCTCATAAATAACCTGAATGCCTTTTATTCCAGGATGAATGACCAGTCCATTAAAATCTCCGGTAAATAATACATTGCTTCCGGCACCAAGTATCAACCGATTCATCCCGGTATATTTTGATGCAAGGATAATCTGAAGTAATTCAGATCTTTTTGTATAGGAAAAGAAATACCTGGCTTTAACATCAAAACCAAAAGTGTTTAAGTGTCTGATGGGATAGTTTTCCCGTAAAAGAATCATCGAGTTATGAGTTATGAGTTATCAGTTATGAGTATCAGGTATAAGGACTCATGACGCTCATGACGCCCATGACGCCCATGACGCACATGACGCACATGACGTTTATAACAATTATGACACATTGCAAATCAGGTAAAAATCAGAATGAATACACGATATCGGCAAATTCAGAGGCAATGAGTGAAGCACCGCCGATCAGGCCACCGTCAACATCAGGATTGACAAACAATTCACGTGCATTGGATGCTTTACAGCTTCCACCATAAAGTATAGACAGGTCGTCAGCGATAATCTTATCAAATTTTTCTGATATGAGTGAACGGATGTAGAAATGCATTTCCTGTGCCTGTTCCGGTGTGGCATTTACGCCAGTTCCGATAGCCCATACCGGTTCGTAAGCGATCACTAGTTTGCTTAATTCTTCAGTCTTTAGATGAAAGACGGAATTTTCCAGTTGTGCTCTGATCAGCCTGAAGTGATGTCCGGCCTGGCGATCAGACAGGTGTTCACCAATACAGAAAATAGGTATCAGATTATTTTCTAAAGTGAGTCTGACTTTTCTCAGGAGGGCACTGTCTGTTTCACCAAAGTACGTCCTGCGTTCCGAATGGCCAATGATCACATAATCTGCGCCAGCCGATTTAATCATTAATGCAGATACTTCACCTGTAAAAGCACCTTTGGCTTCCGAAGCACAATTCTGTGCAGCCAGGGCTATTCTGCCCGGATCAATAATTTTGCTGATCAACGGAAGATGAATAAATGGCGGGGCAAGTACCACCTTTACTCCATTGTTTGTGCGTGATCCGATACTTTGTTCTACCGACCTTGCAAGCTCAAGCCCTTCTATAATTCCGTTATTCATCTTCCAGTTTCCGGCAACAATTTTTTTTCTCATGTTTGTCTGAATATTATTCAATTTAAATTCTGCCCCTGATACCAGGATACAGACTGGTAACCATGTCACTGGCAAACACTTCAAAACTGTCAATGTTCATCATTGAAAGACAGCCTGTCCAGCCGGCGCCTGTATCCATGAGCCACACTCCTGCTGCATTTACCGGGCGGAAAATGCCAAATTTATTTAACGGAGTGTGCCCGATAAAAACCTGGTCAAAATTAAATATTCTTGTATTGTTTTGCATTTCAAATCCCTGAAAAACGTTATAAAACAGGCTTCTGTCCCACAATAATACTTCCTTTCCGGTTTTCTCAGGGCTGGTACCGGGTATTACAGAGGCATGAACAAACAACCTGTTATCTGACAAGTAATATAACCGTGAGTTTCTGATCATTTCAAGATACTTTCCCGGTATCCCGTCAGGAAAACAAGCCAGTGTAGTTTGTCCGTTATTAGCAAGCCAATCTTTTGATATTATTGCTGTTTCAACCCAATCGAGAACAAATTCTTCATGATTACCCCGGACAAAAACCAGGTTTTCAATTTTTGTCAGTTCTTCAAGAAACAAAGCCATATCAGGCCAGCCGTCAAAGGCATCACCAAGAAATATCAGTTCATCATTTGAATAATCAAAATCAGCCCTTTGCAGGCATTGAATAAATGCTTTATAAGCTCCATGAACATCACTGACAACAAAAGTCCTTCTTTCTTTCATTCAGAATAAATAAAAAGTGAACGTTAGGTACTTATATTATAGGTAATTAGCTATTTAGTGCTTGTCTTTAAAGTCATTCTTTTTTGATTTAAGAACAAGGATTACTCACAACATATTTTATTTTTAAGGTGTTCATGAGATCGCTTCGCTAAGTTACTCACAAACATATTAATTTTATAGGTGTTCGTGAGATCGCTTCGCTAAGTTACTCACAAACATATTAATTTTATAGGTGTTCGTGAGATCGCTTCGCTAAGTTAACGATTTCTGATTTATGAAGTAAATGTAATCATCTGATTTAATGATAACATCAAAAATCTAAAATCGTTAATCGATATTCGTTAATCAAATTATTGAATATTATTGACAGACTTTATTTAAATTAAAAACCTACGGTTTATTAACCTATTGCTCACAGTCTAAAAGTCTATAGCCTATATTCCTACTTAGCTACAATAAATAAAATTATCACTCAGCAATTATTCAAGCCTGACTGCCGGATCAAGTAAAGCATAAACGATGTCAACCATCAGGTTTATTATGATAAAAATCAGGGAAATGGTAAGCACAGCACCCATTACTATGGGAAAATCATAACGGGACAGGGCTTCAACAATGACATAACCAAGACCTTTCCATCCAAAAATATACTCAATAAATACCACACCGGCCATTAGTGAGGCGAACCAACCTGATATCGCAGTAATTACGGGATTAAGGGAATTCTTTAAAGCATGATGGAAAATAATATTTCTGAATAGTAAGCCTTTTGCCTTAGCAGTCCGGATATAATCCTGTGAAAGAACATCGAGCATTGCATTGCGCGATAGTTGCAAAACAATGGATAACGGGCGGATACCAAGAGTGAATGCAGGCAGTATCAGGTTTTTAAGTACAAGATGACTGGCATTGCCTGCTTCATCCATTTCAAACAGGTTACCAGTCATATTCAGGCCGGTAAACCCTGCAAGGATAAAAGCAAAAAACCAGGCAAATAATATAGCAGCAAAAAAAGAAGGAATGGACATTCCTAATGAAGCAATCACCAGTGATAATTTGTCAAACAGGCTGTCATGCCTGATAGCCGCTATGATGCCCCATAAAATACCGATTAATGAGGCAAACAGGATAGATGTCAGTGCAAGAATAAAAGTATTTGGTAAAGTTTCAGCTATGATGGCAGACACGCTTTTCCCCGATTGGTAAGACCTGCGCAGGTACGGAAACTTTAATACCACTATGGCTTTTGAACTATTGAACAAGCTGGCTGAACGTGTATACCTGGCTTTGTCAAAATAAAAATAACTGTTTATGTCGGACTTGTTATATATGGAAATAAAAGACAAATCATCAACATATTTCAGATACTGCAGCCATTTCGATTTATTGAGGCCAAGCTCCCTGTTGATCGAGTTTACAGAAGCGCTGTCCGATCGCTGTCCAAGCATAAGCCTCGCCGGATCGCCTGGTAATACATGAAATAAGAGGAATATTACGGTAACAACACCGAATAATACCAGCAATCCGTACAACAGTTTTCTGAAAAAATAGGTAATCACGGGAACCAGGTCAATATGACTTTCAAACATAGAAAAATAAATGATACCGGCAGTGACCAAATTTTTATTGTCCCATGAGCATTTAATGTGCAGGTAAAACTGTGGTATTCATTAATCTTATTAATATTCATACAATATTCCCAACCTGGACGAGACATAAACAATTAGAAATCACAAATCTCAAAATACAAATAACAAATTAATATCAATCAACAAAATGACAAATTCAAAATAGTTTGTTTCATATTTGAAATTTAGATATTGTTTATTATTTGTTTTTTGTGATTTGATTTTTGGAATTTTTTGCTAAACACGTCAAGATTTCAGAAATTAGATACTAAATTTTTCAGTTTTGAAAAAAGCTCTTTGGGAAAAATTACGATTTACGAATTACAAATTACGAATCTGAAAACAACAAATAAACGAACAACATGTTGGTTAGTTTTGTGATTTAAGCACCGAATGTTAGTACATTTGCATCGCGATATGAAACAGCATTTCTTTAAATATCAGGGTACAGGAAATGATTTTATCATCATTGACCTGCGTGAATCCAATACAATTCTTAATCCTGAATGCATCAGGCAATTGTGCAACCGTCATTTTGGTATTGGCGCTGACGGGCTCATGACACTGAAGAACCATAAGATTTATGATTTCGAAATGGAGTATTATAATTCAGATGGATTGATGGCCACCATGTGTGGTAACGGTGCCAGATGCCTGGTGGCATATGCTGAAAATCAGGGCATCATTCATGATAGTTGCCGGTTTATTGCCGCTGATGGTGTGCATTTTGCAAACATAAACGGAAACCATATAAACATCAGGATGAACGATGTTGACCACATATCGTTCATAGAAAATGACTACTTTTTGAACACCGGAAATCCTCATGTAGTCAGATTCGTGGACAATCTTCAAGTAACTGATATCATTACTGAAGGCCGAAGGATCAGGTTCGACAAGCAGTTCCAACCAGAGGGGACCAACGCTGATTTTGCCGAACTCAGGAATGACGTTCTTTTCGTTAGAACTTATGAAAAAGGAGTGGAAGATGAAACCTTATCCTGTGGTACCGGAGCAGTTGCTGCGGCCATTTGCAGCCATAAATCAGGCCGGGTAGCAGGAAAAAAAATAAAAATATCTACTCCTGGCGGGAATCTGCTGGTAAGTTTTGAAAAAACCGGTGATCGTTATCACACTATATACCTTGAAGGACCTGCAATATTTGTTTTTGAAGGAGATTTTGAAATAATCAAACAGTCGATAGTCGTAAGTCCAAAGTCGTAAGTCTATAACCGATTGCTTACTGATTAACAACTATTGCCTATTGCCTATTGCCTGATGCCTATTGCCTTTTCAGTTAACTTCCGTCAATTTATTCCGGATGGCATATTTTACCAGGTCAACATATGTCTTCAATCTCAGTTTCTGCATAATGTTGTTTTTATGCGCTTCTACCGTCCTTACACTTATAAACAGACGTGCGGCAATTTTCTGGTTGCTGTAGCTTTCGCTGAATAATTTCAGGATTTCAATTTCACGGGTGGTTAGATTAACTCCATCAGTCGTATCCCTGGTAATTTCCGGGAATGAACCATTGACAAAGCGTTTCAATACAATATGGCTGATTGCGTTGCTGAAATAATCATAGCCGCCACGAAGGGAATAAAGAGCCTCAAGTAATTGCTGACGTGATGAATCAGAAGTCAGAATACCCTTGACACCTGCCTGCAATAACCTGAAAATGACGGTATCGTCAATTGATATTGTATAAGCAAGAACTCTTATTTTGGGATATTTTTGATGGATGATCCTGATCAGTTCAAAGTCGGTATCTGATAAATGATACACATTTATTAAAATGATATGGGCCGGGATTTTCTTTAGATTCAGGAGCAAATCAGAAAGATCTGAAAGCCTTCCTACCAGTTCTATGTCACTTATACCGGTCAAAAGGCTTTCAAAACCATCAGCAATTAATTGATGATCATCAACTATTATCAGGCTGATCTTAGTCATTCACCTTCTGCCATTTAAAAGTAAATGAATGCAATCACCCATGAAATCAATTGATTTATTGAACATCTACCAGTTCAACATCAAAAATCAGGGTGGAATTTGCGGGAATCTGGCCCATTTCCTTATCACCATATGCAAGAGATGCGGGGATGATAAACCTGAATTTATCACCTATGCCCATGAGGGCAATGCCTTCTTCCCATCCTTTGATAACCTGGCCCGAACCAAGTTTGAATTTAATTGGTTCATCACGTTTTACCGAAGAATCGAAAATGTTCCCATTTTCAAGGTAACCGGTATAATGCACAACCACAGTTTTCCCCGATTCTGCTAATTTTCCGTTGGATTTTTTAACTTCAATATATTTTAATCCTGATGCTGTTGTTTTCACCTCTTTTCCCTGTATATCATACGGGGTTATTTTTATTTCTGGCATAACTTTTAGCAGTTCAACATCAAAGATGAGTGTCTGTCCGCCGGGGCCTCCTTTTTGCTGAGGATTTGCAGGCAAGCCAAGTTCCGGAGGAATAATAAACCTGATTTTATCTCCTTCTGACATCAGCATCACTCCTTCTTCAAGTCCTTTGAGAGAGATCGCCCCTGTACCGGCCGGAAATTTCAGCGGTTGTCCTTTTTTCACAGAAGAATCAAACATCTTACCATCAATGAAATAAGCCGAGTAATTTATCTGGACATTTTTACCCTTTTCAACTTTAGCTCCTTTCCCTTTTGCCGATACGATGTATTTCAAACCTGACGAAGTTTTTACCGTGTCTTTTCCAGCCACATCAAAAGGATCAATTTTAATACCGGGAATAACCTGAAGCAATTCAACATCAAAAATCAAAATTGAATTGGCAGGTATTTTAGCTTGTGCATGGCTTCCGTATCCTAGTTCAGGAGGAATTACCAGCGTTGCCTTACTTCCCTGTCTCAGTAAGGCGATTCCTTCGTCCCATCCTTTGATTACCTGGCCTGATCCAATTTCAAAACTGAATGGTTTTCCACTTTTTATTGAACTGTCAAATACAGTATCATTTTCCAGTTTGCCTGTGTAATTGACAACACATTTGTCTCCCTGCTTTGGCATAGGTCCGTTGCCGGGCTGTGTGACTTTTATTCTGAGACCTGAACTTGTCTTCAGATAGTCGGAATATTTATCCTGGTTCTGGGCATTAACTGAAATACCATTGAGCAGTAAAGCTACAAGCAAAATTGAAAAATGACGTTTGATATTATTCATAACATTTTAAATATTAATTATTTATTTTAAAGATATATTATTTTACTTTTAATATTTCGATTTCAAAAATCAAGGTCGAAAATGGAGCAACAGGTCCGGTTTGCTTATCCTTGTATGCTAATGGTGATGGTATAATAAGGGTTGCCTTACCTCCTTCACACATCATAGCAATACCCTCATCCCATCCTTTGATTACACTGCCTTTACCGAGTTCAAAGCTGAAAGGTTCATTGCGCTCTAAAGAAGAATCAAATACCCGGCCATCAATAAAAGATCCTGTATAATGTACTGTTATGGTTTTGCCCGGTACAGCCCTGGCTCCCTTTCCTTTTTTTGTCTCAATATAATACAACCCTGATGCGGTGGGCTTCACAGTGATGTTTGCTTTTTTTAAATAATCTGCCAAAAGCTTCATTTCATCATCATAATTAGCATGGTACGAAGCCATTCTTTCCTGTTCAATATCGTTGTATGATTGTATTCCCAACAGTTTTACATCGAAAACAAGTTTGCTCCCAGGTTTGATATTTGGCGGGCATGTTTGTTTTTTGGTTATTTCAAAAAAAGACTGTGCATCTACCATAAACCGGATACTATCGCCCAGGTTTAATAGTGATAAACCATCTTCCACGCTTCCTCCCGGATGACTTGGTTTAGTTAGTTGCATGCGAAATGAACCTTTCATTTCCCTTGAATCAAAAACTATTTCTCCTGATTCGGTTTTATAAACCATTTTCAAAACAAGTATATCACCCTGTTTAGGTTTAGAAGCTTTATCATTATGATTAAAAAAGAAATATTGCAGTCCCGATTCGTGAGTCTTAAAATCACCGGCATTTTTGCAGGCGAAAAGAACACAGATTACAGCAACAGTTATCAGTTTATATGAGATTGTAATTTTCATAAGACTTAATTATTACTCAATAATAATAATTCACTGGCAAAAACGCAAAAGTACGATAATTATTTATTTGGATAACAGAGATTTTCTAATGCGTAAAGGTAAGCCCGAAACGACCAGGTCGTATGAATGATTTATCCAATCAAATAATAACTTATCCGGAACTGAACCATCAATATAAATGGTATTCCAATGAGCTTTGTTCATGTGGTAAGCCGGTATTACAGAAGGATATTGTTCCCGCAGGCTGATGGCCATTTCAGGGTCGCATTTCACACTGATGCTTAAATCCCCGCTGAGGTCGGTCAATAAAAACATTTTTCCTCCAACTTTAAAGACAAGGGTGGTTTCATCAAAAGGAAAGTCTTCAGACACAGCCATTTTTGACAGGCAATACTCCCTCAGAGATTCAATATTCATGATCTGATAAAATATGGCAAAATTATTGCTTTATTTGAAAAAATACAAAGAGATTGATGAAGTCGTCAGTCATAAAATACGAATTACGAGTTACGAATTACGAGTTGCAAGTCATAAGTCGTATTGAATAAATAATAAATAATCTGAAATCCTGATACCTGATACCTGATACTTGATCCGCCGCGGCGGACTGATTCTTAAAATTAAAAGATTGAAAAAACCGGCAGCTATACATTATGAAGTCTTAAAAAGCATATCTTTGTGGCATATAAGATTAATGGTATCAATTAAATGAAAATGATATTTAATAAATGGAATGCTTTGTTCCTAATGATTTCTATGTTCGGGAGCGTGTCAGGACAAATTCAATCCCGTTCCGCTCAGATTACAAAGCCTGATAATACACCTGCCGGGATTTATAAGAGTCTTAACCAGGTTCTTTATTCAAATGACTTTCAAAGTTCAGATCCATTGGGCGGAATGATCAATGAAAATGTAGATGCGAATCCTGATAATGCCTATATTTTACAGAATGGCTTTAATTTCAGTAGTGGCTGGGTACCGATACTTTTACAGGGATCGACCAATGTCCTGGCGGCCAGTAATTCTTATTTTGCGTCACCGGCTCAGGCTGACCGGTGGCTGATCACGCCAGCAATTACCATTACCGATACATCATTGCTTTCATTTGATGCTATATCAGTTGATGTACAGGGCCTGGGAATCGGTGATTCATACGAGGTATATGCAACCACAACAATTGCCGGATCGTTTCCTACACACAACGATTTTTCAGGAGTACCGCTTATCAGTGTGACATCAGAATCAGATACCTGGACTAAACATACTATTGATCTGAGAACTGCAGGATATCAGAGCGGAAAAATTTACATAGCCTTCCGCCATACATCTTTTAATATTGGCGTACTTGGCCTCGACAGTATCAATGTGTCTGCGACTGTTGTAGTCAATATGGGAGGTGACTTTGAGAATGTTCCGGATTTTAGTCTTGATTTATCACCCTGGACAAACATTGATGGTGATTCATTGCATAGCTACGGATTTTTAGATAATTATTTTACCCATATGGGTGAAGCATTCGGATTCATTGCATTTAATCCTGCAGCATGCTCGCCGGCAATTACCGGCATGGATCCTCATGCCGGGCTGCGCTACGGTGCTTCATTTGCTGTGATGGACACTGCAAACTCAGGCCTGGCCAACGACGATTGGATTATTTCTCCACTGGGAACCGTTGCTGACAGTGGAAAAGTAACATTCTGGGCAAGATCTTACACCGCAAGCTTTGGTAACAAAGAGAGATTCAAAGTTGGAATATCCACCACCACGCCAACTGAAGCCGCAATGACGATAATCTCCCCGGGTAATTTTGTTGAAGCTGATACAGTATGGACTAAGTACCAGTATGACCTGAGCGCTTATACCGGCCAGCAAATCTATATCGGTATCAATTGTGTCTCAATAGGCTATAAATCTTTCATTTTCATGCTTGATGATATATTAATTGATTTTACCCCTGTAGACGTTTCTGAGGTGGAAAAAAATAAAGTAACCATTTATCCAAATCCCGCATATAATATTCTGAATATCAATGGCGTTATTAATTCCAGCATCTTTGTTTACAATATGACCGGTAGTGTGGTTGAATATATTAAAGATGCTCCTGCCAATAATTCTCTTGACATTTCCGGTTTTGCCACTGGAACATATCTGGTCAGGGTATTGGGTAATAATAATATTTTTACAAGGTTAATTTCAATTATCAGATAATTAGAGTCTGTATTTAAAGTCAATGATAATGATTTAAGAACAAGGATTAACGATTTTAGATTTCAGATTATCAATTACTTCTAAAATCATAATTCGTTAATCGATATTCATAAATCAAAAGTACTGACTTTATGGACAAGCACTAATTAATTTAAAAACGTCTTTACCGTTAAATTTTATTAATTTTGCATTATATTTGCAAAGAATTTTTATGTCAAACCCAAAAAATAAAAAATAGTTATGAAGAAATCTTTATTATTAAGTTTGTTAATTGTTTTCGGTTTCAGCTTATTTGCCCAGATGAAGAATAATCTGCCAAATATGCACCGGATAATGACAAAAAAGGAACTGAGTTCACTGGTTTCATATCCAAAGAGTTTCAAGGATATTACAACTTTTGGAGATGTAATTTACAGTGATGATTTCGGCAGCGGCGGACCTCTTGGATCTAACCTTCCAACAGGCTGGACAACCGCTGACGTTGATTCCCAGGGCAACGGTTTTGTATGGAAATGGACTAACGTCGGTGCAACCGGACCAACCACCGCTGGTTATCAACATGTACTTGCTTCTACAACTGCTTCCAATGGTTGGATGATACTTGATTCAGACTTGTATGGAACAGGCAGTTATGATGCAATGCTTTATTCTCCTACATACAACTTGTCAGCACAGCCTTCTGTTGCTCTTGTTTTTCAGGAACTGTATAAAAGGTGGGGAACCGAAACCGGCAACCCGTATGGTGGCAACCCTACCTATGTTGGGTACAGTATTGACGGCGGAACCACCTGGACCAACATTGAACTGCATGTTGGTTATGCAGTAAAACAGGAAACATCCAACCCCGGTAATGTGATGATTAATCTTACTGCTGTGGTTGCTAACCAGGCTTCGGTGAAACTTCGCTTTGAAATGAAAGGTGACTGGGATTACTGGTGGCAGATTGACGACATGAAGCTGATTGTTGCTCCGGACGATAATATGGAACTTACCGGAACAAACGTTGCTTCTCAGGGTCTTTATTCTACCGGTTATGGTTTTACAGGCTATTATTCACAAATACCAATGGATGAAATTCCTCCTATCGCATTTGTAGGTGACCTGTGGAATAATGGTAACCTGGCCCAGACAAATGTTGTTTATCACGTTACAGTATCAGACAGTTTAAATGCTGCCGTTTGGAACGGCGCAAGCGTTGCACTGGCAAGTGTTCCATTTAATGAGTATGATACCGTCTTAGTTGACACACCCTATTTTATGGCTCCTCCTCAACCTAAACTTTACCATACTTCAAAAAATGTATCACAGACTCAGACTGACCAGATAACAGCCAATAACGTTGCTAAAGGCGATACCTTCCGTATTACAAATAATATCTGGGCCCGTGATTATTTTTATACTACCATGATCGGCCCTTTGCTTTATACTGGCGGTACTGATGGTGACCTGTTGGGAAATTATTATCACACGGCAAATGTTGATACAGTGGTTGCATTACAGGTATATTTCAGCCGCCTTGCAAAAGCCAATACAACTATGATTGGTTATTTGTTCTCCGTCGATGAATCAACAGGAACCAAAACACAAAAGATTGCTTCACTTGAATATACCGTTCTTCCCACCGACACCAATAAATGGGTCACTTTAAACCTCGTTGCTTTTAATCCGGGTGATGATATTCTTGCCACAAACACTGATTATATTGCCGGCGTAGAATTTTATTATAGTCCAGATACCCTTCTGATTGGTTCTGACGATATAACAACTCACGATTTTAATCATAGTTTATCTGTTCTCAGATTAGGCGGAACCTGGTACAGGATTGACTTATGTCCTATGATCAGAGTACAGACACGTCTTCATCATGTTGATGTAAATGTTCCTATTGTTGATAAAACTACCGTTAAGGTATATCCAAGTCCTACCAGCGGTAAGATCAATGTTGACTGTAGCGCTGATTCAAACATTTATGTATACGATCTGCTTGGAAACATTGTATTAAAACTTGAAAAGTCAGATACTCATACAATTCTTGATATGACTGGTTTTGCACCTGGTACATATGCAGTAAAAGTAATTTCTAAGGACAATGTCCATACTCAGAAAGTTAATTTAATAAAATAAGCTTTCTATTTCACGAATAAAAAAAAGCCCCGGACATCCCGGGGCTTTTTTTTGATACTTGATTTCCATTTGGACACTAATAAATAATAAATCAATGTTGATAAATTCAGAATATCATGTTTATGATATTGATATACATAACGCTGATTTTTGCTTATTATATCACAGGAAATTTGCGATATGAAACTCTTACCTATCAGTGTTTTGTAAGAATCTTACTAACTTAAGGATATTAAATAATCACGTGTGTGAACCCCAGGGCAAGCCCAAATTCCACAGCGGAGCTTTGGAGTACTTATTCTCCGATCTCATTGGAATTGTTCGACTGAAAATTTAGTCACACGAATAAAGTATCAGATGCAAAATAACCTCCGGGCAGTATTTTACATAATTAATATGATTTACAGCAACGTAGTTGCGTAATCTTTGTAGAAAAAACAGCAAGACAGAATTTGAAGCAGCGTAGCTGCGAAATCTTATTATTCATAATTTTCAAACTAATATTATGTACCACATTTGTTAATTTATTTCGCAGCTACGCTGCTTGAGTATTTCCTGTTATCCTTTTTCTACAAATATTTTGCCCTATGTGGGCTCTATTGTTGTCAATACTCCAATGATGAAGATAAAATTATTAAATTCTTTTGCAATCAATCATTATTAATCATTTATACCCGACTGACAAAGCTGTCAGTTTTTTCCTCATTGAATCTGTAGTTTAACTTATCAATCCTCCCAGGTCAAATAGCAATGCATGGAATAGCAAGGACTATTGATTATTTCATGATCACAAGCTTATCGAATTTATCAGCCGACTTCCCATTTGATGTTTTTAACCTGAGATGATAAATATATATACCGCTTTCCATCCTGTTTCCATTATCACCCCGGCCATCCCAAATAATCGGTTCAGGATGAAAACCTGCCGAAGACACTTGTGATTCTACGGTTTTTACCAGCCTGCCGGTAATCGTAAATACCTGTATTAAAATATCCAGATCAACTCCTGCCTGGTTTTGTTCAAAATAAAACGATGTTGATGCGGTAAATGGATTGGGGAAATTTATCAAATGATTGATAACTAGATCAGAAGAATTTGTCACCACAAATTCAATCTGTTCTTCGGTTGAATTATTATTTACATCCCATACCTTCAGGCTAAGTGAATGGGGACCTAAACTCAGGTTGCTGAACGGGTATTCTACCCTGCCGCTCCTGTAACTGTTAAGGTCTGCAACGTAATAATCGTTAAGTACCAATGTGTTATTTGAATTTCCATCGAGTACTGCTGTAATATCATGACCTATACCATTGCCCACCGTATTTATACCACTCGAATCCCTGACAAATGCAAGAATTTTAGGATTCTCATCCGTTATTCCACCGCTGACGAATTTATCATCATTCATGTAAAGTCTCAACTGAGGGCCAAGCTGATCAATTATTGCATTTACCGAAGAACCGCCAATCACGAAGCTTTTAGAATAACCATTTGCATCAGTGGACTCTGACGTTGCATAATAACTGATTTTGCCAAAACCATAATCATAAGCAATATCTTTTGGTACAATAAATGAAAAACTGAAATCTCCATTGGTAATACTGACCATTCCCTTATAAAGTATATTATTCTGTACAAGAAAAGAATATGGAGGGTTACCCTCATTACCAAGTGTCAGCATGGTTTTTTCTTTGTCAAAAACAGTAGGATACAAGATCCCGTTAAAGTTGCTGAGTTTATTGTTCTGCCGGTCAGTAATTATTCCCTTAACATTCACAACATCCAAAGCCCTGATTGTATCGGCTGATAATGTATCGGAAACATCAATGATACTTGTAGTGACAACTCTATTATCAGGATAAGCCAGGCGTAAGGCAGGATCACCAAGGAGAATGAATTTCCGCGTGTTGGGATTACCCAGATCAGTAGAGTTTTTGGCAATTCTGACGATATCACCCAGACGGTATCTTTGTCCTTCGGGATCAAATGCCAAAGCAGTAACATAAAAATTATTTGTCAGTGAAGTCAGCCACACAGGGCGTGTGGTAGATAAAAGGGCGATTGCACCTCCATTAGGATTTAATAATGTAAATTCACCACCGGAAGTTCTCCAGTAATCATCGAACTGGCTGAATTCGCAACTGGAAGTAACAAACATGAATAACTTATTAAAATTATCCCAGTGCATTATATCACTCATAGTAACGACCTGTTCATGGGCAAGTCCGACTGCATTGCTGTGTCCGATATAGCTCATGATCAGGGAGCCTTTTTTCACCCTGTCGGCAACAGCAATATTGGCATCAGGATATCGCTGACCTGATGCTCCGGATATTTGCCTGAATGCATCGAGGTAAATTTTATCAAAATTATATTCAGGGTAGGTATGTTCAACAGGATTGCAAATATCATGATCAGTTTGATAGATAAAGGAATCATCTGTGGAACCATCAGGATCGTCGGCAATGAATGCCAGAACATTCCTCCAGTCGTTCATTGTTGCAGTACTTATATAGTTCTGAATTTTATTAAGAATTTCAGAAGCTTCCTGGGCTGATTTCACTGGTATCCTTCCAACACCAATGTCCAAAGAACCTGAGTCGGGACCTTCGCCATTATCAAGCAATCCAAAAAAATCATCAGAAGTAAAGGTATTATCCGGGCCAAAACTATTATCTGACTGATAAGTAAGTATATAATTAGTATTGATGGAATTATTACTTATATTATCATATGAACCGTCACCAAAAAGCAGGAGGTATTTTGGCATATCCGGTTCACCGGAAGCCCGGTCATAATACATCTTGGCCATATTTCTGATAGCCGCAATATCAGGGTTCCCTGCTGAAAACTCATTATAAACCTGTTCGGGTGTGACTAATAACACTTTCATGTTATCAATATTCCGGTGTATCTCAGCCAACTGACTTGCCGAGGTCAAAAAATCAGGATAACTGATGATGATCAGATCGGGTTGGGGTTGTCCGTGTAAATCCTGGTTAGCTACATCACCGACTATATGTGGCGCCGGAAAAGAACTGAAATCTAAAGCAATAAACTCTTTTAATGTATCAGTGGCAGCTTTAAAGGTTAATTCAGAACTTGCGCTGTTAAAGCTTGCTGACATCTTCCTTACATTAAGCAGATCAGTGACATCCCAAATCTCCATTGACTGGCTTGCACCTGATAGAATAAACATGGAAATATTACCGGTGTCAGCACTTGCAACATTTCTGAATCTCATAACAGAGCCATCCATCTTAAGACTTCGCAGGGCATTTATATTCAGGTAATCCAGCCAGGCTTTTGCAGTGGTATTAGGCAGGTTATATACCAAATTAACATTTACATTGTCGGAGGTTGATACAAAGGATCCTGTTTGTGATTTCAGTACTGCAAAATCATAATTTGAGTTAGGATCATATGATACAGAATTAATATTTGACATGGTATATATCTCCTGTCCATTTGCGTTAACAGTAAATGAACTGATTACATCAGAACGCACTGCAATGGCAGTTGTAATCTTCACCGGAGTTGTAGTTACCAGGTTAGGAAATGAAAAATTAAAATTGTACGAATTCATCACATTGAATTCCTCACCATACCACTTATTACCAGATTTCAGAAAGTTGGTATCCTGCACTTCATGATAAGTGTAATCGTTAAATGTTGTTACTGTGATATTCGCATCTGCCGCAGGAGGGTTTTCAGTACCAATGGTTTTTCCTGTTCCAACGTCAGAAGTAACAAAGTAATATTCGAATTCCGAATAATAATCAAGAGTATGAGTGAATTCAGATTTTGAAGCATTGTATTTCCAGCGCACTGGTCCTGGGGCGTAAAACAAGATATAGTCCGTTCCCCGCCAAATGGCTAATTCTTCGAGATCGTCAAAAGAAGTGCCATCATTCGTCTGGGAGAGCATACCTCCTTTATTTCCAAATACATTAGCAAGCTGAGGATTGGCGATGCCCATTGATGACAAATCGCTGAATGTCAGTTTATAAATACCTTCCTTATCCACTTTGATCTTAACCCATTTACCCGAACTCAATACCGAATGTGCCTTATAAGATTTTCTGACTGATTTAAGACTTTTCTTTGGGCCAGCTGATGATGTTGATTCAATGAGTTTTATTGAGAAACTGACCAGCTTTTCCGGTTTGGAAGTCGTTTTATTCAATCTCACCGGAACAAAAGATACAGAAACATACGGAACCTTCCTGTCCAATTCAATGGCGGTGCTGATCTTTACTGTATCCTGTATGTACGATGGAAGTTGGATATTTTGCAATTCCTCAGGAGAAAACGGAACAAATACAGGGTTTACCAAAACAGCATCGTATTTTTTCCCTGTCTTGGCATCCATCCTTTCATGATAAACAGGCAATACAGATCTGAAATCTTCATATACGGCTCCTGAGAAATTCAGCCTTGTAATTGTTTCAGATCCTATTTTATCGGCTTGCGGATTCTGCCAGTTGATTGTCCTGATATCCTCTCTTTGAGCATTCACCTGCCATGAGAGTGTGATTTGAAGAGGAAAAAAGAATAAACTAAAATAGAAAAACCGGAATATTTTCATTTTTATGTTTGGTTAACATCATGATTAAAAACGAGACCGGATGGTTGATATTGTAATTTGATCTTACCGAAAACAAAATGTGAAATATATTTGTTTACAATTCGCGATAAAGTAAATGAGTACATTAAATTTCAGATTAATTTTTGTTTAATATTTTTCAATTAATTAACATGCATAAAATCAAAGTTAATAATCCTGTTGTTGAAATGGATGGGGATGAAATGACCCGGGTAATCTGGAAAATGATAAAGGAACAGTTGATATTTCCCTACCTAGATCTGGACATCCGGTATTTCGATCTCGGAATTGAACACCGGAATGCAACTGATGACCAGGTGACAATTGATGCTGGTGAAGCAATTAAAAAGTATCATGTGGGCATTAAATGTGCAACAATCACTCCGGATGAAAAAAGAGTCGAAGAATTTGGTCTGAAAAAAATGTACAAATCTCCGAACGGTACTCTCCGCAATATTGTGGATGGCACAATTTTCAGGGAGCCAATTGTTATAAAGAATATACCACGCTTAGTTTCTAACTGGACAGAGCCTATCTGCATCGGCCGTCATGCATTTGGCGATCAGTACATGGCTACTGATTTTGTTACAAAAGGGAAAGGTAAGCTCACCGTGACGTTTACACCTGATGATGGCAGTGAAGTAAAGAAATATGAGGTTTATCATTATAACGGAGACGGTGTAAGTTTGACCATGTACAACACTGACGAATCCATTTCAGGGTTCGCCCATTCCTGTTTCCACCAGGCATTATTTAAAAAATGGAACCTGTATTTATCCACCAAAAATACCATATTAAAGAAATACGACGGTCGTTTTAAGGATATCTTCGAAGAAATATACCAGAGAGATTACCGCAAGCAATTTGAAGAAGCCGGTATAATCTATGAACACCGCCTTATTGATGATATGGTGGCTTATTGTATGAAGTCAAACGGTGGGTTTTTATGGGCTTGTAAAAATTATGACGGGGATGTACAATCCGATTCTATCGCCCAGGGATTTGGGTCCTTAGGACTTATGACATCCATACTGATCACACCTGATGGTAAAACGATAGAATCAGAAGCTGCTCACGGAACTGTCACCAGGCATTACAGGTTACATCAGCAGGGAAAACCAACCTCTACTAATCCAATAGCTTCGATTTTTGCCTGGACACGTGGCCTTGAATTCAGAGGCTTGCTGGATAATAATAAAGAACTGGTAGGTTTCTGCAAAAAGCTGGAACAGGTATGTATTACTACCGTTGAATCAGGTAAAATGACAAAAGATCTTGCCATCAGCATTTATGGGAATGATGTAAAACCGGACAAGTACCTGACCACTGAAGATTTTATCCTCGCAGTTGCAGCTAATCTTGTGAATAGTGATCCGCCTGTGGCGGAGTAAATGGTGAATGGTGAATGGTGAATAGTGACTCATGACTTTCATGACGTTCATGACGTTCGTGACGTTCGTGACGCTCGTGTCACATGATATTCAAATAATAAAAAACAGCAGACCTGTAAGCCGGGTTCTGTACTCCGGCGAACCGGAGTTTCTATCATTTATCTTGTTCATGCATTGCTGCATAAATCCAGCGACCTACCCCCCGTCATTGGACGGGCAGTCCTCAATTGACGGTATACATGGTCTTGCAACCCATAAGGTGTACAACTGCGACGATCACCCGCCGCACTGGTGAGCTCTTACCTCGCCTTTTCACCCTTATCCCGACGAATCAGGACGGTTATTTTCTGTTACACTTCTGTATCCTCGCGGTTACCTTCCCGTTAGGAAGTATGGTGCCCTTCGTTGCCCGGACTTTCCTCCATCCCAAATTGGAACAGCGATAGAACGGTCTGCTATCACCGCAAAGTTAATGTATTTTGCACTCTTGCAAAATTGCACCTGATCAGGAAAATAGGCCGTAGGCTTTCAGGCTATAGACTGTAAGGTATCATGAATTACGAATTACGAATTACGAATTACGAATTACGACTTATGACTAATAACTTACGACTTACGACTTACGACTTACGACTTATGACT
>JAPLDU010000090.1:1039-49263 GCA_026391255.1 Bacteroidia bacterium | reverse complement strand
ATGATTATTGTCGATCCGGTGGTAACCGAAAGCATCGCCACCAAGCTGGTTGGAAGGCAGGAACAGCCAGTCGGTCTGAACAGGGCCTGTGTTTATTTTTTGCGGCAATAATGACAAAACATAATCTTTTGCCTGGTCAATCCCTGCCTGTATGATCTCATGCGAGCTTATGATCTGGTCTTTCTGCTGACTGATCTGGATGTTTTTTGCCGTCAGGTTCTGGTTCATCTGCGACAGCTCTGTATTCGACTGTTCGATGATCAGGTTTTTCTCTTCAAGCTTTTTATTGTCTCTGCGTTTGCGCCGGAAAAACAGGAAGAGCAGCAGAATGATCGCTCCGGTAAAAAACAGTCCACCGGTGAGCGACCGGCTGAGCATGGATTGATAGGCTTTTTCCTTATTCAGCAAAGTTACTTCCTTGTCTTTCTTTTCGGCTTCGAGGTTTTTCTGCTTCAGTTCGAGGCTTGTGACATCTTTCTCTTTCTGCATTAGGGCCATGTCGTTGCTTTTCTTTTCCAGTTCGAGGCTTTGCAGTTTCTGTTTACCGTGAAGCAGTGCCATGGCCTGTTGCTGCCGGGTGAGATCAAGGTTTTGTATCTGGTTTTTCTGTTGCAGTATTTCAATTTCTTTCTGCTTTAACTCATTCTCCCGTTTTGCTTCCAATTCGGCAATCTTTTTCTGGTCATCACCTGAGTAAATGGAATCTTTGAGATTGATGAATTCCTTATATATGCTGAGAGCTGACTGATAATCTCCCAGATTAAAAAATATATCGGACATATGTAATAAGGAATAGGCTTGTTCATGTTTTTCACCAATTTGTTTGTATATTTCCAATGATTCTTTAATATAAGTCAATCCCTTTAAAAAATTACCCTTCCTTCCGGAAGTATCTTTCTTTGTACTGTCTAATGCCATTTTACAATAATTTGCACTTATATTGAATGTAATATGTGCTTTATTTCGTATATCTCCTGTTTCTTCCGCTATTGTTTTTGCTCTTGAATAATATTCCAGCGCTTTGGGATAATCGTGAAAATAAGTCCCATATATATTACCAATATCCTCTGTTAACATGCACAGAGTATATTTATCCTGTAATTCTTCTGAAATTTTTAATGCTTTTTCATAATATTCAAGGGCCTGGGGATATTCTTGCATGTTAAAATGGGTAGTTCCGATATTATTTAAAATTAAACTCATATTATTTTTATCCCCAAGTTCTTCAGCAAGAGCCAGTCCTTTCATTCCGTATTCCAATGCCTTTTCATTATTCGATAAATCGGTGTATATATTTCCGATGTTCATGACATTAAACATTGCACTTTTTTTGTTCCCTGTTTCTTCTGATAATTTTAATGCCTGCATTTCACAATTCAATGCCTTGGGATAATCGGCCATATAACTATACGCAATCCCCATATTGCCATTATTTCTGATTATTGTTACCGTATCATTTATTTTCCGGCTAATATTCAGGGCTTTCTCAAAATATTCCAATGCTTTCGGATAATCAGGTAATTTTATATAAAGTTGTCCTAATAAACTTAAATCATATTCTATTTCCTTTTGATCCCCCGGTTCTTCATCCAATATCAGTGCTTTTTCAAAGCATTCTTTTGCTTTAGTGTAATTTGACAGATTATCTGCATTGATTCTACCAATTCTTTGTAAATCATAGGCTAAGCCTTTTTTATCTCCCAGTTCATCGTCTATGGCCATTTTTTTTCCAAATTGTTCCAGTGCTTCGGTAAAATTATTTATTGAAGCAAGGGAATAACCAAGATAGTCTGTAATTGTAATAATAAGTGATTTATCATTAATTTCTTCTGCAATTTTTAATGCTTCCCGCAAAAAGATAATTGCATCCTCGTATTTTAGAAAATTTACACATGCTACTCCTTTTGCACAGACAGCTTTTGCTTCCCCTTTTTTCCAATGAATGGCTTGAGCCACTGCTAGTGCAGAATCACAATATGTATAGCATTTTTCAAGGTCTGTTTTCTGGAATTTCTTTGCCAGCTCATACAAACGGTTCACTACGTTGGTGTCTTTGGCTGCATGAAATAATTCATTTATCCGATGGGAATAATTTTTAATTGTGATAAATTCAGTAGTTTTTATATTGTTATTACGTGCGGCGAAAAGAACCGTCACAGCAAGGATTAAACCTGCTGATGCGAGTTTAAATATCTTCGTGTACATAATGAATCAAAAATACAAAATAATTCTGATTAATATTTTTTCATTTCATATTTCACAGGACATTGCACTGTGCTGATGCTATTGCACTTTGGGAAAGATACTATTCTCTACCTAACCTGGACGAGCCAGACGCAAACAAGAAATCACAAATCTCAAAATACAAATAACAAATAAATATCAATCAACAAAATGACAAATTCAAGGTAGTTTATTTCATAATTGACATTTTGATATTGTTTATTATTTGTTTTTTGTGATTTGTATTTTGTGATTTGTTTCCAATATGCGTCAAGATTTAAGCACCTAATAATAATTAAAAATTATTCCTCTTTTAATAATTTTTGTTTGATTTCTTTAAGCACTTCTTCCTGTTTGCTGCCAATGACCGGGTACTCAAGTTTTAAAGATTCCAGTGTATTAATAATTACCTGCGAGACCATTAAACGTGAATACCATTTTTTATCCGATGGTATAATAAACCAGGGTGAATATTTTGTACTTGTTTCGCTGATTGCTTCCTGGTAACATTGTTGATATTCTTTCCAGTATTGACGTTCATTAATGTCGGTCGCAGAAAACTTCCAGTTTTTGGATATATCATCAATACGGTTGATCAGCCGGTTTTTCTGTTCTTCCTTCGAGATATGCAGGAAAAACTTTATGGTGATGGTTCCATTTTCAAAAAGATAACGTTCATAATCACGTATCTGGCGAAAACGGTCTTTCCAGATATCATCAGTAATAAATTCTTTCGGGATTTGCTGGTTTTTAATCAGGTTGTGAACCCTTACCACCAGAACCTCCTCGTAGTATGAGCGGTTGAAAATACCGATTGATCCGCGTTCCGGAAGATTCATTGCAGCACGCCACATATAATCATGATTCATTTCCTCTGCTGATGGCTGTTTAAAACTATGTACATGCGTTGCCTGCGGATTCAATCCCGACATTACGTGTTTGATAGCCCCGTCTTTCCCGGCTGTGTCCATAGCCTGAAATATGATTAACAATGCGTACCTGTCCTGAGCATAAAGCTTGCTTTGAAGTTCTGCTATCTTTTCCACATTCCCGGCCAGTAGTTTTTCAGCCTCCTCCTTCGAATCAAATTTACCTGTCTGACCGGTTTTTATGTCAGAAAGCTTAAAATCCGAATGATGCTCAATTTTATAATTGCTGATATCCATTGTATGAATTATGAGTGATGAGTGATGAGTGATTATATCTTACGACTTATGACTTATTACTTATAACTTATAACTTATAACTTATGCCTTATCACTTCTTTTATTCCGCATTAATTTTGGCTAATAATACTGTGCGGCTAAAAAATACTTTTGGTCTTTCTATCATTTCAAATCCAATATTTTCAAATTTATTTATCATTTCATCAAATGATTTTTTTGAAACATGAAATCTTGGTTCAATGATGAAAATTTTCCCGCCGGGTTTTAAAATTGATTTTAATTCTATAAACAGCTTGTCCTGATCAGGCACTTCATGGATCATCCAGAAAGCCAGGATAAAATCCACCATATCAGTAACACCGGTTTTATCAGCTTCACATTTGTGCAATCTGATCATGTGCTCTAAATTCGTTCCCCTGATCTTCAGGTTCAGCTTTTCAAGCATTCCCTCCTGTAAATCAGCGGCAATAAGTTTTCCCGGATCAGCCAGCATTTTTGCAATTTCCACTGAGAAATACCCCGGTCCGCAACCCAGATCCAGAACCGTCATTCCTTTGCTGATATAGGGCTTTAATATTCTTGCAGGATTTTGAACTAATTTCCTGAGAGAATTGTCCAGCATGCCCGCTTTTTCCAAAGGACAAATTCTGCTATTTTTTTCCATAAATGTTATTTATAATACATCACTCATATTTCATTCCGCCTCAGGCGGCTCATAATTCATAACTCATGAGCCTACAGTCTGATTTTTAATAAATTAATCATCATCAATATTACTACTAATCTTGACGAAAGCAGCGTGTACCGGCGGAGGGCATGGTTTTGAACTGCCCCGGCAAGCTATCCAAATCACCTCGTTCAGTTCCTGGTCGGGTGCGCGGTCTTCCCGGCCAAAATCGAATTCCTCACTTTTCTTTTGCCATTCATTATAAGCAGTATTCTTTTCGAAAAGATCGGTTTGTGGCGGTCTGACTTTAAATGCAGGATGGCTGGCCAATGGTTCGAAACAACGCCACAAAGGCTCGGATGCAGCATCATACTGGCTCATGGGCGGTAGTCCCAGTATCAGTTCTATTGTACGTAAAAAGGAGGATGTTGAGTATGGTGTATGATCCACAAAAGATTGTTTCACGAATCCCCCGGCAACATAGGCTGAGCTGCGGTGCGCATCAACATGATCGGGGCCGTTCTGGGCATCATCTTCCACTATGAAAATCGCACATTCATTCCAGACCGGACTTTTACTCAGGTAATCAACGAATAATCCCACGGCCAGATCATTATCGGCCACTTCGGCAAAGGGAGTCGGACGGCCGATCTTCATCCCTTCCGTATGATCATTGATAAAGCGAAGTGTATTCAACTGCGGGAGCTGGTGAATGGAAAGCAGTGAATCGAAATCGTGCTTCCACTGCCTGAATCGGGTAGTATCCATCACTTTCTGATCCCAGCTTGTAAAGTGTTTGCAAAGATGTCCTTCAAGTACGGGAATATTGGCTTTGTAATTATCAGCAAATTCACCGTAAGTTCTGTAAGTAACACCGAATTTTTTGCAGTAATCCCAGATGAACCCGTTTTTATTATTGGCAATTTCGCGTGTTCCTTCCGCATCATAGCTGCCACCGCGACCTCCGTAGCTCGTCGGCCAGTTTTTCTCGAGATAATCGGTTGCATAAGCGCCGAGACTCCAGTTATGCCCGTCGGCGCTGACTTCCCCGTCCACATAAAAATTATCGAGAAGTACAAATTCCGAAGCGAGTGCATGCTGGTTGGGAGTGTACTTTTTCCCGAAAAGAACAAGTGAAGTATCCCCGTTTCCCTGAGGCATATCACCCAGTACCTGGTCGTATGTCCTGTTTTCCTTGACGATATAAAAAACGTATTTGATAGGAGATATTTCTCCGACATGTTGTGGAACCGGGTTGCCCTGCATACCATTGGTTTGCAATTCTTTTTCCTTTTTATACGGAGTGTTTGCATAGACTTGCTGAGTCCATGCCGAAAGTTGTTTGTTTTCAGGTAAAGAAATCACGCTCAGTGTGCCTTTGAAAAGTCCACCGATATATTGAACCTCTTCTGCTTTTTTGGGATCGCCCGCCTGGTACTCCACCTTATTCTTCTTTTGAACAGGATTTGGTCCTTTGGGATTGGGAAATGAAGACAGTCCCTTGCCATTGGCCACCAGTATTTTTTTACCTGCCATACGCACACAGGTCGGGTACCAGCCGGTGGGTATAAATCCCGATCCATTGCTGTGACCTGGAGTGGTGACATCAAAAACGGCAAGGCAATTGTTATCGGCATTGGCCACGTACAGTGTATGATCATCCTGACCCAGAGCCACACTGTTTGTGGTTGAACCTGCAGGTGACATCGGATACAGAGCCGCATTCAGGGTTTCAATCACTGATTTTCGTTTAATATCAATCACAGATACGGAATTATCATTTGAGTTGGCAACATACAGAAATTTACCCTGGCTGTCAATAACCATATCATTGGGATTATCGCCCACCGGGATGCTTCCTTCGGTTTCAAGTGTAACAGTATTCAATATCTCAACTTTATCGCAACCCCAGCAACTGCAAAAAAGTTGCTTCATATCCGGTGATAAAAGACAGGTGTATCCCTCGCCCCCAAGCGTGATCTGCTTCAGAATCTTTTTAGTGTCAATGTCAAAGCAGTACAGGGAATTATTCTCCTTAGTCACTGCAAATAAGTGATGACGGGTTTTGTCAACTGCTATTCCTGCAACAGAAATCTTTTCGGGCCATGGTTTACCGAGCTTAAAGGTATCCCGACAAACCAGCTTTTCATTTTCAACAGCAAACCTCATGATCCAGTTGTCGTTCCCACCGGATGCATACAGGCTTTTGCCGTCATCGCTAAAAACCAGTCCAAGCCAGGATTTCCCGACTTCATGTGTATCAAGCAATTTCTTATCACTGAGGCGGATGAGCTGCACGGATTGTTTGCTCTGGCCGTTGTTTGTTACCGCTGCATATTTCAGATCAGGTGAAACGGCAATGTTGAGCGGAAGATCGCCCAGTGGAACCTGGTCACCGGCAGGGCTCAGGCTCCATCCGTTGGGTAAAGTTATTTTGTGATAATCGACATCTTTCGTTTGCGCATGTGCGCAGAAAACCTGAAATAACAATAATACCCAGCAAAGTATGATTGAATAATCTATAAGAAACTGCCGTAATGGATTTGTCTTTAATATTGAATTCATGACATGAATTTTTGACAAAGTAAGATAAATTTTCGATTAAAATCAGCGTGACTTTTTAGTGGTTTTGACAACACACTTTTAGACTGAAGGCTCTGAACTATCCCATATTCTTCCAGAAGCCAGAAGTCTACAGCCTATCTACCTGAACAGCCACAAGAGAACAAATTTAAAACATTTGGAAGTATATTTTAAAAAGCGTAAATTTGTTGTGAATACAGATTTAACCTGAATAATTCATGAAAAATAATAACTTGGTGAGACTTAGTATCTTTGAGACTTTGTGGCAGAAATTAGTCTTGCCACCAAGTCGCTAAGACACAAAGAAATCACAAATTTTATGAACTAATCGGGTTAATAAGTTATTTAATAAATATCAACTTATAAAATAAATTATCTTGTCATGAAAAGAAACGTGGTATTAACTTTAATTCTGCCGGTAATCCTGGTTATCCTGGCCGGCAATAATCTTACAGCACAGAAAACTATTGTGCTGAAATCGTATTTTGAAAAATATGTATCTGCCGACGCCAAGAGAGACGGTCAATTGGTTGCCGACCGCAAGAACGCCAAAGAATGGGAGCAGTTTGTGATGAAAGATCTTCCCGGGGGCAAAGTAGCCCTTAAGGCTTATAGCGGGAAATATGTGTCGGTGGATGATAAGAAAGACGGCGCCCTGATCGCCAGAAGCGTGATGGTCGGAGATCCTGAATCATTTACCGTGATTAAAGTAAACGACGACTGGGTAGCGCTGAAAGCTTTCAACGGCAAATTTGTGTCAGCCGATAATAACAAAGGGGGCCTGTTGCTGGCAAACAGGACCAGTGTTGCCGAATGGGAATCATTCAGTGTTATCGTGATCAAAGATGAATCGACACCTGTGGAAAAGAAAACGGTAAGCATCAGCGGCAAGGTGCTCAATTCCAAAACCAGACAGCCAATCAAGGCAGATATTACATTTGAAGAAGTGGTTTCGGGAAATATTGTGGCAAGCGTAACTTCTGACCCGGTTACGGGCTCCTACCAGGCCAGCCTGCCTGCAGGGGAAAAGATTGCCTTTTATGCGAAGGCAAAAGACTATGTATCGGTAAACGAAATGGTGAATACAGATGCATCAAAGGGACCTATTACCAAAGATTTATCATTGGTCTCAATTGCTGTTGGTGAAACAGTGAAATTGAATAACATCTTCTTTCAGACCGGTAAATCAACTCTGAAAGCCGACTCATATGCCGAGCTTGACCGCGTAGTACAGCTTTTCAAGGATTATCCTACCCTTGAGATAGAAGTATCGGGGCATACCGACAATGTAGGAAGCGACGAAGTAAACAACAAACTTTCGCAGGACAGAGCCCAGGCTGTTAAGGATTACCTTGTTTCACAGGGTATCCAGGCCCAGAAAATCCAGGCCAAAGGTTATGGCAAATCCAAACCGGTTGCCGCTAATGACAGTGAAGAAGGCAAGGCTAAAAACCGCCGGGTGGATTTTACCATCCTGAAAAAGTAATTCGATTGTTAACTTTGCGATAATTTTGATAGAACGCTGATATTTAAGGATTTAATCGGCGCAAATGTGCGTTGTTTATATCCCAGTCATCTGCGTTCTATTCTTAATTAAACAATATTGATTTATTGTTAAAAATGTCCAAAATAAATTCATTGTTGTAAGGTCAAAAGTTTGAGATTCTTCGCTTCGCTCAGAATGACAAGCTGTTCTGATGATTTTTATGGAGTGGGGGTTACTGGATGCGATGCCTACAGTAACCCCCACTCTTCCATCTCTTAAATGCATGTCATTCCGAGCGAAACGAAGTGCAGCGAGGTAACTAAGTTTTGTTTTGTTATTTTTATCGGACAACAGTGAAATAAATTATATCTCGTATTTATAAGTAGATAAACCTTTATGAACTTGATAAACTTTTAACTTTATGAACTCTGTGTAATATGATTGATAAAATACTCTTTATCAGTTTGCTATTTATTGCTTCCGGTGCTATGGCTGATGCACAGAAAAAGCCGGCAGTACAGTGGGTAAGCAGCACTGACAGCCATCGTTGGGTGAAGCAAAAAGATATTGAAGTCAAAGATTACTACAATGGCGAAGCCATCTCAGTGGAAGTCTTTCCGGACAGACAAAAGCAGGTAATTGATGGTTTCGGTGGCTGTTTCAATGAGAAAGGATGGGAGGTTCTGAGTCTTCTGAACAAGACCATGAAGGATTCCATTTTAAGCGAATTATTTGACCGGAGTAAGGGATGCAGGTTTAATATCTGCCGAATGCCGGTGGGAGCCAACGATTATGCCCTCAAATGGTATTCATTGAACGACAGGGAAGGTGATTATGCCATGGAAAATTTTTCGGTTGACCACGACCGGCATTACCTGATTCCTTATATATTGGCAGCCCAGGCCTATAATCCGGGGCTTAAGATTTGGGCATCCCCCTGGAGCCCGCCGGCATGGCTGAAAACAAACAACCACTATGCCTGTAAGAAATCAAAAAGTAATGGACTCACCTGCTGTAACGGAAAAGAAGGCCAGACCCTGATGAAAACTGATAAAAGGTCGCTTCAGGCCTATGCCTTATATCTTTCAAAATTTATCACTGCCTACAAAAATGAAGGGATAGATATTTATGCCCTTCATGTTCAGAATGAATACAATTCCTGCCAGGTTTTTCCGAGTTGTGTCTGGAAATCATCCGACCTGGCAGGTTTCATTGCAAAGTACCTGGAACCCAGGTTCAGGTCAGATAATCCCGGAACCGAAATTTGGCTGGGAACGGTGGAAAGGCCATATATTGAAAATATTGATACAGTAATGACCAGACCTGAAATTCGTGACTATGTGAAAGGGATTGGTTTGCAATGGGGTGGAAAAGGCGCACTGATCGAAACCCACAGCAAATATCCGCAATTAAAAATCATGCAGACAGAATCAGAGTGTGGTAATGGTTCAAATGACTGGAAGGCGGCCCGTAATACTTTTGGGCTCATGAAATTTTATCTCAGTTATGGAGCCGGTTCTTATATGTACTGGAACATGGTACTTGATGAAACAGGGAAAAGCTCCTGGGGATGGGTTCAAAACAGCCTGATCACTATTGACCGCAAGACTAAAGAAGTGACATTTAATCCTGAGTTTTACCTGATGAAGCATTTCAGCCATTTTATCGACAGCAAAGCCAATGTGCTTGAGATTTCACCTGCAAAAGAAGATGTAGTGGCATTCATGAACCCGGGAGGCGAAATCATTATTGTAGTAGCCAATCATGATAAAAAAGAAAAGGATTATTCTGTAAAATTTGGAAACAAAAAGTTCACTGCCAGGCTTGAAGGAAGATCCTTCAATACCTTTGTCATTCAGTAAATTCTTTGGCGCTTCGCTAATGAATAACCGAATGTTAAAAAATGAGGTTTCTTTTGCTTTGCAGCATTAATGTCATAAATTTGTACTTTCAGAAAGATAACCTGCTTAATTCATAAACTTTGTGATTTCTTTGTGTCTTAGTGATTTAGTGGCAAGACTAATTTCTGCAACAAAGACTCAAAGACACTAATTTTCACGAAGTTAATATTTTTTTGAATTATTCAGGATAAATAGAATACCTAATTTTAATTCTTAGTATATGAAACAAAAAGCATTTCTATTATTAGTATTGGCAGGTGTTTTTGCCTTGACCGGCTTTTCACAGGAACCTGCAAAAACGGGGAAAACCATACAGTTAAAATCGTATCATGAAAAGTTTGTGACCGCTGACCAGGACAAGGGCAATCAGTTATTTGCCGATCGTAACAATGCCGGGACACTGGAAACATTCACCATGATAGATCAGGGTGACGGTAAGATAGCTCTTAAAGGCAGCAATGGCAAATATGTTTCAGTCGATCCCAAGACCGGATTATTATATGCCAGAAGTATCATTGTTCAGGACTGGGAGAAATTCACTCTCGTAAAGATTTCTGAAGAATGGGTCGCATTCAAAGCCAATAACGGAAAGTTTGTCAGTGCCGATAAGGATAACAAGCTCATTCTGATTGCCAACCGCGACTCGGTGAAAGAATGGGAATCATTTATGATGATCACTAAGTAGAGGCTGTCCATAATCTTCAATTTTGATTAACGAATATCGATTAACGATTTTTGATTTTTGATGTTATCATTAAATCAGATGATTACTCCCTTTATAAATCTGATATCGTTGACTTAGCGAAGCGATCTCACGTACAGCATAAAAAATGAAGCTCCCCGCTTCAGGCAGCAGGGTATCTTATGGAATTATTTCTTATACACCATTTGGTAAGAGAAATTTTCCATCTGAGATCAATATTATTTACCTGAACAAATCATTAGAGACAATGTGAAACAATGAATTCATGAAGGTAATCCCGATTTAGAAAATTGAATATTACACCCAAAAGATGATTTAACAATTTCTTGAAATGTTTAAATTTTCTTAATCGCAATGTTTAGAAAATATCAAGTACATTGTTTAGGATAAATGTAAATTGTAATAAAAACAAATTTCAAACCTGATTTTATGCAATTATTTAAATACCTTATCACAGGAATTATTTTGTTATTTTGTATGCCTGTTAATGCTCAGGTTGATTGGTATGAAACTTTTAATAGTACTTATCCTGCTGATATTCCTACGGTTCCTAACCTGGGTTGGTCAGAAAGTTATACCATGAGGGCATATATATCTATGTACCGGGTATCTGTTGCAAGAGGAGAATCGCAGGCTGAACAGCAAAAATGGCTTACTTATCTTACAAATCACTGTAGTTACGTAATCAATAATAACCTGACAGAAGAAGATGCTCTGGTAAAAGCGGGACACGGTTATACTCCTATTGCAAGGTTTGTCAGAATGGTATTCGATGACAGCCTCCTATATACCACCTATGGAAATCTGGCAAATACTTACCTGAATTATATTGAAACTGTAATAATTCCACACTGGAGAAACTATCCTTACTGGAAAGATCCCTTTAATTGGTATTGCTCCTATGGTAATTTATTACTTAATCTTCAGCAACTAACGCGTACAATACATTATAAACCACCATATTATCAAACTCCTGATACAAGCCTTGCAAACTATTATTATCAATCTGTAAAAAATATAACTGATAATTTTTTTCAGGATTTTTCAGCCTGGACATATACCGGGCCGAACTGGCAGTGGGCAGGTATGCAATACCCGCATCAGGGTCTTTGTTATGTACCTCCACCTTCTGATGCTTATATCTGGCGATATTGGGACGATGGGGACTATCTTACATTTTACGGATGGGACAGCCAGCAAAACGCACAAGGTCCGCAAATAACGGAACCAATTACTGCAAACGAATGGTATTATTTAGAAATTACGCGACCGGCGGATTCTATCAAGTTAAAAATGTATGACAGCACTGGGCTTAATCTGATATTTATGAATGAAGCCCCATGGGATTCAACTTATATGTTTACCACTTCAGATTTGTATATCGGCAGGAACCCTGTTGCGACAAATTCTTCATATTTGGAAGGTATATTGGATGAGGTCAAATTCTATAAGAATAATAACCTGGTTGCCTGGTGGCCTTTTGAAGGAAATGCAGATGATATTTCAGGAAATGGTCATAATGGTACATTGAATGGTAATACGTCGTGGGTGACAGGCAAGGTGGGACAGGCTCTGGAATTTAGTTACGGTTATGTACTGGTTCCTCATCAACCTGATCTTAATAATTTTGATAAAATAGAGCTTTGGGTGAAATTCTATGATACCAGCCCAAAGTATTACAACTATATTCTCGGAAAATCCACCGGTTTTCCTGACAGCCTGGGGTTCAATCTTTATGTCGATGCATACAGGCGTGCAGAGGATATCGGGCATGCAAATATTGATGTGGAATTTCTCACAGAAATTGCCTGCGACAGTCTGTTTTCTTCCTCTTATTCACAGCAAAAACTACATCGTTTCAGCAATACATTTAAAAATGTTTTATGGAGCAATTCAGATATAACCAACCCTACTTTCCGGGGCTGGTTAGACCCGACCGCTTCTGATAATATTGATCATACTATTCGCTGGCTATGGCTATATAAGTATGATACCATCATTGGAAAGCTTGTAAATAACTGGTATGTAAATCATCAGGATTACTTGTTTGAAGAACCAATTGCTAACCTTGCCTGCTGGCAAAACGGACTGTTTGTGGATGATTGTAATGAATTTACAACAGGAATTCCTGAAATCATTACTTCCGCAAATGATCTGTATGTATATCCCAATCCCGCTTCTGAAATAATTACTATAAATATTAGTAATGTGAAATCAAAGAATATGACCTTAGATATTTATAATATCATGGGAACCCTGGAAAGAAAAGAAATATTGAGGTCTTCAATACAGAAAATTAATGTTGCTGATTTAAGTAATGGAGTTTATTTTATTACAATTAAATCCGGTGAATTCATAAAAACTAAAAAATTGATAATAACCAGATAATTTTGGTTTGACCGTAAATGAGATGATTCGTATTTTCACCCTTTCAAACTGATGCCATGGCACAGAAATTATCGGTGATTATCCCGGCTTATAATGAAGAAAACACAATCCGGAAAATTCTTGATAAAGTCATTTCTGTGAATCTGATTGCCTCTATCGGAATGGAGGTGATTGTAGTGAATGATTGCTCCACTGATAATACTGAATCACTGGTACTCAATTATATCAACGGCCGGCCAACAGAAAATATACTTTATTTCAAACACTCTGCCAACAAGGGAAAGGGAGCTGCCATACAAACAGGTATTGAACTGGCCTCGGGAGATTATATCATTATTCAGGATGCTGACCTTGAATATGATCCAGAAGAGTATAACCGGCTGCTTAAACCAATCGTTGATGACTTTGCCGATGTGGTTTATGGTTCAAGATTCATGGGAGGGGACCCGCACAGGATCCTGTTTTTCTGGCATTCGATTGGTAACAAACTGATTACTTTTCTCTCAAATATGTTTACCAATCTGAATCTTACCGACATGGAAAGCTGCTATAAACTCTTCAGAGCTCACTTGTTGAAAAGCATTTCATTGAAGGAGAAGCGCTTTGGCTTTGAACCGGAAGTAACTGCAAAGATTTCGAGGTTGCCGGATGTGAGAATTATCGAGGTCGGTATTTCATATTATGGCAGAACATATAAAGAAGGAAAAAAGATCAGTTACCGCGACGGTTTGCGCGCACTGTACTGCATTTTCAAATACAATACTTTCTGCAAATAAGCTTTGAAAGTTACGAATTACGAGTTACGAATTACGAATATTGCCTTACGACTTATAACTTATGACTTATAACTTATAACATAATTCATAAATCTAAACAACCTGAATTATTTAATAATCTTTCTGTAACATTTTGAATGATCATTGAAAATAAATTCCATGATATAAATCCCGGAACTCAAAGAAACTGTATTCACATAATTTGTTTCAACCTGTTTTGAAATGAGCAATTGTCCCTGGACATTGTAAATGTTGACTTTTGAAATAACAGGATTATCATTCAGATTAGTGAAATATATCTGTTCATTAAACGGATTGGGATAAACTTTTATCTTATTATTACCATCATCCATTTCATTAATTCCTGATGAATTGATTAACCCAAGCTTCATTCCGTTGCCGAAACTGGTGACCCACATTTCGTTCTGATCATAAGGATTGAAAAAAACTCTTTCGGGTTGGCGGAAAGGATAGCTGCCGACCAATGTCCATGCAGGAGTCACGGAATTCATATTGCTGCTCCTCCATAGACCCTGTGTTTCTGTTGTGAGATATGCCTGGCCGGTGTTTTGCGGGTTGAAAGTAATGGATGTAACCCTGTCAAACTGGGAGCCGGTGAGTTTTGTCCAGGTGGTTCCCCGGTCTGTCGTTTTATATAACCCGCCCAGGCCATTCGGAGCTCCGCCCCAGCCGCTGAAAACTGCAACATACCAGGTATTCTGGGTCACATATGTTGGGTCAATGATGATATCCTTCGACCAATAGTACATTCCTGCATCACTCTTATCAGTCCATGAACCTGCGGCAGGATCATATAAAAACACCCCGCTGCTGCCGGTAAATGATCCGGCTGGATTGATCCTTCCCGAAAAAGTACAAACCATTTTACCATCATTCAGAACCTGGATACAGGCCGGATGCCCTTCTGTACGGGGCGGATCAGGTAATTTAGTCCAGACAGAACCAGCGCCTGCTGACAGGTTATTGGTGATGTAAATGCCTCCAAACTGCGAGCCCTGGGTTCCTCCGAAATGAATGACCGAAGCGTACATTCTTTCCGTGTTGTTGGGATCATTCTCAATCCAGAATACAGGATGCCCGAACGAATGCAATGTTGTCCAGTTAGCCCCGCTGTCGGTTGAAAATACAATTTTACCGCTTGCATCGGAAGCATCAAGTTGCGCATCTTTCAGGCGTGTACTCTGGTACATATCATGTATGCCCGAACAGGCGCCGTATAGCTTTCCGTCATTGGTTTTAACAAGCCTGTAGAGTGAATTTACCGAAAAGCCGTTATAGTTAAAACTCCATTTATCACCGGCATCAGTACTTCGTATTCCGCCGATATCACTGAAACAGGCCATCATTTTATCTTCATCAGACCATAGCACCTGCCAGCAGGAAGTGTTCTCAAGTCCAATGCTTGTATAAGATTGTTTTTGCGGAGTTGCCGCCCCGGCCGGATGCTGGTCTGCATTACTGACATATGCCTGTTTCCAGGAAGTACCGCCATCTATAGTCGATTCAACATTGCTGTAACTTCCGAATAGAACTTTGTCAGAATTCCCGGGAGCCACAGTAATACCAAAGCACATTTCGCTCCAGCTCCATGCTTTATCACCACCGGCTCCTTCCCATCCAGTGATAATATTGGCATTGTTGGTTGTATTAAACACTTTGTTCCATCCGGTTCCGGCATTTGTGGATTTATAAACCAGCGGTGCGCTTAATGCTGCGTCATGGCCTCCAAGATATATCGAATTAATATCATTCCGGGCCATGGCCACGTACATAACAAAATCGTTCGCAAAATTAATACCTGCCGACTTTGAGGCCCATGTTCCATTATCGTTGTCCATGGTATAAACGCCTTTTGCAAAATTGTAATAATCATAGGGCATTAAGCCATTATAGACATCGGACGTATTTGCTGTAATACAGGTAAATCGCAAGCTTGTTCCGTTTTTGGCTCCGGCAAAGTTCCAGATTACCTGGCCTGTTGTAATGCCGGTAGTTGCCTGCACCGAAAATGACACTCCCGAATCGGAGGATGTGATCAGCCCCTCATTTGTCCCGATATAAATGTTGCTTCCATCCCAAAGAACTCCGCCCATGATTATGCCTGCACCCATATTTGCCGTATGTTTTACGAGACTGAACGAGGTGCCTCCGTTACCGGAAAACAATATGTCGCCATAGGCATTAATTAAAAGCTGGTTGGGATCATTATAATTTGCGTACATTTTGTAAACAGAGCCATAAGTAGCCAGATTATAAGCCTGGATTGCATTCCAGGTACTTCCTCCATCTGTGGTTTTTACAGGATAGATATTATTTCCGTCATTGGAGATACAATAGGCAACATCCGGGTTTATGGTGAATTCATAGGTGGAAACACCGGAGACCTGGAGTTTTGAGTAATGCACCTGCGAGTAAGAATTTCCAAAATCAGCGCTGTGAAATAATTCGCTCATGTCGCAACTCACATAAAACTCATTATCATTTGCCGGGTTTATGGATGGAAAATACAAGGAACCACCGCCACCAATTCCTTTGGGTACAAACGAAGCCGGCTGGGCGAACGATGAGTAGAAAAATAAACTCAGGAGAAGCGGAAGAATGTTTGCTACAATTTTTTTCATGATCCGAAAAGAAATATTTTGGTCAAATAGCAATTTCATATAGCTACCTGATAAATTTTATTTTCTCTGTCCGCCGCATAACTTAATGCAGCAAAAACATCATTTGATGTCAGTTCATCATAGTCATCAAGTATTTCATTTATTGTCATACCTGATGCCAGCCAACCAAGAATATCATTAACAGTTATTCTCATTCCCCGGATACAAGGTTTCCCTCCCCGTTTTCCAGGTTCTATCGTTATTATATTTTTATAATCCTGCATATCTGATCTTATTTACTTTGCAAAGATAAGCAATTATCTTAAATTTCACTCAAAGAGAAATCACACTTAATCAACTGATGCCCGTGGTTTGGCTTTAGTAGCAGCGGTTGTTTAATGTCAGATTATTCGAATTTGTTTGTGGTTTATTTAGTACCATGCCTTCAAAATTGCCGATAGCCATTGGGCTTAGCAGTTTTTTAGCGTTAGTTTCTTATTTTGTGTTGTCCTTTCGTTGCGCATTGTCCAGATTAATAAAATGTATATGAGAATCGAGTTGTTCGTCTATCAAAATATCCTTTCCCATCCGGTAATCTATTATTGACAAATTTTCTTGCTTCAACAAGGTAATTAATGGAGTCAAATTTATAATATTCCATTAAAAAAGGATGATTATAATTTTCAAAATATATTGTTTTCTGAACAAGTAGTTTTGAAGAATTATAATAATATTCTGTAATTTGATCTAGTCTTGTAGTGTCATTATTTTTAAAACCACAATAAGCATTTTCCAGCACCACGTTGCCATCATTATTATATATATATTCATATTTTAAAATTAATTTATCGTTATCATAATGTGATGAACTAATGATACTGTCCTTGTCATTATATCTATAATGCCATTGACCATATTTTTTTGTTTTACTCTTATTAATATAATAAAAACATATCTGTTTTATTTTTCTCCCTTTGCTATCATAATAATATTCTTCTGAGGACTCTTGTCCTAAGGAAGCTTTTGTCATTTTTTTTAACTTATCGCCCAGATATAAATATTCTGTTGTTATCCAGTTATTGTTTTGAGAAAAAATCGTTCTTGCTAATTTCCCATTTTCGCCATAATATAATAATTTTTTAGATGGGATTCCAAATTCTCCAATCGCTGCCTCATCTCCATCTAAAAGATAACTAACATACCCTTTATTATCAGACCAAACAGCAATTTTACGATTATGTAAATAAGTTTCCTTTGCTGATAATTCCAAAGAAAGCGAACGTTCATCATGTATTGACTTCCAATATTTAAACATAGTATCATTTTTCAATTCAATATAAAAATGTTCTACTAATATTTCATTGTTGATTTCGTTGTAAATAGTTCTGTCTATACATATTCCACTAGTATCAAATAGTTCAATAGTTTTCTTTTTAATACTTTCTGAATCATTGTTGATTTTATTGGTAAAATATTCAAGTATTGTTTTTGATTTTATTTTTTTATGTTGTTTTGTTAGTTGTTTCGATGATACACCTGTCTGCAGAGATTGACTGCTTGGTTGCTGTCCGCAAGCTAGCAAAAATATAATTGTCAAAAGTGAAAATATCTGTCGCATATTTTTGTAATTAACACTAACATTCCGCTATCTAAAGTTTGCCTTAAGTATTGCTATACGGGTTGTCTTAATCCCCCATATTTTACATTTATCTGAAATTATTGATTTCATCATTGAAAATCATTTTAGGCGCTTAAGACAGCAAACTTACCAACATGTTGTTCGTTTTTAAATCGTAATTCGTAATCCGTAAATTCTTTTCCCCGCAGGGCTTTTTTCTCATGTGAAAAATTTAGGTTCTTTATCCTAAATTTAATAATTTCAAAGATAAGCATTTTCCCTGGTTTTAAACACCAGTTTTTTCGGAATTTTCTTCAGAAAAACAGTGGCAGGTAAAATGTATTACTATTATGCTACGTAATTTGTAATTACTATCCCGTATTTTAATATTTCAGCTACTACCGGATTTGTATCATTAAAATCTGAAATAATGAAAGGGTGTGGTTCTATTATTAAATCATCATCGCTACGCAAACTCATAAGTTCGATCTGCATATCTATTATGTTATCTACTGAATTAAAAACAATAGCTATATCGCTATCAGGATGATTTGTCCCCCTGGCAAAAGAACCAAAAAGAATAGCATTTTCAATTTGATATTTTCTGCTTATTGATTTTAAATATCTCTTTGCAATATTTATAGCCTCATTTTTATCCATTCTCTAAGCTGTTTTATATTATTAATCCAAATTTCTGTATGCTATCAAAACCAATAATTAAAAGCTGCTCCCGATGGAGTAATATAGAAGTTATATGTCTGCGTTTTACTAGTATTATTTTTCAGATTCCGGAAACTTATTCCGACAGATTTACCAACGGCATAACCAATTAAAGCGCCGGCAACTACGTCAGAAAACCAATGAATATTAGTTGAAACCCCGAACCCTATCAAAGAGGCATAAGTAAATGCCCCTATTTTAATTACGGTATTATCAGGGTAAAGTTCAGCTAATGTGGTTGCCATGGCAAATGCTATGGTAGTGTGACTGCTTGGCCAGCCATTATCAACACCGCCTTTTAAAAAACCAAATCTGAAATCGCCGCGAAAATCATCGGTATATTTTAATTTAGTAGGAGGTTTTCTTCCTGTCAGTGTTTTAAAGGTTGCTGCTGTTGTTTCGGCAATCAGCGCCGCCTGCCCCAGCGCCAGGCCGGTGATTTGCAATTCTGTATTTCTTTCAGATCTCCCATACAAGTATAAACTCAAAGGAACTGCAAAAGGGACAACCCAACCGGTATATACTGATGCATAACCTGTATTATAAATCCATTTGTTTTTGTATGTATAACGATACCAGTTCCAGTCGGCATCTCCTTCAATCAGGCTATATGTAGCAATACCTGCAACCAGATAATTCAATCCATAATTATATTTAAAAGATCCGATTAGGTTTTTATCAAACTGATAAAAGAGTTTTGTAACAGGAATCTGCTTAGAAATGTATAAACTGTCCTGAGCGCTGGCAACAAAAGAAAAAAACATGATGAAAGCAAATAAGAGATTATAAATGCATTTTTTACTATCCCTTTTTAAGGTGATCATATTTATATTTATTATTGTTAGAATCATTTTAACGACATTTAAATAGTCTCTGCTCAAAAAGTCCTGAGGGTTAAAATCTGAATAGTCCTAAGCTTCAGCCAAACTATTTATGCACATCTTTTATGCTAAAACAAAAGTATTGATTCTTACTTTCTTTGTCTGCCACACAAAGAAAGTAAGCAAAGAAAAGTCACCGCTGCAGATGAATTTGCTAAATTCTACAGAAAATTTGTTTTCACGCAGCCCAAGCCGTACCGGAATTTGCAAGTTTCAATAAATATTAATTCTTCCGCCGGTACTCGTGGGCTGCTTGCCAGTCCCTGCACACACAAATTTTCTTTGAATTCCACGCAAATTAATCTGAGGCGGTTTCCCTGGTGCCTGATGTGTATTGCAATAATTTGGGATAACTGAAAATGTCAAATCTTTTTTACAAGTCATTGTTATCAAATATGAATGCGAAGCATAAAATATAAATCCTTATCAACGAATTGCTGTCTGAGAGAAGTCGAGGAACGAGACGGAGCGAGTTCAATTCGTTAAGTCTTTTTTGGTTACTTTTTGTGACGACAAAAAGTAACAAATATAAAAATAATTGTTTACTGAACATTAGTCAAGAATAGAAAGAAGATGAGATTGAATATGATGATCAAAAAAATATTTTAACTGGATAATATTTGCAATATGGTAATAGTTCTATATTTGTAACTTTTATTAAAATGTAACAATTGAACAATATGTCAGAAACAAATATTGACAAAGTGGCTGAAAATCTGATGGCTATTCTGCCCCTTCTTCACAAAAACCTGATTAAGAGAGTAAAATCCAAGACTAATATACCTGTTGGTTCTTTGTTTGTGATGAGTGTGCTTAAAAGCCATGGGATATTATCCATGTCGGAAATCGGACACAAGCTGGCTATGCCAAATCCTCATATTACCGGGTTAGTTGACAGGCTGATTGCAGAAGGTCTTGCCGAAAGGATTAATGAACCACACGACCGACGGATCGTTAATATCAAAATAACGGAAAAAGGCATTGAAAGCTTTATTGCTATTAAAAAAGACATCAGTGAAGATTTACGTAAAAAGTTGTCGGAACTGGATGAAAATAAACTTAAAGTCCTTTCCGGAGCTTCCAGGCAAGTGAAAGAAATACTGATCACTATCTTCAATGAGGAAGATCATGGTCATTGCAAATCGCTATCAGTCAAATAGGCAATAGGCATTAGGCACCAGGCATTAGGCATAAGTTATAAGACATAAGACTAAAAGCAAAAGATTTAACTTTATAAACTTTACAAACTTTACGAACTTTATAAACTTTACAAACTTATTGAACTGAATATATGAAAAAACAAAAGAACCTGAAGGTTTATATCCCTCTGACTATCGTAGTTTTAGCAGTAGTCATATCAGGAATTATCTGGTACCGGGAATATTCAAAATATATTACCACAGATGATGCGCATGTGGATTCGGATAATGTGTCAGTAAGTTCCAAAATACTCGGGAGAATAAGCAAAATTTACTTGCAGGAAGGCGACTCAGTAAAAGCCGGAATGTTATTAGCCGTGTTAGACAGCACCGATCTGCTTGCCCAGAAACAACAAGCTCTTGCAGCCAAAGCACAGACCATAGCATCGAAAGAACAGTCCGATGCGAAATACTCGTATGACGAAACAAACATGAAAGTGCTGGAAGTGGGTGTAAACCGTGCACAGGAAGATTTTGACAGGGCTAAAAATCAATTTCAGGGTGAAGTAATTTCGAAAGAACAATTCGATCATGCAAAGAAAGCCCTTGAATTGGCCCAGGCACAACTGGATGCCGCAAGAGCTCAGTTACAAGTGTCAAGGTCGCAGATTGCCAGTTCTGTTAAAGCGGTTGAAACTTCTGACGCCCAGATTGAAGTCATTAAGACCCAGCTAAACAATACGAGGTTGTATGCACCGGTCAGTGGTGTGATAGCCAGACGATGGCTGCTTCCGGGTGACATTGTGCAACCGGGACAATCAATTTACACCATTAACAATGATTACAAATTCTGGATTATCGTATTCCTTGAAGAAACAAAAGTCGGTAAACTTCATTTGGGGCAAAAAGCCAGATTCAGCATTGATGCCTTTCCGGGAGTGACTTTTACGGGTAAAATATTTTCAATCGGTTCGAGTACTGCTTCGCAATTCTCTTTGATCCCGGCAAATAACGCTTCAGGTAATTTCACAAAAGTAACCCAGCGCGTTCCGCTTAAGATTTCAATAGATGCAACTGAAAACGGGGTGAACATATCATCATTCCGATTTTTATCCGGCATGTCAAGCCTGATTAAAATCATCAAAGAATAATGCGTAAAGTTTCCTTATCCCATCGGATCCGACGTAAGGTACGCAACAGTGATTCGGCCTTTCATCCCCAGCATGAATTTTACAAATGGTTTGTACTGGGAAATATCATGCTTGGTACTTTTATGGCCATGCTTGACGCAACTATTGTCAATGTAGCCTTACCAAAAATCATGTCTTCTTTCAGCGTCAACCTGGATAAGATCGAATGGGTAATCACAGCTTATATGCTTGCAATGGCAGTAATGCTGCCCACTTCAGGCTGGATTGCCGACAAGTTCGGGTTCAAACGGATCTATTTTATGGGCTTGTTCTTTTTTACACTTGGCTCATTGCTCTGTGGTTTATCACACGATGAAAACACTCTGATTATGGCCCGTATCATACAAGGCCTGGGGGCAGGAACCATCCAACCGCTTGGTATGGCAATAATAACAAGAGAATTCCCTCTCAGGCAACGGGGTATTGCCCTTGGCTTCTGGGCTATTGCTGCGGCAGCCTCTGTTTCTTTCGGACCACTTATCGGCGGTTACCTGGTGGACAATTTCAGCTGGCAGCTGATTTTTGATGTAAATATTCCGATAGGTGTCATAGCAATGTTATTTACCATTATTATTCAAAAAGAATATATCAACAAAAAAATAAAAGACTTTGATTTTATTGGATTTATATCTGTGGTCATATTCCTGCCGGTTCTCCTTTTTGCCTTATCAAAAGGAAATGCGGCAACCAATTCTGACGGATGGTCGGCACCGTATATTCTGGCTTGTTTTGCCATCTCAATTATTGCATTGACCGTATTTATCACCCATGAACTTACAACAAGACATCCGCTTATTGAGCTGCGTCTGCTGAAGGATTTTAATTTCGGGTTCTGCAACATTGTATTGTTTATTTTCAGTATGGGAATGTTCGGCAGCACCTTCCTGCTGCCCCTTTACCTGCAAAATTCACTCGATTATACGGCGGTGCAGGCCGGTTCAGTTTTCCTGCCTGTGGGTATCATCCAGGGAATTATGTCTCCTCTTTCGGGATTCACGGCCTCCAAAATAAACCCGAAAATACCCATGATCATTGGAATTTTTCTCCTGGCATTCAGTTTTTATATCAACTCGGATTTATCTTTCCTGTCGGAACATTCCTATATTATGACTTCTCTTTATATCAGGGGCTTTGGGATGGGTATGATATTCACTCCTCTGAGTACTTTATCCCTTTATACTATGCCCCGCGAAAAGATGGCCCAGGCAGCCGCCATAACCAACACAATCCGTCAGATTGCCGGAAGTATCGGTGTGGCCATTTTTACCACACTGCTGACCTCACGGGTGATTTACCATGCCCAGATGTTTGGTAATGCCATACAGGCCGGGACGCAGGAATTTAAAAATGTGATGACCCATCTGGCTTATTTCATGCAGGCACAGGGAGGAAGCTCAATGGCTACAGCAATGAAACAAGGGCAAAGTATATTGTTTTCTAATATAAACAAGCAAGCCTATATCCAGGGAATTGATGACGATTTTCTACTGGCAGCCATCATCACTGTTCTTGCATTCATCCCGACCGTTATTTTACGTTATAAGAAAAAACAAGAATTACAGAGTTCATAAAGTTCATAAAGTTTATAAAGTAAAAGTTGAAGACAAAACAATAATAGCTATTCAGATAGTCAGACTATAGACCGTTAGACTGATGGCTATTAATTCAAAGGTAGCATTATTGAAGTTTTAGCTTAGGTAATATGTTAAAAGAGAAAAAATAATATCTTCTATTTCTGAATGCCTGACAGTCAATAGTCTAAACAATCTAAATAATAATATAATGAATAATATAATGAACAAATTTAAAATATTCGTAAACTCTTTTATTATAAGAAACTGTTTTGAATTTTAATAAAGCAAATTTTATGAATAATTTTTCTGCCTCAAAGGCTCTAAGGCACAAAGGTTCACAAAGATAATATTTCAGTAAATGAGCACTTTGTGTTCCTTGGTGTCTTAGTGACCTGGTGGCAAAATATTTAAAATAAAAAATTCAAAACAGTTTCTAAAACTTTATGAACTTTATACTTTATGAACTTTATGAACTGTATACTTTATCAACTAATAAATAATGTTAAGCTAATGAAACCTTTAAAATTAATCATATATATATTCATCACATTGGTCTGTACTGCATCACTTTCTGCACAGGAACAAACAACAACCGATTCCATCTCGCTTCGCAGTATACTGAATCAGGTGATTACCAATTATCCTGCAATCAAAAAGAGTGAACTTGAATTAAACGCCGCTGATGCCCGCATTGGATTAGCGAAATCCGGTTACCTGCCTGACGTCAGTATCAATTCGAATTACACTCATATTGGCCCGCTGTCGTCTATGACTCTGCCCCAACTCGGCACATTTGACCTTTATCCGGCAGATAATTATTCAGCATCGCTGGATTACAATCAGACTATCTATGATTTTGGCAAGACAGCTAAAAAGGTGGCCTTTGAAAACCAGAGTAAGGAAGTGGTCAAATTAACCACCGGACAACTCAGACAAAAATTGTCGTTATCAGTGGCAAATATTTATTATTCCATTGTTTTCCTGCAGGAAGCCATACGGATCAAAGATGAAGAAATCAGTACCCTAAACGAACACCTTCATTTCATTGAAAAGAAAAAAGAAACCGGTTCTGCCACACAGTATGAAGTACTGACAACCAAAGTCAGAATCTCAACTATCGAAAACCAAAAAACAGATTTACTCACCGGACTGAAGGTACAAGTGTGCCAGTTAAATTCTATGCTTGGCCTGCCTGAGAAAACAACCCGACTTGTCAAAAAAGAGCTTCTCCCTGTCCAGGTCGTACATTCGACGGATTCATTAATAACATTGGCTACGCAGACACGTGAAGAAATGAAAATTGCAGTGCAGAAAGAAGCATTATCAGAATTTCATTACAAAATAGTGAACATGGAAAACAACCCGGTATTTAAATTTTTTGCTTCGGGTGGGGTTAAAAACGGATTTATACCCAATATCAATGAAGGCAAAATGAATTACGCCGTCGGTGTCGGATTAAGAATTCCCCTGTTTGATGCCCATCGTACAAAATTCAACCTGCAGCAAGTCAAAGCCGACATCGAGGGTAATAATGAAGATATCGAATTAGCACGCAGGACTATTATCAACGAAGTGGTAGAAAGCCAGGCCAACATGCAATCGGCTACGCAAAAAATTACACAATCACAGTTGCAACTGAAACAGGCACAGCAAGCTTATGATTTGGCTGTTACGAGTTTCAAATCAGGCGTTATTACAAACCTTGAATTGCTTGATAGTTCCACTTCACTTTCCGAGTCCGGATTAGCGGTATTGAAAGCCAAAATAGATTACAGCCTGAGTCTTTTAAAACTTAAAATATCTCTTGGGGAACAGATTTATTAGTCAGAGTACATTGCTAATGTTCTGATGTTCTTAAAATACATTCTAAACTACTTGATAAGTCTCAATGCGGTCAGCATATCCAATCCCGGAGTTTAACCGGTGACCGGCAACTTATCTGAAAACAAATCGTCTTAATGAATACATGCTTTCTTTAATGAATTCAAATTACACCCTATGAGACTTTTCATCGCTTTCGTCTTATTTTTATTATTAAATATTTCCCCGGGTTTTTCACAAACAGATGTAGTCAGGGACGTCATTGCTGCATCACAAGCCGGACTTACCGGTTATCTTGAAAAAATACCCGCCGGTTCAGAATCTGATTATGGTTTCAGGAACAGGGATGAGTTTTCTCTGGTAAAAATCGGGAAAGCATACAGGGTATGTACCCTCACAAAAGAATTTTATAGTGAAAAAGCTCTTTCGGGTGAAAATTACCTGGCTGTCACGGATGAATGGAGAGTAAGTATTACAGTCAATGAGGAAGCCCGTGTGTTACTCATTGTGGCAAAAGTGAACAGTCATTGGAAAGCAGTTGGCATTGGTGCTGCTATTTTTGCAAAAGAATTAGGGGAATATGAGGGTAAATATTCATCACCGGCCAGTGATAGCAAGATACTCAGAGTGTACCTGCCTGAGTGTGATTTTTTTATCACTTCTTCTGAAAATTCTCCCGGTGAAATGAAAGTCTATCCATTAAAATCGGCCAGGTTGGCTATTGGAAACATGGCTGAAAAGCCATACTATACTTTGCATGAAGTACTTGATTATTTAAAAATAAATCCCTGAACCAATTATCATTTCCAGGATGAAAAAAACCAGGTTTCATATCATCATATTATTATTCCCATTCTTACTTCAGTCACAACTCAACGCACAGGTAATGTCTGTTCCCGAAATTATTCAGGAACAATCAAATTGGTGCTGGGCAGCAAGTTCTGCAAGCATCCTCGATTATTTTCAATATCCTCAGGCCCAATGCACTATTGCCGAATATACCAGGACAGTTGCCACATGGCATAATTTCGGCACGGTAAACTGCTGTTCTGATCCTGACCAGGGATGTAATTACGCGAACCAAATCTTTGGTATCAATGGGGGAGGCAGTATTCAGGATATCCTTAATCATTTCGGTAATATACAGTGCCTTGAAATAAACACCTATTTTACACCAGAGGAAATTCAGACTGAAATAACCAATGGTCACCCGTTTATTCTCAGGTGGGCATGGGTTTATGGTGGTGGTCATTTTTTAGTCGGATATGGAATATCAGGGTATGATATTTATTATATGGATCCGGGTTATGGGTACGAAATTGCTGACTACAATTGGTTAATTAATGACGGTGATCATAACTGGTCAAGCACCCTGAAAATACTTTCTTCCTGTCCGCCACCAATACAACCTGTGATATCAGGTAATATGAGTTTCTGCCAGAATACACAAATGGTTTATTCTGTCGTCCCCGATTCTACAGCAACCGGTTATATTTGGACTTTGCCAGCGGGCTGGTCAGGGACTTCCACATCAGGATCCATCATGGCTACAACAGGAAGTACAGGAGGTTCAATTTCAGTTACTGCACTTAACAGTTGTGGGTCGAGTTTGCCCATGACAGTCACGTTATATAATGATTCAGTACCCGCACAACCAGGAGTAATTACAGGTAACAGCAATGTTTGTAAATATTCTTCACAGACATATTCCATTAATCCGGTTCCAGGCGCTGTGGATTACACCTGGAATTTACCTCCAGGCTGGTCAGGCAGTTCTTCAACCATCTCTGTTACAACGATCGCAGGACTTTCAGGGGGGAATATCACTGTCAGCGCTGACAACGCCTGCGGAAGCAGCTTGACTCAATCCATACTGGTAAATGTAGACACCATACCATCACAGCCGGGGCCAATAAACGGCAATAACAACATTTGCAGGAATTCAACACAGACTTACTTCATTGATTCTGTAGCAGGAGCTGTAGGCTATATCTGGTCCCTGCCCCAGGGCTGGTCGGGTTATTCCATCACTGATTCAATTACGGTTACAGCCGGAAATAACGGGGGTACCATTCATGTTTCTGCCGTTAATAACTGTGAAACAAGCCAGGAGCAGTTATTAGATGTAGCCATTGACCATATTCAGACATCAGTAACAATAAACGGAACAACATTATTTGCAAATGCATCTCCGGCTTCCTATCAATGGTTGATCTGCCCGACCCTTGAAATCATCTATGGTCAGGTATATCAAACATATACTCCTGTTCTGAATGGAAGTTACGCGGTAATTGTCACACAAAATGACTGTAGTGATACATCGATTTGTTATCCCATGACCGTGCAAAATATCAATGATGCCGGCAATCCTGACAACATTTACGTTTTTCCAAATCCTTCCAGTGATTTTCTTTTTATTAAATCTGAAGGTTCACATGATGTCAAATACAGTATACTGCTTACAAATTCCTTTGGACAGGTCATTCTGAAAGAAGAATATTCCCGGATAAATAGCCTGGCACTGACAAAGCTTGATATTGAAAAACTACAGCCAGGCCTGTATTTCCTTCATGTACAGGCAGACGATGTCAGCCAGGTTTTCAAAGTTCTGAAGCAATAGTACATTCATAAACAGGGTGCACCAACTTATATTAATTTTAGAATTGCGAATTACGATTTACGAATACAATCAAATGATATTCTAAAATGGTAATTCGTAATTCGCAATTTAAAATTTCCGGAAGTCCGGATTCCATTCGGTTAATTGCTTACTTGTATTGTACCTGCTTTATCTCAGCAATGTAACATTTCCTGATTTTTCCAGTACGTGTCCGCTGTATGTCAGGGCTTTTACCAGGTAAACATAAGTATCGGAATTTTGTGGTTTACCGTTAAAAAAGCCGTCCCATCCAATCTGCAGATCATCGGTTTTAAAGATGAGTTGTCCCCAACGGTTGAATACTTTAAATTCTATAAGACTTTTCAGCCCCCAGCCCCTGACTAAAAGAACATCGTTGACGCCGTCATTGTTTGGTGTAAATACATCAGGCATATCAAGAGAGTACTCATCAAGAACCTGAATATAGACCGAGTCTGTTGCCGTGAAGCATATCGAATCGTCTATATACGCCGTCATAGTAAGGAAGTAGGTGGTATTTTGCAGCGGTGAAAAAACAGGATTGTAGCAATTACAGCATGACAGCCCGGCTGAAGGAGTCCAGTAGTACTGTACCATGTACTGCGGCAAACCATTCAGGTTAATCTGGCTGCCAATGACAATTGATGTGTCAGCGATATTTATTACTGGCGGATGCTGGACATAAACGGGAATTGAGCCTGTTTTCTCACAACCATAATTAATTTTTGCAGTAACGTAATATGTCGTGCTGGTTTGCGGTACCGATACAGGGTCAGGTGAAACAGGGTCATTCAGTAATTCAGCCGGGCTCCATTGGTAAGTCGCTCCACCTGTAGCATGAAGCTTTAAGGTATCTCCAAGGCAAATACTTGTTTTTGCTGTAATCTGCAGATCAGGCAGATCAAATATATGAATCTTTTTAACCTGTTTAACAGAGCAATCGGTACCGGTGGCGGTTAGTGTGACCCAGTATATCCCTGATTGAGTAAAAGTAAAAGAAATATCGTCTGAGGTAAAAGTGTTTCCGTTTGATATTTGCCACAAAAAACCATCTGCGCCGACCGATTGGTTTAGAAAATAAACATTGAGTGGCGGGCATCCGGCAGTATCTGCATCAAGGCCGTCCTCTCCCCGGCTGAAGAGGGCTCTGGTGTCATAAACATTAATGATAGCCGGTTCCGTTTTAATGCATACCGAATCGGAAGACCAGTAGATCAGAGTAGGGTAAATGGCATTGATACCCGGTGCACTATTGTTATATACATGATAAACGGGTGCATGAGCGCCGAAAGGAGTGCCGTCGCCGTAATCAATCAAAAAGCCCCAGACATTTAAGGTATTATTAAGAGAAAACAATACAGAATCACCAAGGCAAATATCATGATCTGAAATATTCATCCCGGCATTCAGGTTTATTACCTGTAGAGTATCATAGACATATGCAGAACATTGGTTTGTTGTATACACAGTTAATCCTATAAAATAAGTGCCCGGATAAGGATAAATATGTTCGGGCGCCTTGAGAACTGATTGGACACCATCGCCAAAGGTCCAGAACCACGAGGTAATATATGGTTGGTCGGGGCTATACCCGGGACTTAGAACTGAAGGATAACAGACCTGGTTATTGGCAGAAATGTTGATTTCGACGGTAGGGTCCTGAATTTCAAAATTGATGGATTTGCTTCCGGAACAGTCGAAGGATGTAATAATAAGTGTCATTGTATAATTTCCGCCGTTATGATAAATATAATAAACACTGTCGCAACTTGTTTCAATCACGTCCCCGTTGCCGAAATCCCAATGATAATTTACATTATTTCCGGTATAGCCGGATTTGAATTTTATTATTGAATTAATACAGAAATAACCGCTGTCAACGGCAAAATCAGCAGTCACATCTCCGGCGCTAACCATGTCAGGCACAGTAATATAATTTGAACAACCCAGTGTATCAGTTATCAGGAGTGTAACTGAATATGATCCGGGACTGGTATAGGTATAAACGGGATGTGGGCCGGTTCCTGATGTATCCAGGGTACTGTCGTAAAACCACACCCAGGAAGTGATTGTCGTATCATGTGTGGTTTCGCTGCTGAACTGAACCGTTAGCGGCACACAACCACCGGATGGCTGAGCTGTTAATACAGCATCAGGGAAATAAATATGAACCGGTACATAAGCAGTGTCCTCACATGCGATAGAATCACGGACTATGAGCCTCACATGATGGATTCCAGTCGAATAAAAAACATGATTAATCTCAGGGAAAGTAGTAATTGTATCATGGGTATATCCGATGGTGTCATTCCCAAATATCGAATTATCATCAAAATTCCACCTGAATTTACCGTTGATGCGATCATAGGTAAAAGTATCACAATCGGCGCATTCAACGGCCTGGAAAGACACAGATGAATTCAGGCAGGCATTTATAGGATTGGCAGAAAATTCCGCTTTAGGATCTTTGACATGGACAAGTAGTGTGCTTATATATGTACAAGCCGCAGAATCATTAACCGAATAAAGGGTGACTGTGTAGTTGCCTGTCTGTGAATATAAATGGCTGGTGCAATGGCTTACCGAATCCACGGGGCTTCCGTCACCAAAATCCCAGTAAAAATGATCCATACCGATGAACATCGGATTGTAATTATCATCGCCCACAAAATAATAGAGGAAATGTTCCTGGCATGCATGACTCAAAACGACATGCGTGATCGGAGGAAGAACATAATCCATGTGATATTTGAATATCGAAGTAGGACACAGCTTATCCACTACAACCAGGACGGTATTGAGCCAGCCGGGATAAGCAGGGTAATAAGTCAGATCAGGCGAGAAGGTTAAAACAAGTATTCCGTCAGTTAAAAAAAACCATTCATACAGGTCGATATAATCTGCGTCATAAGAAGTGCTGTGCAGATGAATGCCTGCAGAACCACAGATAGTATCATGAGGAACCCAGGTAAAATCAGGATGCTGATGGTTCCCTGCCCAAATAGTATCTATCCATACTGTATCACATCCATTACCTGTAATAGCAGTTAATTTAACATAAAACACTCCTGTATCCTGGTACGTATGTGTTATATACTGGCCTGTTCCGGTATTTCCATCATCAAAATCCCATGACCATGTAACAATACTGTCACATGAGGAATTATACCCGGAAATACCAGCAAAATCAATTGTAACAGGTACACAGCCTCCTTTAGGATGATGTTTACATTTTACTACAGGTAAGATGATGTTCACATCATTAATTTGAGATATCATGGAAGAACAACCTGAGTGACTTGTAATAATTAATTCGTCACTGAATGATTCCTGGTGATGATGTTTGAGTACGGTATCAGGGATAAAGTGAACTACCGGACTGAATAAATCTGAGCTCTGACCATTTCCGAAATTCCACTGGTAGTCAGATAGTCCAAACGGATCATTTGTGGTCGAGAAGTTTAGGTACTGTACATCATATGGCACTTCACAAAGACAAGACGGATCAGGAGAAAAGTCAGCCGCTACCGAAATAACAAAAACAGATTTTGAAACGGTATCAGGACATGATCCGTTCATGTCTGCAATAAGGCTGATATTGACGTTTCCAGACTGGTTTATAATATAGCCGGGAAATTCATAATCATTTGAAACTATACCTCCAATATTCCATGTGTAATGGCTTGCACCGGTTGATAAATTAATAATATTAACAGAAGTACCGCTGCAAACAGTATCGACCACTGAAAAACCGGCGGCTACCGGTACAATGTTGATATAATTAACCATTAAATAGGTTTTACTGCAACCGAGCCAGTCGGTCACATCAAGTTCAACACTATATTGCCCGAAATTTGTATAAACATGCTGGGGATTTTCAGCAGTAGAAACAGATCCATCACCAAAATGCCACAGATAAGTAAATGGCGCTGCTCCCTGTGTCAGGTTAATAAAGCTAACAGTATCAGGCGGGCTGCAAAAATAGGTATTGGGAGATAAAAAGGAAATATCAGGTGATTCAACATGAATATAATTGATTTGTGTAAGCAGGTCTGAACAACCATTCTGGTCTGTGGCCATGAGCGTGATATCATAAATGCCTGACAATGAATATGAATGTGAAACCGTGTTTGTTGTTAAAGTTGAAGTATGACCATCACCAAAATCCCATAAGCATGAAACTATCGGAGAATTTCCCGGTATTCCGGGTACGGTGGAATTGGTAAAAACCACATCCGTTCCTGTACAAACCACATTATTTCCGGTGGAGAAAGAGACCATAGGTTTGGGAAAAACAATGATCTGCATGCTGTAAGTCGAAGAATTTGAACCGTTATATGCAGTCAGTGTTACGTTATATGTACCCGTAGCAGAATATGAAGTCTGACTATTGACTGAAATTGACAAATTTCCATTGCCAAAATCCCAGACATAATTTGTCGCCCCGGTTGAGGTATTTGTAAAATGAACTATCAGCGGGGGACAGCCGGAACTGACATCACTGGTAAATTGCGCCGAGGGCAGACTATATGAAAAATGAAAAACAAGTAAACAGAACAACAAAAGCACGAATCTTATTGCAACCCTGATAAAACGGGCCTTAATTGTACTACGTGAAATGATTTTCATTAACACAATAGACAAAAACTATTAAAAATAAGTACATTATAACAGCGATAAAATTAACAAATTTAAATATCAAAATGTAATAAATTATATTTTAATTTCAATAATAATCAGCAAATCAATACGATTCATCATGAGAATGTTTGGAAAATATATTGGGAAGTATCAATTCATTAAACATCCTCTTAACAAAGGAGTTTTAGCTATTATAAATTTCAAATAACACATAAATGTGCTGAGGAATGTTTTTATATAATTGTTAATCCGTTGCATGATTTATATGACATTTGCATCTATTTGATTATTAGCCCATAATATCAAATTAATAAAAGACATTCGGAATTCCCGAATGAATCGGTCTCTATTTATATGTTCAGTGCAAATCCTTTCATGGGTTTTCATCTCAGGGCAGGCCTTGCGACCCAAATTCCGAAGCAGAGCAACGGGATATTTACCCTCCGATTTTAACGGGATTGTTCGTCTGAAAATTTTTAGTTCACTACATTCCTGAAAATTTAGTTTCCTGAATAAATACCTTCGTTTACTTACGCATACAAAATTGATTATGAATATATTTCAATCAAAGGTATGGCGGCAGTGGTAAACTATTATCCTGAATTGAAAATCCTGTTGGAATATTTGCCAGGTAAAATTAACAGTATACCGAAAGGCCATTGATATACCAGACAACAAGACAATATTTTAAATCGAGTTTAATAAAAATAAAAACCGCTTGCAAATTGCTTGCAAACGGTTTTTCTAAATCTTCTGTAACCCTTGTGGGCCCAGCTGGTATCGAACCAGCGACCACCTGATTATGAGTCAGGTGCTCTAACCAACTGAGCTATGGGCCCTGTTCTTTATTGGGACGGCAAAATTACAACTTCTGTTCTAAATTCAAAAAGAAATCTTGTTTATGTTATATCTGATTGTCTCTCAGGAAATAACTCTGATAGACTTTGCCTGTTAGCCTTGCAGATTCCACGCTCGGTGATTAATGCAGTGACAAGCCTCGCGGGAGTCACATCAAACGCAAAATTCATTGCATGGCTCGTCACGGGAATAAGTCTTACCCTTTCAATATGTTGTTTTGTTGACAATCCACCAATATATGCAACTTCGTCAGGATCTCTTTCCTCAATTGGAATCTGAGCAATTCCATCAGTCATATCCCAATCGATAGTACTGGATGATAAAGCAACATAAAAAGGTATGTTGTTATCCATTGCGGAAAGAGCTTTCAGGTAAGTACCAACCTTGTTGGCCACGTCACCGTTGGCAGTGGTCCTATCGCTCCCGACAATAACCATATCAACCAGGCCATGCTGCATCAGGTGGCCTCCCGTATTATCCGGTATTACTGTGTGAGGTACTCCATGCTGACCAAGTTCCCAGGCCGTCAGTCGCGATCCCTGGTTGCGCGGTCTTGTTTCGTCAACCCATACATGTACTTTTATACCCCGGTCATGGGCAAAATAAACCGGCGCCAATGCTGTTCCATAATCAATACACGCAAGCCAGCCGGCATTGCAATGTGTCAGTATATTTAGCATTTCTCCACCTTTTATCCGTGACATTTCTTTGATAATACCTAGCCCATTTTCTCCGATCCTCCTGCAATTTTCTTTGTCTACACGACAGATTTCCAACGCGGCACTCTTTGCAGCAAGGATCTTTGACTGGTAATCCGGTTCATTGTGCACAGCTTCCAGAGAAAAGTCAATAGCATGCTGAAGGTTAATTGCAGTCGGACGGGAGGAAAGCAGTTTTCCTGCAGAAATTTGCAACTGCTTATCAAGATTCTGTGTGATGTCAGCATTGAGAACTGCCAGATAAATTCCAAAAGCCGCTGCTGCACCAATCAGCGGGGCACCGCGTACTGCCATATCCCGTATGGCATTGAACATTTCATCTACTGTTCGGATCTCCTTAAAGGTGAAACGAAATGGCAGGTACCGCTGGTCAATGATCACAACTACACGATCATTCGCAGGATCAAGCCATATTGTTTCATAATGTTTACCGTTAACATTCATTATTTTAGCTATTATCTTTACCACATAGCCACATAGAGTACATAGTCTTATGACAAAAATATTATTATTTTACTTAATAACAATATATTACAATCAAATAACTATGTTTACTATGTGACTATGTGGTATAAATAAAATCATAATATTTGTAGCATGATAAATTCAGACTCAGGGACTAAAATAATTTGAAAATTTGAAAATGTGCAAATTTGAAAATTAAATCCGTTTCACGGGAATAAGATTTGCGACAACATGTTGGTAAGTTTTGTTTCCTAAGCGTCTAAAATACCGATTTTTAATATTAATAACATAAATAATATAAAAAATATCATTTTTGACTTTGGTGGAGTGATCATTGACCTTGATTACCATGCTTCATCTGACAGGTTCGCAAAACATGGCATCGATAATTTTGAAAATATTTACTCTTATGCCAGGCAAACCGGCTTGTTTGAGAAGTTTGAAAAAGGAATGATCTCTCCTAAATATTTCAGAGATGAATTACGGAAAATTATTCGTGTGCCACTGACAGACCGGGAAATTGATGATGCCTGGAATGCTGTATTACTCGATATCCCACCTGAAAGAATTGAATTACTGAAAGCTCTGAAATCACGATTTAGAATCTTCCTGTTAAGTAACACAAACATAATCCATTATGAATTCTATGTTGCCGGTCTTAATAATAAATATGGTTATCGGGATTTTTCAGAATTGTTCGAAAAAGCTTACTTCTCTCACGAAATTGGATCGAGAAAACCAGATAGTGAAATATATGAATTTGTGATCCGGGAAAAATCGCTGGTTCCTTCTGAAACCCTGTTTATTGATGATACCCCTGAAAATGTTGAGGGAGCACAAAGAGTAGGTTTGTTAACCTATCTTTTGCCCCCTCACCAATCAATCACAGATTTGTTTAATTTTAAATTCTTAAAAAATGAAAGTTAACCAGCTTCAGTTATGTTTTTAACGATTCTGTTTTAATTTCATAACCTAACGACAAGAAAAATTTTCAAGCGTTGCACGAAGATGGTTCTTTGACATTAAAATAATCTTAAAATTTCAGGCAATAGGTATTAGGCAATAGGCATTAGGGAGGCATAAGATATAAGGCATAAGGCATAAGACATAAGCAAATTATAATGATCTCTTTGAATAATCAGTATTTGAAATTAAATTTTCTAAATTTCTGACAGTCTATAATATAGACAATATGAAAACTATTGCCTGTTGCCTATTGCCTAATGCCTATTTCCTTCTGACTTCCATGACCAGTACTAAGATGAAAAGAATGATCAGCAGGGCCGATGAAGCCAGGGAAATATGTTCGCCAATGAAATATGCTTTGGGTTCGAACCTGAATTCAATTTTATGTTCACCTGCAGGTACACGTAATGCACGCAGCACATAGTTCACCCTGAAATAAGGAACAGGTTTGCTGTCAATGAAGGCATCCCATCCTTTTGAGTAATAAATTTCAGAAAATACTGCCAACTGTTCCGATGAATTTTTTGACTTATAAATCAGGTCGTTGGGTTCATAAGTGACTAAACTGATCATTCCTAAAGAATCATATTTCAGGTTCAATCCTTTTAGTTCGTTTTCAAATCGTTTATCAACAACAGCTTCAGCTTTCGGATTAAACCCGGTAAGCTCTTTCAGCTCAGCATCAGCATTATCCACAACTTTGAAATTTTTCACAAACCAGGCATTTCCCAGGGCTCCCGGATTTCTCTGGGCCACCGGGTTTTTTTGCTTGTCAGGGAAAATAAAATATTTGGTATTCAGCATATCCAATACCGCAAAATTCCTCTTGCTGATCTGAGCTTCAATAAGTTCCTGGTAACGCTTCATTTTAGCCCCATGGTAGCCTCCGATAGATTTATGAAAATATGAAGTGGATGCATCATTAAAAGTGCTCACGGCAACATTCATCACCCGGTAATCAGGATCTTTGTCCTGAAGTATCATTTTATCAGCGTCGGATGGTTTAAAAGGATTTTTATCTTCAAGTTGTGAAACAAAATAATTGTCGTTCAGATATCTTTTATTCACTGGCCAGAGATCAACAATGACCAGGAGAGCCAGTCCGGCAAACAGCAATCCTTTTGAGATTTTCTTCACATAAAATACCCACAACAAACCGGCAGTCAGAAGTACAAACACCAGGGAACGGATAGCATCGCCTTTCAGGTATGATATCCTGTCCAGCCTGATTGCATCGACCGGCCAGCCGGCATCCGTTAACTGCTTGTCTTCAGAACCCGTGAAATCAAACAATCCGCTGGCAAATAAAATAAAGAACAAAGCCAGGCCACCTAAAATTCCGAGCGACCATTTTAACGCCCTGTAAAACTCTTTCTTTTCAACCTTTTGTTCAACAATCCGGTTCACTGCCAATATTCCCAGTAATGGAACAGTAAACTCGGCCATAATCAGGATCATTGAAACTGTCCGGAATTTATCGTAGCCTGGGAAGTAATCGAAGAACAGATCGCTGAAGAACATGAAATTCCGGCCCCATGCCAGCATTATTGATAATACGGTGGCGGTAAAAAGCCACCAGCGCAATGGTCCTTTAACTAGAAACATCCCAAGGATAAAGAGAAAAACAATAACAGCGCCAAGGTATACCGGGCCTGATGTAGATGGCTGCGGACCCCAGTATAATGGTACATTTTCGACCAGACGTTCCGGGTTATAAATATTCCGTTCCTTAAATGCCCTGTAAGTTTCCGAGTTTTCACCTATGTTTTCTTCAGATGATCCGCCGGCAAACCCCGGAATAAACAGGTCAAAGGTTTCCAGTTTGCCATAACTCCAGCCAGTGGCATAATCCTTATCAAGTCCTTTGGTTTTAATATTTTCATCCTGAGTAAGTTCTGATGTTCCACGGGTGGAATCCTTTGAATAATCATACACCAGCCACAAACTGGTGATATGTGTCAGCAATGCCAGGATAGCCGTAACTACCAGCAATCCGATTACCTTCAGGTAACGCATAAGTTTTTTCTCCCTGATATCAGAAATAAACTGGAAAATCGCCAGTATCAGGATAATGAGAAAAGTGTAGTACATTATCTGGAAATGATTGGAAGTAAGCATCAAAGCAAAAAACACCCCGAAAAGAATTGCACCAAGCAAGATCTTTTCCTTAAAAGCAAGGTATACCCCGGCTATAACACCGGGCATGTACGCCATGGCAAGTGCCTTGGTATGATGGCCCACCGATTCGATGATGAAAAAATAAGTCGAAAATCCGTACGCAACAGCGCCGGCAATGGCCAGCCAGGGATTGACCCGGAATACGAGCAATAAAATGAAAAAACTTATCATGCTCATAAACAAATAATTGGCCGGTTTATTCATCTGCATATTCAGCGTTTCAAAATAGCTGAACAGATTAGAAGGATAAAGCGTTGAAATGAGATATGCAGGCATACCTCCAAACAGGCTGTTAGTCCACAGTGCTTCTTTGCCTGTCCTATCACGGTAATCATTTATTTCCTTTGAAGTCCCTGAATACTGAAGCATATCCTGTGACTTCAGTCTCTTACCTTCCAGAAGCGGCGGGAAATAAGCATAGGTCAAAATAAAAAACAGTACAATAGCCACTAAGTATGGCATCATCTTACTTAAATTAATATTTTTCATATGTACAAAGATTTGAAGATTTGAAGATTTGAAAATTATCTGCAATTTCTTCTCTGTTAACATTTTATCTGTTTTTTCATGCATTAACTTTTTTATTTATGTAGAATCTATTGGTTTTCTCATTTTCAAATTGGCACATTTTCAAATTTTCAAATTGGTTTCCCATTTTCAAATTGGTACATTTTCAAATTTTCAAATTGGTTTCCCATTTTCAGATTGGCACATTTTCAAATTTTCAAATTGGTTTCCCATTTTCAGATTGGCACATTTTCCCATTTTCAAATTGGTACATTTTCAAATTTTCAAATTATTCATTTCACCTCCTCGTAATCGACGTATTCACCAATATTATCATGATCATCGGATGTCTTCTTATCAGGTGTAATATCAATAGTGACCTCCCCTTCTTTTTTTGATCCTGATTCATATTGGTGCTGCTGAGGATCCCGGAAATTTCCGCTCATACGGTTAACAAATCTTTTCAATAAATACGGAAAGAGGTAAATGGCCATCAGCTTGAAAACATAGTAAATGATCAGCAGGATGAGAATAAATTTCAAAAATGCCATTTGGTTTTTACTTTTTTTACGAAGCGAAAGTAGAAATTTTCAGGGAAATAGAAAAAATGTCCGGTGATTAACAGATCAGCGTTAATTTTTCATTAGTTTTGAAAAAAATTGAATCAATGCTGTCATTCCTCAATACGGAAATTGCTTTCAGGAATAGGACTGATCCGGATCTGCGTAAGGCTTACCTTATGTTCAGGGCTATATCGAATCCAGCTTTAGTAATGGTTGGAAAATCATTGATCAATCTCCTGATAAAAACCGGCATACCCGTGGGATGGATCGTAAAACCCACTGTTTACCGCCATTTTGCGGGCGGTGAAAGCATTGATGATTGCCTGAAAACTATCAGGATGCTGGATAAATTCGGGGTCATGGCCATTTTAGATTATTCAGTGGAAGGAAAGGAAAATACCGAAGAAATTCAGCTTTCACTTGACGAAACATTAAGAACGGTGGTCAATGCAGCAAAAGAGCCATCTGTTCCGTTTGCAGTATTTAAACCCACCGCTTTTATCATCACAACCGTATTGGAAAAGATTGCAGCCGGACAGGAACTTTCAGATTCAGAACAGGAAGAAGCGGACAATTTCAGGAAACGTGTCGGTAAATTATGCGAAACTGCTTACAACCTGGGAGTTCCAATCCTGATAGATGCCGAAGATTGCCGTTACCAGAGCTTTTTTGACGATGTTGTCACCGGGATGATGGAAAAATATAACCACGAAAGAGCCATTGTTTATAATACCATGCAGATGTACCGGAAGGACAGGCTGGACTTCCTGAAGGAATCATACAGGAAAGCTAAAGAAGGAGATTATTATCTTGGAGTGAAATTCGTACGGGGCGCATACATGGAACGTGAACGCGCCAGGGCAATCAAAATGGGTTACTCCTCTCCCATTCATGAAACAAAGGAATTGACCGACAGGGATTATGACCTGGCGCTGGAATACTCTATGGAACATATTGACCGGATATACATTTTTAACGGAACCCATAACGAAAAGAGCGCGGCCTGGCTGGCAGAACTCATGCAAAAACATGGCATCGCCAAAAATGATACAAGATGCTTTTTCTCGCAGCTTTATGGTATGAGCGACCATATTACTTTTAACCTGGCAGAGGAAGGATACCTGATTGCCAAATACCTTCCGTACGGACCAATAATACAAGTGCTTCCATATCTTATCAGGAGGATGGAAGAAAACACTTCGGTGGCAGGACAAACGGGCCGTGAGCTGAGCCTGATAAAAACAGAAATGAAAAGACGAAAAGGTCTAATCTAAAATATAAAATTTGATGCCATGGTAATAGATACAAAAAGCAGTGTTGTCAAGGTAAAGTTCAGGTTCATGCTTACCTGGGTTCTGACTCTTGCATTTTTTGGCGTGTACCTGTTAACTGATTATATCAGAGGAACAGCTCTGATATTCTCTATAATTGCGCTTATCGTTGCTTTTTATATCTGGTTCTTTGTAAAAGATTATAATTATATTTACTTCAGTGATGAAAGTAACAAGTACATTCTGCGGTATTTCAATTTTATACCTATGGTTCTTAGTCAGAAATCCATTGAGATACCAAAAGAATCACTGGTAAAATACACGATTGAAAAATCTGCCTTCGGATTAAGGGAAAATCTGGTACTCTTTGAAAAAACAAAAAGAGGCATTGCCAAATACCCCAATGTCAGCTTGACTTTGCTTACACCTGAACAAAAAGAACAGCTTCTGAAAACATTGAAAATCCTCTAATGTTATGATAACTTCTAAATTTAAAATCATTAACTTAGAGATGGATTTCAAGAACACCTTAAAAAATAAAAATTAGTTGTGAGTAATCAATATTCTGAATTCAAAACATAATGACAGACGATGTAAAAATATCATCTGAGTTTCTATTTATTTCTATTGTATTTCTATGTATTTCAACTTATTTCTATTGAATTTCAGAAAAAAGTACCTGGATTTTTTATATAATTACAGTTAAATTCTCATGTTAAATCAAAATCTGCGGATATGAAAAACCTGATTGTTGTGATATTCATGGCTTGCGTGCTGTCATCTTATTCCCAGACTTATATGCCGTTGTCAGATGACATGGAGATTGGTTCATACAGTCATATCAAGATACTTGGTGGTTCTTATGCTTCACCGGACACGGGTCTGGAAGGGATGATACGTATCATAAACCGGCAGAATGTGGTGATTGATGGCGACAGTGTGATGGCAGACGGTATCAGTGCAACCGGCTATCTCATTAAGATTTTCAATTCGAGAAATGTGATCATTAAAAACTTTAAAGCCGGAAAGAATTTTCATTATGCGGTAAAAGTTACGAATTCAAAAAACATCAACATAAACGGATGCAATTTTTTTGGCAATAAAACGGATTCCAGCGGAACCTGTGATGTGTGGGCCGACTCAACAGCTTCACTGGGAGGCGGGGTTTATCTTGCCAATTGTGACAGTGTTCAGATTTACAACGACACAATGAATGTCCAGAATGACGGGGTTGCCCTGTATCATTGCAAACATATCGATATTCATAACAATTTGTTTTCCTGGAACACCTCTTACGGAATCAGGATGTTCTGGACCGACAGTTGCTCAATTCACGATAATGTATCGGCACACATTAACCGGCCCCAGACGGATCCAAGCGACGCAGCTGCTATCCTGATGATCGTCAGCAATGAAAACAAAGTGGAACACAACGATTTTACTTATTCAGGGGACGGTGTTTTCCTGGGACAATATCAATATGATACCATTCCCAATAACAATTACTTTGCTTATAATGACTGTTCGTACTCCCCGCATAATGCCTTCGAAGCCACATTTGCCAAGGGAAACATCTACAAACATAATTTAGCAAATAACAGCTGGTTTGGATTCTGGCTGGGTTATAGTTTCAATTCGGTTGTCGACAGCAATTATATTGCCTATAATTACGGACCGGCGGATGATTTTGGCGGTGGCATTGCCATTGATCGTGGATTTAACAACGCGATCACCAACAATACTTTTGAAGGAAACAGCAATGCCATCAAGCTATGGGAAGGCAGTCCAATTTCAGGTTATACTAATTTCCAGTCTCACGACTACATCATTGAAAACAACTCATTTACTGCCAACAAAATTGCCATTTACAACCAGGCCACGGAAAATATGACTGTTAGCAATAACCAGTTTGTTTCAAATAATACAACTGTCTATCTGACCGGTTCATGCCACAGCGATAGTATTACAAATAATGATTTTCTTAGTGGCAGAGGTTTTTACATACAAAACACGTCAAACAACCTGATCGAGGCAACCGGAAATACATTCGAGGGAGACAGCGCTTTTGTTGACTGCAAAATCTACGATCACAATGATGCAACTGCTTGCGGTGTGGTCAACTGGATTCCATGTACTCTGATTCCTGATATATTTGAATACCAGAACCAACCTCCTTCAGACCTTATAGAAAACCCTGCCATTTGGGATGATTTCCTGTTTGTGGAAGATCACCGACCTACATCCATGAACTGGGATTCAACGATAAAAGTAACAGGTGCAGAATCATTGCATATTCTTTCACAAAGCGGCTACGACGTGACTGTTCACTACGATTCACCGTATCAAATCATTCCAAAGTGGAATCTTTCCGAAAACGACACAATGTTTGTATGGTGCAGGACAATCATCAATAATCCCAACAATCCATATGGTTTCCAGGAAAATTTTTTCAGGATAGGCAGTTATAGTTGCACCGGCTATGGTTACTACCAATATATGAATGATTGTTACGCAACAAGCACATATACGCCTTGTGTAATGAACTCCTGCATCGGGGGGCAATGGGTAAAATATGCAATTCCCCTTGCAGGTAACAGTGACTGGGTTCGTACTTCCTCCGGTAATCCGGACCTTTCTGAAATTAATTACGTGGAAGTCACTTCAGATGTATGGGATTATGGCTTTGAAATGTGGATCGATGGTTTAAGCTTTACCAGTCATGCTGCAGGGATAGGTGATGTAACGAAGAATGAGGATTTGAAAATTTATTGCTACCCGAATCCGGCCGGTGACAAAACCATGATCACTTATTCCCTGCCTGAAAATGATCATGTTTCCCTGACTATATACGATTCCAACGGGAAAGAAGTCGCAGACCTGGCAGATGGACGACAGACTGCCGGGAGTTACAATATCAGCTTCAACAGCCATAAGCTTCTTAACGGAGTATATTTTTGCCGGTTGGTTACAGGAAAAGCAAGCAGGATTAGTAAACTGGTGATCTTAAATTGATTGAGAAATAATTTTCCCCGGAAATAACAGAAGCTTATTGTCCCTTTAACCTGATCAGGTTGAGAGCCGAGCCGGCCTTAAACCATTCGAACTGGTTTTCATTATAGGTATGGTTTGCCGGAAACTCATCCACACTGCCGTCATTATGATGCAGGACGATCCGAAATGGCCTGCCTTCCTTAAATTCGGTGAGACCCAGGATGTCAATGGTATCGTCTTCCCGGATTTTATCATAATCAGCTTTATCAGCAAAAGTCAGCGCCAACAGACCCTGTTTTTTAAGATTGGTTTCGTGTATGCGTGCAAACGAGCGTACCAGCACGGCCCTGATGCCCAGGTTACGCGGCTCCATGGCCGCATGTTCACGTGAAGAGCCTTCTCCGTAATTTTCATCGCCCACCACCACCGAACCAGAACCGGCTGCCTTGTAACTTCTTGCCGTTGCAGGCACTTCGCCATACTTACCTGTCAAAAGGTTCTTTACCGAGTTTGTTTTTTCATTAAAGAAATTCACCGCACCGATCAGCAGATTGTCTGAAATATTATCGAGGTGTCCACGGTATTTGAGCCAGGGACCGGCCATTGAAATATGGTCGGTAGTACATTTTCCTTTGGCTTTGATAAGGAGTTTAAGTCCATTCAAATCCTTTCTTTCCCATGGTTTGAAAGGATCAAGCAATTGCAGTCGTAATGAAGCCGGGTCTACGATCACATCCACTTTGCTTCCATCTTCTGCCGGAGGCACAAAACCCCGGTCTTTAACATCAAACCCGCGAACAGGAAGTTCAAAACCACTGGGTTCTTCAAATTTGATCTTTTCACCATTTTCGTTAATCAGGAAATCCGTCATCGGGTTAAAAGTCAGATTGCCTGCAATCGCCATTGCGGTAACGATCTCAGGCGATGCAACAAATGCATATGTATTCGGGTTGCCGTCATTACGTCTGGCAAAATTGCGGTTAAAGGAAGTAATGATCGAGTTTTCCGGATCTCCTTCAATTCCATGTCTTGCCCACTGACCAATACAGGGGCCGCAGGCATTGGCCATAACCAGTCCGCCAATATTTTCAAATATATCAAGAAAGCCATCCCTTTCAACTGTGTACCTGACCTGCTCTGAACCCGGGGTAATGATAAACTGCGATTTTGCCTTCAGATTCTTTCCGATTGCCTGTTTTACCAGCGAAGCAGCCCGTGAAATATCTTCGTAAGATGAATTGGTGCATGAACCGATAAGTCCTACTTCTAATTTAGCCGGGTATTTATTATCCCTCACAGCCCGTGCAAATTCTGACAAAGGCCATGCCAGGTCGGGGGTAAAAGGTCCGTTGATATGAGGTTCCAGTTCTGACAAGTTTATTTCAATTACCTGGTCGAAATATTTTTCAGGGTTTGTATAGACTTCAGCATCGCCGGTCAGGCAGCCGGCAATCAGGTCGGCTTCTTCCGCAACATCAGCACGTCCGGTGGTTCGAAGGTAATCAGCCATTTTTTTGTCATATCCAAATAAGGAGGTGGTCGCTCCTATTTCTGCGCCCATGTTACAGATTGTTCCTTTCCCCGTACATGAAAGGCTTGTGGCTCCTTCGCCAAAATATTCGAGGATAGCGCCTGTACCACCCTTTACAGTAAGAATACCGGCCACTTTCAGGATTATATCTTTCGCTGATGTCCAACCGCTCAGTTTCCCGGTCAATTTCACACCGATGAGTTTTGGAAATTTCAGTTCCCAGGGCATACCGGCCATTACATCCACAGCATCGGCTCCGCCTACGCCAATGGCAATCATACCAAGTCCGCCGGCATTCGGGGTATGCGAATCGGTACCTATCATCATTCCACCGGGAAATGCATAATTCTCGAGTATCACCTGGTGAATGATCCCGGCGCCGGGCTTCCAGAATCCTATGCCATATTTATTAGAAACAGATTCAAGAAAATCGTATACTTCCTTATTGGTAACCCCGGCAGTATGAAGGTCATCATTTGCCCCATGCCTGGCCTGTATCAGGTGGTCGCAATGAACAGTCGAGGGAACTGAAACTTTTGACTTTCCTGCATGCATGAATTGCAGCAATGCCATTTGTGCCGTAGCATCCTGCATGGCCACCCGGTCAGGCTGAAAATCGACGTAACTGCTTCCACGATCAAAGATCCGGGCGGGTAGTCCATTAAACAAATGTGAATACAATATTTTTTCGGCAAGAGTAAGAGGCATGCCGGTAAGTTTCTTTGCTGCCTCAACCCTTACTGGCATATGGGAGTATACTTTCCTGATGATGTCAATATCAAAAGTCATAACAGATAATTTTCAGGTTTAACAAATGCGGACTAATTAATAAGAAATCAACAACAATAATGCCGGTTTGTTCGTCAGTCCGGATTTTTTCCGGATATGAGAATTTACCGATTTGTGTTTCTCAAAATTTTCCGGACATTTGCTGAAATTAATCCCTTAAATAACCCGTTCTGGGATAAACACTAATTATCGGAAAATGAGAATTATCAACCTGTTTGGTGAGAACGTCCGCATTGCCTTTAGTTCAATACGTTCAAACCTGTTACGTACTATACTTACCATACTCATCATTGCAATCGGGATCACTGCATTAGTCGGGATACTTACAGCCATTGATTCGATCAAGAATTCCATCAGCAATAATTTTGCAAATATGGGAGCCAATACTTTTTCTATTGAAAGCAGGGGAATGCATATACAGATTGGCGACGAACATCACAGGACAAAAAATTTTGCCTACATATCTTATTACCAGGCCGAAAGGTTCCGGAAAGAGTTTAATTTCCCGGCTGTAGTAGCCATTTCCACCTACGCAACCGGCATAGCAACCGTAAAGTTCGGATCGGAAAAGACCAATCCCAATATTTTCGTTCTGGGAACTGATGAAAACTACCTGGCCACTGCCGGATATGAAATAGGGAAGGGCAGGAATTTTTCTGGCCAGGATATTGAAATGAACCGGGATGTGGTTGTTATCGGAAGTGAACTGGCAAAAAATATCTTTAAACATAATGAAGACCCGCTTGATAAGATCATCAGTATCGGCAGCGGAAAATACAAAGTAATCGGAGTGCTGAAAGAAAAAGGAAGTTCATTTGGTATGAACAGTGATAAAATCTGCTTCCTGCCAGTGACGAATGTAAGACAGTATTATGCCCGGCCTGACATGAGCTTTTCATTAAATATCATGCCTTACGACAGCAAGTTGCTCGACATCGCCGTAAGCGAAGCGGAAGGTGTATTCAGGGTTATACGTAACCTTAAAGTGGGAGATGAAAGTGATTTCAACATGGTAAAGAGTGACAGCCTGGCCAATATGCTGATTGAGAACATTAAATATGTGACCATTGCCGCAACCATCATAGGAATTATCACGCTTCTCGGAGCAGCCATCGGTCTTATGAATATCATGCTTGTATCGGTTGCTGAACGTACCCGTGAAATAGGCACCCGCAAAGCCATTGGCGCTAAAGCCCAACTCATCAAGCAGCAGTTTCTTTTTGAAGCCATAATAATAGGTCAGCTTGGCGGCATTGTCGGTATTATTCTTGGCATCCTGATCGGGAATCTAGTGTCACTGGCCATTGGCAGTAGTTTTATAATTCCCTGGCTCTGGATCTTCATGGGCGTTGCGTTATGCTTTTTCGTAGGACTTGCATCCGGTTACCTGCCCGCCCTGAAAGCATCCCGCCTCGACCCCATCATTGCATTACGGTACGAATGATTTGAAACAATGCAGCATTATTACTTTACATGGAACTCAGATAACGCCGATATATATGATAATCACTGATAATTATATTTTATCGGGAAATCTTATTAAATCATAAAGATCAGCGTTATCAGCGTTCTATTTCCTGTAACTGAGATAATCGATAATTAGTACCAAAATTGATCTTATGCGGACTGAACAAGATTTTATCGGTGAAAAAACAATTGAAACCAATGCCCTGTATGGAATTCATTCACTCAGGGCCAGAGAGAATTTTCCCGACAATACTCCTTTTCATATTGAATGGTACAAGGCATTGGGACTTACCAAACTTGCCTGTTACCTCACCTATCAGAGTTTTAAAAAATCAGCCCTTGAGAAATTTGATGAAAAGTCACTTTCAATTTCATTCATTCCGGATAATATCATTGAGTTGTTGATCAAAAGCGCAGAAGAGGTGGCAAATGGTGATTATTTCAGTCATTTCATCGTTCCGGCCATTCAGGGCGGAGCCGGCACGAGTATCAACATGAATGTAAATGAGATAATTGCAAATGCTTCCCTGCTGAAATCAGGCAGCCAGCCCGGAAATTACTCACTCATCGACCCTATCGAACATGCCAATGTGTTTCAGTCAACCAATGATGTGATACCCACATCGCTGAAAATCGCCGTGATGAAACAGCTTATTGTTCTTGAGGAAAGTATTAATAAGCTGAGATCTAAAGTTGAAGAACATGAAAACAATAACAGGAATCATTTGCGTATCGGGTACACCCAGATGCAGGAGGCCGTTCCATCCTCGTTTGGCTTGCTCTTCAGTACATACAGCGAGGCTTTATCCCGCGACTGGTGGAGGGTTTCCAGGTGTTTTGAAAGAATAAAAGTGGTGAACCTTGGCGGAAGCGCCATTGGTACAGGGATTGCGGTACCACGTTATTTTATCATGGAAGCTGCACGGCAGTTACAACAACTTACAGGGCTGCCCGTAACCAGGAGCGAAAATATGACCGATGCCACATGCAATCTCGATCCGTTTGTGGAAGTGCATGCAATTCTTAAGGCCCATGCCGTTAACCTCGAAAAAATAGTTTCTGACATTCGCCTGCTTTCCTCAGACCTGAATGGCGGTAAAGAGTTGCAGATACCCGGCAAACAGGTTGGCAGTTCAATCATGCCGGGAAAAGTAAACCCGGTAATTCCTGAATTCGTGGTAAG
>JAPLDU010000090.1:0-993 GCA_026391255.1 Bacteroidia bacterium | reverse complement strand
GTAGCCCATAAAATATACAGCAACGATATGCTTGTAAGCTCGCTGTGCGCCCAGGGCTGCCTCGATCTGAATGCCTATATCCCTGTAATCGGCCACTCACTTCTTGAAAGCATTAAGCTGCTCATCAGCGCTGACAATACTTTGCTCAGTAATCTGTTTGACGGACTCGTGGTTAATCCGGACATCGCCAGCGAAAAACTTTACATGAGTCCTGCTATTACAACAGCTCTCGGGCCTTATATCGGTTATAACAAAGCTTCACTTCTCGCAAAAGAAATGAAAAGTAATGGTATCTCTGTCTTTGATGCAAACGAGAATCTAATGATCATTGATCCTGACAAGCTCAAATCTATTCTCGAAGCTCAGAACCTTCTGAAGCTGGGATTTTCGTTGCATGAAATAAGGTAATAGGCTGTTAGACTGTAGGCTGTTAGATTGTTAGATTGCTGTTTATTAGAATGAAGGGAAAAAATGAGAGATCATAATAAACTCCGGGCATTTGAACTTGCCGATGAATTGGCAATATTAATATAAACAAAATATTTTCCTATTCTGGACAAACCAGAACCAAACCAGAAATCACAAATCTCAAAATACAAATAACAAATAAATCTCAATCAACAAAATGACAAATTCAAAACCGGTGTATGATTTAGAAGAACGGACTTTTCAGTTTGCAAAGCGAGTAAGATTATATATAAAGAAACTTCCAAATAATATATCGAACATTGAGGATTGCAAACAGGTTGTCAGAGCTTCTGGTTCGGTAGGTGCAAATTATATTGAGGAAAATGAATCGTTGAGTAAAAAGGATTTCCTTATGAGAGTAAAGATTTGCAGAAAGGAGGCAAAAGAGAGCACATTTTTTTTACGATTGATCTATGAAACGAACTCTTCTGAATTTGAGAAGGAAGGAATTGAATTGTATGACGAAGCCGTTAAATTGAAAAAAATAATTTCTTCAATCATTGAAAAATCAAATTAGTTTGTTTC
>JAPLDU010000049.1:95280-104988 GCA_026391255.1 Bacteroidia bacterium | reverse complement strand
ATAGAACTTGTAGATCACTTTGGGAACCGCTATGACAAATATTTATAAAATATTAGTTTTGCAGGGTTATGCCCTTCCGCCTACGGCTCCAGGGCATAACCCTGCAAAGGAGAGAATGACACACTTTTCTGAACACTCCCAACATGGCCAAGCTAATTTAAATTACTCGCAACTATTCAGGTTGTTTAGGCTATAAACTGTCAGACTTTTAGGAAAATTAAATTCAATTAATATTCCTGTTTTCACTATTTATCCTGTTACCTGATACTTAATACCTGATACTTATTCTTATAGCTTACAGCCTAATAGCCTGAGTAGTTACTCTTACTCTTATTTCTTATACAAAATTAATATTAATTTTCACCTACATCAGATATTTATCAACAAAAACAAATATTTCATCAATTTTAATTTAGTTTTAATATGAAATAAATTGAAAATTAAAAAAATAATTTACGGATCTGTTAATCCATAAGTATTACGTAATGTTCTTTGATAAGCGATTTGTTGAATATTCATTAATTTTTATGGTTCTTCCGGATAATGCGCAGTTAAATAATTATTATCAATATTGACATTGCTTCTTATTTGTCCCGTGAGGGACAACATATAGGTAGAATAATTTCACAAACCGGGTCGATCGTGCCGTCAGGTACGAAATATTTTTCGAACCTAATAATTTAATAATGAACAGGTTTAAAAATAAAATTCTCATTATATTCAATATCAAACAGTTTCAACAACTTCCTGTATTCATCAATAAATGAATATTTTCTATGATGTTCTTCTTGCCTTTCAATATATTTTATTACCGATATCAATTGTGATTTACCATATGAAAATCCCCCAAATTCTTCCTGCCATGAAAATTTTCCCTTTACAAATCCTTTTGAATTTATCCATTTTGATGAACTGCCCTTAATGTCCTGAAGCAGTTCAGATAAAGACTGATTAGGTCTCATACCAAATAATGCATGAACATGATCAGGCATGCCGTTAATAATAATCAGTTTGTGGTTATTTTTAGTGATTATACCGGTAATGTACCTGAATAGTTCATTTTTCCACGAATCATGGATTAAACAGATATGGTTCTGAACTGCAAAAACAGCATGAATATGAATTTGTGTATAAGTATTTGCCATAATGTTCAATATTTCGTTCCTGACGGAACTTAAATGTCCGGGATGATCAATGTTTCTACCGATATACAGTCCCTGACGGGACAAAACAAAATTAGTCAATATTTTTATATCAGGAGGACTGGAAATAAAAAACCTTGATTCTAATTTTGATTTCTACCGACGAATTAGTCGGATAAGCCAATTTTTATTTCTCCAGATTTTGTAATTTTACCACAAATTTGTTATAATGGCTTTGATTAAATCAGTCAGGGGATATACCCCGGTGTTTGGCAAAAATTGTTTTCTGGCTGATAATGCAGTAGTTGTCGGCGATGTAGTCATGGGCGACGATTGCAGCATCTGGTTCAATGCTGTAGTCAGGGGAGATGTGCATTATATCCGGATAGGGAACAGGGTAAATATCCAGGATTGTGCGGTAATCCATGGGACCTACGAAAAGTCACCGGTCAATATCGGGAATAACGTGTCAATCGCCCACTCTGCCGTAGTGCATGGCTGTACCATTCATGACAATGTGCTGATCGGAATCGGAGCCATTATCCTCGATGATGCAGTGATTGAAAGTTATTCCATCATTGCTGCCGGCGCCCTGGTTTCAAAAGGAACAAAAATTGAATCAGGCAGCGTGTATGCCGGTGTTCCTGCCAGGAAAATAAAAACTACCAGCCCCGAAATGATTGAAGGGGAGATTGAACGAATAGCAAACAGCTACCTGAAATATGCAAAATGGTATAGTCAATAGTCGTAAGTCAATAGTCGTAAGTCGATAGTCCGGAGTTCGGAGTTCAAAATTCAAAATCTCTATTCACTACTCACCACTCACTACTCACCATTCACCATTCACAAAGTAATGGATTTTCCGTCATTTTTTTTCCGTGGTTTTGCAGGGATCGCAGGTTGAATGTAATTATTCTGTGAAGGTGCAGCCAATGTATCAAAAGGAACAGCCTGCAATTTCTTAAGCATATCATTCATGATTGAATCACCCAACTGCCATTGGGGAAACATCAGATTATTATGAAACGGGTCTTTGAAAAACAGGCTGTCCAGATCACCAAAAGGATCATTGGAATTAATTCCGGGGAAACTGAAATTAAAATGAAAATCAGGAAATATATTTCCAAAATCACCAAAATCCCCTGTGATCAGGGTATCATGGAAAAATACCTGCGGCGCTTCTCCCGAAGAGGAATAACTGTAAGTGGAATCATAATAGATCAGATTCCCTTTCTCATCATATTTTTTATTCACTTTGATATTTTTTTTCGGCTTGCCGGACTCGTTGTTCTGGGCATTCAGACATTGCCATAAGAATATCATCAATGAAACCAATGCCGGAATATGAAGGCATTTACAGAAATTATTCAGCACTTTCATGACCAGGGTTTTTATCTGCAAAATTAACGTGAAACTCCCGGAATAATTACCGGTGAGCTGTTAAAATAAGTTAACAGGGGTTCAGAGTTCAGAGTCATAAGTTATAAGTCATAAGTTATAAGTCATAAGTCGTAAGTCGTAAGTCATTAGCCGTTACTCATAACTCATAACTCATAACACATAATTTATTATTTTCAACCCGGATTTCAGATAAAGATCCTTATGAAAAAAGAACTGAAAAAAAAGCCTGCAAATCAGACAAAAAAGCCTGGTTCACCTTCATTCCCAAAGGAAACATGGTACATATTCGGGATCATCATTGCATTAACGTTTATCATTTATGGAAATACGATTTCCAACGATTATGCGCTTGATGATTCCTATGTAATTAACCAGAATGACTTTACACAGAAAGGCATTGACGGTATCGGGGATATTTTCTCTAAGGATTTCTTTTCAGGCCGGTATGAAAAATACGGGAAGAATGAGAATATTGTCGTTGGTGGCCGTTACCGTCCGTTGTCAGTAGCGACTTTTGCCATCGAACAACAGTTGTTTAAAGGCAATCCCCACATCAGCCATTTTATCAATATTTTGCTTTTTGCATTCACCTGCATCATTTTATTCCTTGTCCTCGAATCATTGTTCCGGAGTTCAAAGTATAAAACCTGGTATTTGTCATTGCCATTTTTATCAACGCTCCTGTTTCTGGCTCATCCGATACATACTGAAGTGGTTGCAAATATAAAGGGCAGGGATGAGATCATGTCGCTGCTCGGCTCACTTCTCACAATGCTGATGATACTTAAATATCTGCAAAATAATAAGCCGAAATACTTATTTTATAGTTTTATTTTCTTCTTCCTGGGACTCATGTCCAAGGAAAATACCATCACCTTCCTGGCAGTTATTCCTTTATCCGTTTATTTTTTTACCGATACCAGCCTGAAAAAGAATTTAATGTCATTGATACCCATCGCATTTGCAACTTTGATTTTTCTGGTGATCAGGCAGTCAGTTCTGGGAGCCAATTCCGGCGGCGAAGAAAAGGAATTAATGAACAATCCATTTTTAGGCGCTTCATTTGCTGATAAATATGCGACAATTACCTATACTTTGGGATTGTATATCAAATTATTGTTTTTTCCTCATCCTCTTACTTTTGATTATTATCCCTATCATATTCCCATTATGAAATGGACTCAATGGCAGGTCATTCTTTCATTGCTGGCAAATGCCGTACTCGTTGTCATTGCTGTGATGGGGTTCAGAAAAAAAAGTATTTTTTCTTACGTAATTCTCCTCTATTTTATCACTCTTTCCATTGCTTCCAACGTTTTATTTCCGATAGGTGTGTTTATGAACGAACGTTTTGTTTTTGCTTCTTCCATCGGGTTTTGTATTATCGTTGTGTATTTCTTCATTCATTACCTTCCACGCCTGATAAAAGATGATAAACTGAACAGGTCCATGATCGCCGCTGTGATCCTGATCATTATGTTACTTTATTCCGGGAAAACCATCAGCCGTAATCAGGTATGGAAGGATAATAAAACCTTGTTCAGCACCGATGTGGTGACCTCTTCAAACAGTGTGAAAAGTAATTCAGGGCTGGGAGAACTGCTTTATCACGAAGGGGAAAAAGTCACTGATATTGGTAAGCGCAGGGAAATCCTGAAGGAATCGATCAAATACCTGAGCAAAGCCGTATCAATTCACCCTTATTATGTGAATGCGCTGATACTGCTTGCCAATGCTCATTTTGAGTACAACCACAGTATTGATACAACCCTGATGTATTACCTGAGAATACTAAAAGTCAGTCCAAAGTTCCAGGATGTGTACACTAACCTGCCGGTGGTGATGAAAGAGTTGCCTGACGTTAACCGGCGAATCAGCATATATGAAGAGATTTATTCATATAATCCAAACCGTTCGGATGTCTGTTATGAATTGGGAATTTTATATGGAAAGGAAAAACAGGATTTTCAGAAAGCCATATTTTATCTGGATAAATCAATCAGTTTAAACCCGTCCAATGGTGAAGCATATAACGATCTGGGTATGGCCTGGGGCATGTCGGGAAACTTGCAGAAAGCGCTTGAAAACTTTCAGAAAGCCATCGGCTACAAACCAAATGACAAACAATTTAACTACAATCTTGCCATCACTTACCAGCGACTGGGTGATCCTCAGAAAGCAGCCTATTATTTTGAACGGGCGAAGTAGGCACTAGGCAATAGGCAATAGGCAATAGGTGCCAGGCAAAAGTAATAAGGCATAAGGTTTAATGAGTTCGGCGTTAATGTATAAGTTATCAGTTTATAAATGAATGATCTTTATTAAAGTATCAGGACACCTTTTCACCCTATCACTTAAAAAATGCCTATTGCCTATTGCCTCTCCCTGCATAGAGAAACAATCCTGCCGAAACGAGAATAATGATGCTTCCCCCGGTGATACTCAGGGCATCAGGTATCTCATTCCACACCCATAATCCTAAGAGAGCGCTGAAAATGATATTGGTGTAGTTATATACGACTATTTCTGAGGCATTGGCAAGCCTGTAAGCAAATGATAATCCGTATTGCCCGAGGGTGGCAAATACTCCTGCAAGTACAAGATATACCAATTGTTCCCGGGTAGGAACAACAAAATAAAATGGAGCAAACGGAACGACCAGCAATGTTGATACTACCGAAAAATAGAACACGATAGTATATGGGTTTTCTTTATCATTCAGGAATCTGACAATGGTATAGGCGGTTCCCGAAGCAATCGCTGACATTAACCCGATGAGTGCCGGAAGAACCCTGAGGTCGAAGCTTGGTTTTATTACCAGTAATGAAGCAATGAATACAATGATCAGTGCCGGTACCTGGATTTTGGACAGTTTTTCCTTCAGAAAGATGGATGCAAGTATGGTTACCACGAAAGGGGCAAGGTTGTTCAGCATGGATGCATCTGCCAGGTACAAGTGACTAATAGCATAAAACGACAGGAACATACCTGCTGTCCCAAAGAAAGCCCTGGCAAACAACCAGCGCTGGTTCTCTTTTTTCCCGAAAAGCCTGTCGCCGGTTTTCCTTATAGTGATGAATGCAATGATGACACTGATTACATTCCTGAATACCATCTTTTCCATGGTTGGTATACTTCCGGCCATTTTTACCATTACCGCCATGATGGCAAACGAAAGTGCGGTAAGTAACATCAGGATAATTGCCCTGGATTTATTGCTCATATCCAGCTAATGTGGTAATGTGATAATATGCTAATGTGATAATGTGATGAAGTGTGATGAGGTGATGAGGTGATAATGTGGTAATGAGATAATATGAAAATTCAATAATTTTCATTTTCAAATTTTCAAATTCTTCTGTTCGTATGTTCGAATGTTCGTCCGCCGGAGGCGGAGTTCGTATGTTCGATTGTTCTGACGAATTTCCTGAGGCATAAAAACAAAAAACCCCACATAAGCGGGGTATTCTGTTTTGTTATGCCTGTGCGGTTTGACCTCCGAAAGTCATGGGCATCATTGGACCCCCGCTTATCGTTTTTATGGGTCCGTTGACCGACTCAAATTTTGCAATATTATCTTTCAAAGCCAGTAATAATCTTTTGGCATGTTCAGGAGTCAGAACTATTCTTGCTTTAACCTTTGCCTTTGGAATTCCGGGCATCAACCTGATAAAATCAATGATAAACTCTGATTGTGAATGGGTGATTACTGCAAGATTGGAATATATACCCTGAGCAATTTCCTCGTCCAGTTCAATATTGATCTGGTTTTGGTTCTGGTTCTGATTCTGATTATCACTCATAAGATTTGATATTAATTATTAGTATTAATTTCTGAAATCTTGACGCGTTTTGGTAAAAAATTCCAAATCACAAAAAACAAATAATAAACAATATCAAAATTTCAAATACGAAACAAACTACTTTGAATTTGTCATTTTGTTGATTGATATTTATTTGTTATTTGTATTTTGAGATTTGTGATTTCTTATTTATTTCTGACTCGTCCAGGATGTGAACATGTATAATGGCAGATTGAATGTGGTTAACTGTCAATGAGTGCTTGCATTTCACGACGCTTGGAACTCATCAGTGCTTCATATTCTTCTTTTGAACCGACAATGATCTTTTCATAATGTCTGAGTCCGGTTCCTGCCGGGATAAGATGTCCGCAGATTACGTTCTCTTTCAATCCTTCCAGTCCATCCATCTTGCCGTTGATAGCTGCTTCGTTCAGTACTTTTGTGGTTTCCTGGAATGATGCAGCCGACATAAAGCTTTTTGTCTGCAGGGCAGCACGTGTGATTCCCTGGAGTACCTGGCTTGAGGTAGCCGGTCGTGCATCACGGGCAGTAATTGGCTTCAGGTCTTTACGTTTTAACAGAGAATTTTCGTCGCGTAACTTCCTGGCTGTGATGATCTGTCCTGGTTTTACCGTGGTAGAACTACCATTATCAATGACTACAATTTTACCGAAAATATCATCGTTTTCTTCAAAGAACTCCCATTTGTCAACAATCTGTCTTTCAAGGAATTTAGTGTCGCCAGGGTCAATGATCTCAACTTTGCGCATCATTTGGCGCACAATGATCTCGAAATGCTTGTCGTTGATTTTAACACCCTGCAGACGGTACACTTCCTGGATTTCATTCACAATATATTCCTGGACTTGTGTGGGCCCCTTGATTGCAAGGATATCAGATGGTGTGATGGCGCCGTCAGATAAGGCGATTCCTGCTTTTACATAGTCATTCTGCTGAACGAGAATCTGTTTTGAAAGAGGTACAAGATATTTCTTTACTTCACCTGATTTGGAAGTAATGATGATCTCCCGGTTGCCTCTTTTTACCTTTCCAAATGTAACTTCACCATCTATCTCAGATACTACGGATGGATTCGATGGGTTTCTTGCCTCAAATAATTCTGTAACGCGGGGTAAACCACCTGTGATATCACCTGCTTTACCCAATGCCCGCGGAATCTTTACAACCACCTGTCCTCTGCGAACAATCTCACCCTGTTCAACTGCCACGTGAGCGCCAACAGGCAGGTTATAACTGTGCAGTACGACGCCGTCTTCCGTAATGATCATGATTTACGGGTTTTTTGTTTTATCCCTGGTCTCAATGATCACTTTTTCACGGTAACCGGTTTGCTCGTCAGCTTCTTCTTTAAATGTAATACCTTCAATTACACTATCAAAATGAACCTTACCGGACGATTCGGAAATAATAACCGCATTATATGGATCCCATTCACAGATATGATCGCCCTTTTTCACCACCTGTCCGTTCTTAACAAATAACTTTGCACCGTAAGGTATTGGCGCCGTAGTAAGTGTGATATTGGTATTTTTATCAATGATCCTGAGTTCTGCAAGACGACCAATCACAATATCAAATGAATCGCCTTCATCAGTGGTATACTCTACTGCACGAAGCTCATCAATATCAATAACACCATCGTAACGGGCCTTGATGTGTGATTCAGCAGCTATATTTCCGGCAATACCTCCCACATGGAATGTACGAAGGGTAAGCTGTGTACCGGGTTCGCCGATGGACTGTGCGGCTATCACGCCGGTAGCTTCACCAATCTGGACCATCCGTCCGGTGGCAAGGTTACGTCCATAGCATTTGCTGCAAACTCCTTTCTTCGACTCACAGGTCAATACCGACCTGATTTCCACCTGCTCGATGGGTGAATTCTCTATGATTTCACTCACATCTTCGGTTAGCTGTTCGCCTGCATTAACGATCAGTTCACCTGTGGTGGGATGATAAATATCATGAACGGAAGTTCTTCCGAGTATCCTGTCATACAGCGATTCGACAACTTCTTCGTTATTCTTAAGAGCCGAAGCCATCAGTCCTCTCAAAGTGCCGCAGTCATCCTCGGTAATAATAACATCCTGGGAAACATCCACCAGACGACGGGTGAGGTAACCTGCGTCAGCCGTCTTCAGAGCAGTATCGGCAAGACCTTTACGGGCGCCATGGGTTGAAATAAAGTACTCGATAACCGATAATCCTTCCTTAAAGTTAGACAGAATGGGGTTTTCAATAATTTCAGCGCTTGTAGCGCCTGATTTTTGTGGTTTTGCCATAAGACCCCTCATGCCGGATAGCTGTCGTATCTGCTCTTTTGATCCCCTCGCACCCGAGTCAAGCATCATATAAACAGGATTGAAGCCATCTTTGCTGGATGACAATTCCTTTAACAGTATCTGGGTCAGTTTGGCATTGGTATGTGTCCAGATATCAATGATCTGGTTATATCGTTCGTTATTGGTTATAAATCCGTTATTGTAATTTTCCATCACTTCATCTACCTGGGTGTATCCTTCGTCAACAAGCTCCTGTTTCTGATACGGAACAATTACATCATCCAGGTTAAACGAAAGTCCTCCCCTGAAAGCCATGTTAAATCCAAGGCTTTTGATATTATCGAGGAAATCGGCTGTCTGCGAAGTTCCGGCTCTTTTCAGAACCTTGCTGATAATATCACGCAATGATTTTTTGGTGAGTAATTCATTGATATAGCCAACACTCCTGGGAACGAACTGGTTAAAAAGAATTCTACCCGTTGTGGTCTCAATCATTTTCAACACCTCGACACCATCCTCAATGTCAACGATCTTTACTTTGACCAGTGCATGAAGGTCGGCTTTCTTTTCATTGTAAGCTATGATAGCTTCTTCAGGAGAATAAAAGATCAACCCTTCACCTTTGATATGATGTTCAGGCGTGCTTTTCCTTGCTTTGGTAATATAGTACAGCCCGAGTACCATGTCCTGTGAAGGAACGGTGATTGGAGCCCCGTTGGCAGGATTGAGAATGTTATGTGAGGCAAGCATCAGTAACTGGGCTTCGAGGATGGCAGCATTTCCAAGGGGCACGTGAACAGCCATCTGGTCACCGTCGAAGTCGGCGTTGAAAGCGGTACAAACCAATGGATGTAACTGGATGGCTTTACCTTCGATTAGTTTGGGCTGGAATGCCTGTATACCTAAGCGGTGAAGGGTAGGAGCACGGTTCAGCATGACAGGGTGACCTTTCAGCACATTTTCGAGTACGTCCCATATCACTGGGTCTTTACGATCCACGATTTTTTTGGCAGATTTGACGGTTTTTACGATGCCTCTTTGAATCAGTTTCCTGATGAT
>JAPLDU010000049.1:92896-95247 GCA_026391255.1 Bacteroidia bacterium | reverse complement strand
GAACGAGCCGAGTAGTCAACACGTTTACCCAGCAGGTTCTGACGGAATCGTCCCTGTTTTCCTTTCAGACTGTCGCTAAGCGATTTCAGCGGGCGATTGGCATCGGTTTTAACAGCATTCGCTTTTCTTGAGTTGTCAAACAATGAATCCACTGCTTCCTGCAACATCCTTTTTTCGTTACGCAGAATCACCTCAGGAGCTTTGATTTCAATCAGTCTTTTGAGTCTGTTGTTCCTGATGATCACACGACGGTACAAATCGTTCAGGTCGGATGTGGCAAACCTGCCACCATCTAATGGTACCAAAGGACGCAGTTCAGGCGGAATAACAGGTACAACCTTCACGATCATCCACTCAGGCCGGTTGATACTTTTTGAATCCCTGAATGCTTCAACCACCTGCAGTCTCTTTAAAGCCTCACTTTTACGCTGCTGCGATGTTTCTGTATTTGCTTTGTGCCTCAGGCTGAAGGAAAGTTCATCAAGATCAAGCCTTGCAAGAAGATCATTGAGCGCTTCCGCACCCATCTTGGCAATAAATTTATCAGGATGATGATCGTCAAGGTATATATTTTCCTTGGGTAGAGAATCAACAATATCCATGTATTCTTCTTCGGTAAGGAAATCAAGATAGTTGACTCCGTCTTTTGCTTTAACTCCCGGATTGATAACTACGTAACGTTCGTAATAAACAATGGAGTCAAGCTTTTTACTTGGCAGCCCGAGCAGATAGCCGATTTTGCTGGGTAATATCCTGAAATACCATATATGTGCTACAGGTACGGTGAGTGTAATGTGACCCATACGTTCACGGCGCACTTTCTTTTCGGTTACTTCAACCCCGCAACGGTCGCAAACAATCCCTTTATACCTGATTCTCTTGTATTTGCCGCAATGACATTCATAATCCTTCACGGGACCGAAAATTCTTTCGCAGAATAATCCGTCTCTTTCGGGCTTATAAGTACGGTAATTAATAGTTTCAGGTTTTAATACTTCACCGCTTGAGCGTTCCAGTATTTCTTCCGGTGAAGCCAAACCGATAGAGATTTTTGTAAAATTTGTTTTTACCTTTAGATCTCTTTTAAATGACATATCAATCGTTTTACAAGATTTAAACAGAAGGTTTTCAAAAAATACTGTCAGATCAGGTTAATGCTTAACCCTAATCCGCGCAGTTCGTGCAATAGTACATTTAGTGATTCTGGAATACCGGGAAGCGGAAGGTTTTCTCCTTTAACAATAGCTTCATAAGCTTTGGCTCTTCCGATCACATCATCAGATTTCACTGTCAGAATTTCCTGGAGGATATGAGCAGCGCCGAAAGCTTCGAGTGCCCATACTTCCATTTCGCCGAAACGCTGTCCGCCAAACTGGGCTTTACCTCCGAGAGGTTGCTGTGTAATGAGCGAATATGGCCCGATAGAACGGGCATGCATCTTGTCATCGACCATATGGCCGAGTTTCATCATATAAATGACTCCGACGGTGGCCGGCTGATCAAATCTTTCACCGGTACCTCCGTCATAAAGGTATGTTTTGCCATATCGTGGTAACCCTGCCTGGTCGGTCAGTTCATTGATCTGATCGAGAGTGGCTCCGTCAAAAATAGGCGTGGTAAATGTCATGCCAAGTTTCTGCCCGGCCCAGCCTAGTACTGTTTCATAAATCTGTCCCAAGTTCATACGCGAAGGCACACCCAGCGGGTTCAATACAATGTCGATGGGTGTTCCGTCATCCAGGAACGGCATATCTTCAAGCCTCACGATCCGGGCAACAATACCCTTGTTACCGTGCCGGCCTGCCATCTTATCGCCGACTTTGATCTTGCGTTTCTTGGCAATATACACCTTGGCCAGTTTGATAATTCCTGAAGGAAGCTCATCACCAATGGTGATATTATACTTTTCACGCTTGAAATCGGCTTCGTATTCCTTGTATTTCAGCAGGTAATTGTTGATAAGATCCCTGATCTGGTCATTCTTTACCTTATCAGTCGTCCACTTGTTCGGGTTGACATTGATGTAACTGATCTCCTGCAGTACTTTCTGGGTGAACTTGGAGCTCTTGCTAATCACTTCCTGTCCATAATAATCTTTTACTCCCTGCGATGTTTTTCCATTCACCAGCGGGAATATTTTTTCGATCAGAGAAGCGGTCAGGTCATTGACTTTCTTATTAAATTTATCTTCGATCTTGGTAAGCTTGGGTTTTTCGTTGGCTTTTCCCTTGCGGTCCTTTACTGAACGTGAGAACAGCTTTTTATCGATCACAACCCCTTCAAGTGATGGAGGCGCTTTCAGTGAAGCATCCTTCACATCACCGGCTTTGTCACCAAAGATAGCCCTCAGC
>JAPLDU010000049.1:37432-92838 GCA_026391255.1 Bacteroidia bacterium | reverse complement strand
CAGTTTTTCCTCAGGTGAAGGGTCTGATTCACCTTTCGGGGTTATCTTACCTATCAGTATGTCGCCAGGTTGAACGGTAGCGCCAATTCTGATCAATCCATTTTCGTCGAGGTTTTTGGTGGCTTCTTCACTCACATTCGGGATATCGGAGGTCAGTTCTTCCAGTCCCCTTTTGGTGTCGCGGACTTCGAGCAGGTACTCGTCAATATGAATGGAAGTGAAGATATCATCGCGAACCACCTGTTCGGAGATAACGATAGCATCCTCAAAATTATAGCCTTTCCATGGCATGAACGCCACGCGCAGGTTACGTCCCAGGGCAAGTTCTCCGCCGGCTGTAGCATAACCCTCGCTCAGTGCCTGGCCTTTAATCACCCTGTCTCCTTTATGAACTATGGGGCGCTGGTTTACACAGGTGTTCTGGTTGGTTTTTTTGAATTTGGACAGATGGTAACCTTTGGAATCATCACTGAAACTTACATATCGTTCTTCATCCGTTCTGTCATATTTGACCCATATTTCGTTGGCGTCGACATAATCAACAACGCCATCGCCTTCGGCACGCCAGAGCATTCTCGAGTCTTTGGCAACCAGTTCTTCAATACCGGTACCCACAATTGGCGCTTCAGGATTGATAAGCGGTACAGCCTGCCTCATCATGTTTGATCCCATGAGTGCCCGGTTGGCATCGTCATGTTCAAGAAATGGGATCAGGGATGCTGCAATAGATGCGATCTGATTTGGAGCAACGTCCATCAGGTCGAGTTTTTCTTTATCAATAACAGGGAAGTCACCGTTATATCTTGATTTTACCTTTTCATCTGCAAAAGTACCGTCGGCATTGAGAGATGCATTTGCCTGGGCAATGATCTTGGATTCTTCTTCTTCGGCGCTCAGATAGACCACCGAATCTTCATCGAGCAGCACCTGGCCGTTTTCGACTTTTCGGTAAGGTGTTTCGATAAAGCCAAGCGCATTGATCTTGGCATACACACATAATGAAGAAATAAGGCCGATATTAGGACCTTCGGGTGTTTCGATGGGGCAAAGCCTTCCGTAGTGTGTATAATGAACGTCACGTACCTCGAATCCTGCTCTTTCACGGGATAGACCGCCGGGGCCGAGGGCCGACATTCTTCTCTTATGAGTCATTTCGGCCAGCGGATTGGTCTGGTCCATGAATTGTGAAAGCTGGTTGGTGCCAAAAAATGAATTTATCACCGATGATAAAGTCTTGGCATTGATAAGGTCAATAGGGGTGAATACCTCGTTATCCCTGACGTTCATACGTTCACGAATGGTCCTGGCCATACGGGCAAGACCTACACCGAACTGGTTGGCGAGCTGTTCGCCTACAGTTCTGACCCTTCTGTTACTCAAATGGTCGATATCATCCACATCAGTTTTTGAATTGATCAGCTGGATGAGGTATTTGATGATCTCGATAATATCTTCTTTGGTAAGAACCTTGACCTCCATACCGGTTGCCAGGTTCAGTTTTTTATTGATCCTGTAGCGGCCCACCTCACCGAGGTCATATCGCTTTTCGGAGAAGAAAAGTTTGTCAATCACGTCGCGGGCAGTGGCTTCATCCGGTGGTTCTGAATTACGTAATTGCCTGTATATATGAAGAATAGCTTCTTTCTTAGAATTACAGGGGTCTTTTTGTAAGGTATTGTAAATGATTGCAAAATCTGAGATATTCTGGTTTTCTTTATGAAGGAGAATGGTTTTGGCCCCGGATTCTACAATTGCGTCAATATGGTCATTTTCAATGATAACCTCACGGTCGACCACCACTTCATTTCGTTCGATGGAAACCACCTCTCCGGTATCTTCATCCACAAAATCCTCGATCCATGAATGCAGAACACGTGCGGCCAGTTTTCTGCCGACCACTTTTTTCAGACCTGTTTTGGAAACTTTAAATTCATCGGCAAGGTCAAAAATCTCGAGGATACTTTTATCACTTTCAAAACCAATTGCCCTGAGCAAGGTGGTCACAGGTAATTTTTTCTTACGGTCGATGTAAGCATACATGATGCTGTTCACATCGGTGGCAAATTCAATCCATGATCCTTTAAAAGGAATGATACGGGCTGAGTATAGCTTGGTACCGTTGGCATGGATACTTTGTCCGAAGAACACACCCGGAGACCTGTGTAACTGTGATACAACCACCCTTTCAGCACCATTTATAACAAAAGTACCTTTTACGGTCATGTAAGGAATGACACCAAGGTAAACATCCTGTATTACCGTGTCGAAATCTTCGTGTTCGGGATCGGTACAGTATAACTTCAGTTTTGCCTTGAGGGGGACGCTGTAGGTAAGACCGCGTTCAATACATTCGGCAATGGTATACCTGGGTGGATCGATGTAATAATCAAGAAATTCAAGGACAAAGTTATTTCTGGTATCCGTAATGGGAAAATTTTCAGCAAAGACCCTGTATAATCCTTCGTTTTTCCTTTTATCGGGAGTTGTTTCCAGTTGAAAGAAATCGTTAAATGACTTTAACTGAATATCAAGGAAATCGGGATATTCGAATCTTGCTTTGGTAGATGAAAAGTTAATTCTTTCTACTTTACCGTAAGACATGTTATCTTTTTATTAATTATAACCAATAGCAAAAAGGTCTAAAATCCCGGAGCTTTCCGGGATTCTAAACCTGAGTAAGATACCTGTTTTCAGGTATAGATTATTTAACTTCAACTTCTGCTCCTGCTTCTATCAACTGGGCTTTTAAAGATTCAGCTTCTTCTTTCGATACTTTTTCCTTAACCGGGGTGGGTGCTTTGTCAACGAGGTCTTTGGCTTCTTTTAAGCCTAATCCGGTGAGTTCTTTCACCAGTTTGACGACCTGTAATTTTGCTCCGCCGGGTGCAACAAGGACAACATCAAATTCAGTTTTTTCTTTAGGAGCAGCATCTTCACCACCACCAGCAGCCGGGGCAACAGCAACCGCTGCAGCGGCAGCAGGTTCAATGCCGTATTCTTCTTTTAATATTGCTGCTAATTCATTAACTTCCTTAACGGTCAGGTTAACTAATTGTTCTGCCAATGCTTTTAAATCTGCCATTTTTTAAACTGTTTTAAATTTACATTACTAATTTAAGATTCTCTCTCAGAGAGTGTTTTTAAGACACCTGCAAGAATATGACCACCCGATTGCAGACCTGAAAGAACATTTCCTGCGGGTGATTGCAAAAGGAAAACAATCTCACCAATGAGTTCATTTTTAGACTTCAGTGTGACGAGTGCATCCAAATGAGAATCACCTATGTAAAAACATTCCTGTATCCAGGCTGCTTTTAATAAAGGTTTCTGTTGTTTTTTTCTCAGTTCCTTTATCAGTTTTGCGGGGGTATTTCCCTGCTCGGTAAACATGACTGAAGTAGAGCCTTTCAGAGACTGAAACAGCTCATCATATTTTCCTGCCGTTCTTTCCATTGCTTCACGTAACAGCGTGTTTTTTACAACCATCAGTTTGATGTCACGCTCGAAACACTTCCTGCGTAATTCGCTGGTTTGTGTTGCTGTAAAGTCTGAAATATCTGTAAGGTAAAAGTGACTTGACTTATTCAGTTGTTCTGCAATTTTGTCGATAATAAGATTTTTGTCTTCGCGCTTCATGTTTACATTACTGTGATTAATGAATACTTATTTAATCTATTGACTTCGGATCAACCTGCAGTCCGGGGCTCATTGTACTTGAGAGGAAAATACTTTTTATGTATGTCCCTTTAGCTGCGGTTGGTTTAAGTTTGATAATTGTATTGATCAATTCTCTGGCGTTATCAACGATCTGATTTTTATCAAATGCGACTTTTCCAATGGAAGCGTGAATTATTCCATACTTATCAACCTTAAAGTCAATTTTTCCTGCTTTTACTTCTTTTACGGCTTTACCAATTTCCATGGTAACTGTACCGCTTTTTGGGTTTGGCATCAGTCCGCGGGGTCCCAGTATTTTACCGAGAGCTCCGACTTTTCCCATTACTGCCGGCATAGTGATGATAACATCCACATCCGTCCATCCGTCTTTGATTTTCTGGACATAGTCGTCGAGGCCAACATAATCAGCGCCTGATTCCAGCGCTTCTGATTCTTTATCGGGAGTGCATAATACCAGTACTCTTTTTACTTTGCCGGTACCGTGAGGCAGAGTGGTGATTCCCCTGACCATCTGGTTGGCTTTTCGCGGATCCACACCCAATCGTACATCAACATCTACGGATGAATTGAATTTGGTTGTTGTAATATTCTTTACTGTTTCCGCTGCTTCTGCCAGGCTGTAAACCTTCTCGGGTTCCATTTTTGTCAGCACCAGCTTCCTGTTTTTTGTAAGAGTAGCCATAGTGAATAAATTAATTGTTTACGAGTGGTGAATCACCTTTGATGGTAATACCCATACTACGGGCAGTACCTGCAACCATTTTCATCGCCGATTCAATGGTGAATGCGTTCAGATCCGGCATTTTTTGTTTTGCGATCTCACGTACCTGATCCCAGCTGACCGCACCAATTTTTTTACGGTTTGGTTCTGCCGAACCTGAAGTAATCTTCAATGCATCGAGTAACTGCACAGGTACCGGAGGTTGTTTTACAATAAAATCAAATGATTTATCGCTATAAACAGTGATGATGACGGGTAATACTTTACCGGCGCTGGCCTGTGTTCTGGTGTTAAACTGCTTACAGAACTCCATGATGTTAACACCTTTCGAACCAAGTGCAGGACCTACCGGAGGTGATGGATTTGCAGCACCGCCTTTAATCTGCAATTTAATTAATCCAGCAATTTCTTTTGCCATTTCTTTTCTTTTTTTACTTTATGACCTGCTGCTTTTTTGCAGGTGCACTGTTAACCATTTTCCTTTTCAACCTGCATGAAGCTAAGCTCCAGCGGGGTTTTTCGACCAAATATCTTGACGATTACCTTAAGTTTCTTTTTCTCATCATTTACTTCTTCGATAGTACCTGTAAATGTATTGAACGGGCCATCGATTACTTTCACATTCTCACCGACAAAAAAAGGCACATTCAGTTCTTCTTCGTTTTCTGCCAGTTCATCTACTTTTCCGAGGATGCGGTTTACTTCCTGTAACCTAAGGGAAGTTGGTTCCCCGCCCTTTTCAGCTCCCAGGAATCCAATGACGTTCGTAATGTTTCTGAGAATATGCGGAATCTCGCCCACCAGGGCAGCTTCGACAAGCACATATCCCGGGAAAAAATTTCTTTCCTTGCTGATCTTCTTTCCCTTACGTATCTGGTAAATCTTCTCGGAGGGGATAAGCACCTGTGAAACGTAATCTGATAATTTCAACCGGCTGATCTCATTCTCGATATACTCTTTCACTTTTTTTTCCTTACCACCGATAGCTCTGAGTACGTACCATTTCTTGGTTATTTCGCCCATATCAGGTTACGCCTAAAAAAACATGCTATAAATTAACTTCATCAAATTTCTGAATGATGTGTCCATAATTGCGATAAGAATTGCAAGTATAGCTGTAGCAATCATTACAAGCACAGCACTGTTCTGAAGTTCAGACCATGAAGGCCAGGATACTTTGTGAACCAGTTCGTTGTACGCTTCTTCAAAATACAATTTCAGTTTCATTTTGACCTGTTTTTGCACGGGTGGGAAGAATCGAACTCCCAACCTTTGGTTTTGGAGACCACTGCTCTACCAGTTGAGCTACACCCGTAGCTGAAAATTAATATAATTGATCCGGAGAGATATCCTGCCGGACCGGTAAAATATGTTATTATTGTCTGCCATTAAAGTCATTCTTTTTTGATTTAAGAACAAGGATCAACGATTTCTGATTTATGAATTCAAAGGAATCATCAGATTTAATGGTAACATCAAAAATCTAAAATCGTTAATCGATATTTGTCAATCAAAATATTGAACATAATGGACGGACTCTTATTAATCAAGAATTTCAATCACCTGTCCGGCACCCACTGTTCTTCCACCTTCACGGATAGCAAAACGGAGTCCCTTATTAATAGCAACAGGATAAATGAGGTTAACCGTGATCGTAACATTATCACCGGGCATCACCATTTCACGTCCTTCCGGAAGTACGATTTCGCCTGTAATATCGAGGGTTCTAAGATAGAACTGGGGACGGTAATTGTTATGGAATGGGGTATGACGGCCGCCTTCTTCTTTTTTCAGGACCACCACTTCAGCTTTAAACTGTTTATGTGGTTTGATTGAACCTGGTTTTGCAATTACCTGGCCTCTTTTTACTTCTTTTTTATCGACACCACGAAGCAGTAAACCAACATTGTCGCCAGCTTCACCGCGGTCGAGGATTTTGCGGAACATTTCAACACCTGTGACAACAGTCTTGCGTGCTTCTTCACCAAGGCCGATGATGCTCACTTCGTCACCACTATTGATAATTCCGGTTTCAATTCTGCCGGTAGCAACAGTTCCGCGACCGGTGATGGAGAATACGTCTTCCACCGGCATCAGGAATGGTTTTTCATTATCACGTAAGGGAATCGGAATATAATCATCAACATATTTCATCAGTTCAAGAACTTTCTCAACCCACTTGGGTTCTTTGTTCATTGCACCTAATGCTGAACCATGAATGACAGGAGCGTTCTGTCCGTCGAATCCATAAAAATCAAGTAATTCACGAACTTCCATTTCGACTAGTTCAAGAATTTCCGGATCGTCAACCATGTCGACCTTATTCAGGAAAACAACGATTTTAGGAACATTCACCTGGCGGGCAAGGAGGATGTGTTCACGGGTCTGAGGCATAGGACCATCCGTTGCAGCAACTACCAGGATAGCACCGTCCATCTGGGCAGCGCCGGTGACCATATTTTTAATATAGTCGGCATGTCCCGGACAATCAACGTGCGCATAGTGACGTTTATCAGTTGAATATTCAACATGAGCAGTATTAATGGTAATACCTCTTTCTTTTTCTTCAGGTGCATTGTCAATAGAATCGAATGACCTGTATTCAGCCAGACCTTTTTCAGCCAGAATCATGGTGATAGCTGAAGTTAAAGTGGTCTTACCGTGGTCGATATGACCGATAGTACCAATATTTACATGGGGTTTCGATCTGTCAAATTTTTCTTTTGCCATTTTTTTAATGTTTAAAATTTCAAACTTTTATCATTTTATCTGGAGCCAAAGATGGGAATTGAACTCATGACCCCTTCCTTACCAAGGAAGTGCTCTACCCCTGAGCTACTTCGGCTTTGGAAGAGCGGGAGACGAGACTCGGACTCGCGACCCTCAGCGTGGAAGGCTGATGCTCTACCAACTGAGCTACTCCCGCTTGTTATTTTGTTAACCGTACAGTAATAACTTCCATGTCAACTTCAAACAGATCGCTCTTCCTCGTGGGGAGAGGAGGAATCGAACCTCCGAAGGCTACGCCAACAGATTTACAGTCTGCCCCAGTTGACCGCTTTGGTATCTCCCCTAAAAACTCAAATTCCCGTCTTTTTGCAAAACAGAATTCTAAATTATTAAATAATACATTCATAAACAGCACATTAATTATTCAGAATTCCTTTCGGGAATCGCTTGAGCCGATAGAGGGATTCGAACCCCCGACCCGCTGATTACAAATCAGCTGCTCTGGCCAACTGAGCTACATCGGCATTTTTCAAGGCATTAGTCATTATAAAAACCTTAAAAAAACGGATTGCAAAATTACGAACAATTTAAATAATAGCAAAATATTTTACAGATATTTATGAAAAATTACAATCCGCGTTGCTTTTCTTTGTGTTTTGTAATCTGACGACGCAAAGCATCAACGGCTGCATCGAAGGCAGCTTCAAATGTTGCACTTTGCTTTTTTGTAAACAGATCATTGCCTGGTATCTCAAGCCTGGCCTCAACAATTTTATTGTCAGGGGTATGTGTATTAGCCAATCGTAAAATTACTTCGGCGCCAATGATATTATCAGAAAACTTTATTAGTTTTTGAATCTTTTCCTGGATGGTTTCTTCCAGTTTTTTATCAGCATCGAAATGAACAGAGTGAATTTTAATATTCATAATTCTTCCTCCAATTATTATGCTCTTGGATGAGCCTGTTTATATATTTTCTTTAATTTTTCAAAAGTATTATGCGTATATATCTGAGTAGCAGAAAGATTTGAATGTCCCAACAACTCTTTGATGGCATTCAGGTCGGCTCCGTTATTCAGCATTTGTGTAGCAAAAGTATGTCTGAGTAAATGCGGGCTCTTTTTTTCAAGGCTGGTCACCATACTAAGATACTTGTTAACCAGTCTGTACACTAACTTGTGATAAATTTTCCTGCCACCGGAGGTGAGGAAAAAATAATCATTGTCTTTAATTTCCAGATTTTCCCTGAGACCGGCGTACACTTCAATCTGCTTTTTCAGATTAGGTCCATAAGGTATGATCCTTTCTTTATTTCTCTTACCAAGAACTTTCAGGCTGGAGTTAATATTGTCAACAGCTTGCAATTTCAGGTTTACGAGTTCTGATAGCCTCATCCCCGTAGAATAAAACATTTCGATAATCAAATGATTCCGTACGCCTTCAAAATCGTTCTCAAACCTGATATCATCAAGAAGATAATCCATTTTTTCTTTTTCAACAAAGGATGGAAGTTGTTTCCTGATCCTGGGTGAAAGAATTTTATCGAGTGGATTATGATCAATGAATCCTTCTTTCAGAAGAAACTTATAGAAAGATTTAAGAGCGCTGATTTTCCTGTTGACTGATCTGGCGGAATAATTGTTTTCAACCAGGCTGATAACCCAATCCCTTATGTGACGGTGATTGACGCTTATTTCTGAACTGCCGGGTTCATGGTTTGCAAAGTACTCAAAGAACTGATTCAGATCATTTTCATATGAAACAATAGTATGACCCGAAACCCTTTTTTCGAATCGTAAGTACTTCAGAAATAATTCTTTGTACATCAGGAAAAGTATGCTTTATGTTTTACCGGACTGCCAGGCTATATCCTGATCCCGGCAGCAACTATTCCTTGCTGTCCTGCATCTTTCTGATGTAAACAGCATGTTTCATTACGTCTCTTCTCTTCACTGAAGGCTTCTTGAAAGCTTGTCTTTCGCGCAATTCCTTTATAATAGCGGTCTTTTCAAATTTTCTTTTGAATCTTTTTAATGCCCTGTCAATGTTTTCGCCTTCTTTAATAGGTATTACTATCATACTTATCCGTTTAAAAAATTGAGCCGCAAAATTATAAAATTTAATAATCTGAAATCAAAAATAATAAAAATAAATATTTTTGATCAGCTGCGAAGCGAAAAAATCCAGGCAAAAGGCAATAGGCATTAGGCATAAGTAATAAGTCATAAGTCATAAGTCACAAGTCATAAGGCATAAGTAATAAGTCATAAGTCACAAGTGTAAAGTAGTAAATCGTAATTCGTAAATCGTAATTCGTAATTTTTCCTCAAACTTATTGCTCAATGAAAAATCTGATGATTTTCTGTGCCAGTATATCTGCAATTTTATAATTCGACTCATTTGTCCAACCTGCAACATGGGGACTGAGTATCACATTACCGGCATTGATCAGATAATGATATGAATCCGGAAGATGAGTGGTGTAAAGGTCTTCGAAGGTTTTGCTTTCATATTCAAGAACATCCAGAGCTGCACCAAGTATCCGGCCACTTTTCAGATTAGCTGCTAGGTCGGCAGTACTGACCACTTCACCCCTGGAAGTATTCAGAAGCCAGATATTTTTCCTGAATTTCTGAATAAATTTATCACAGAACATGTAGTGGGTTTCTGCCGTGAGAGGAACATGAAGGCTTAAAATATCCGCCTGGTCAAACAATTGGTCGAGAGTGACTTCGGTAGTGTTACCGTCAGAATAATTATATTTATACTTATCAAATGAAATAACCTGAACATTAAACCCTGAAAGTCTTAGTGCAAAAGCAGATCCCATATTTCCGTACCCGATAATACCTATGGTTTTTCCTTTCAGTTCAATACCCCAGTTAGCTTCCCTGTCCCATTTACCTGATCTGACTTGTGAGTCAGCCTGGCAGGTCCTGTTCAGAAGTGCCAGCAAAAGACCAACACAGCGTTCGCCAACAGCATCCCTGCTACCTTCCGGTGAGTTGAAACAAGCAATGCCCAATTCAGTTGCATATGCAGTATCAATGTTTTCAAGGCCGGAACCGGCCCGTCCGATAAATTTCAGTTTTTTTGCTTTGTTAATTAAAGACTTCCCAACCACAAGCTTACTTCTAAGTACCAGACCGTCGTATGAATGGATGATGTTTTCGACCTGATCTCCTTTTATTTCCGGCAAATAATGACAATCAAAACCACGCCTGGTCAGCTTTTCAACCAGAACAGGATGAAGTTGATCAACAATGAGGACTGATAAGCCAGTCATAAGTTATAAGTTATAAGTCATAAGTTATAAGTTATAAGTTATAAGTCATAAGTCACAAGTCACAAATCGTAAATTGTAATTCGTAAATTGTAATTCGTAAATCGTAAATTGTAATTCGTAATTCGTAAATCGTAATTCGTAAATTGTAATTCGTAAATCGTAATTCGTAAATCGTAATTCGTAATTCGTAATAGCCTCTCTACTGATCAATCTCAATAAAATCGATAATAATGCCAGCTTTTTTTAAAAGTTCGATTCCTTCATAATTATGATAGCGATCGCAATATACTACTCTCAGTATACCGGATTGAATAATGAGTTTTGCACATTCAAGGCAGGGCGAACTTGTAATATACAAAGTCGAACCAAGACTGCTGTTGTTTGATTTGGCGACTTTTGTTATTGCATTGGCCTCGGCATGAAGCACGTATGGTTTTGTTACGTTGGATTCATCTTCGCAAATATTTTCGAAACCCGAGGGAGTACCGTTGTATCCATCTGAAATAATCATCTTGTCTTTAACTAAGATAGCACCTACTTTCCGGCGTGTACAATAAGAATTGCCAGCCCATATCCGTGCCATTTCAAGGTATCGTTTATCAATTTGCAGTTGTTTATCCGACATAGATTTTGAAATTTGTTTGCCGGGGTAAAAATACGAGGAATACCTCATATAATACTATTCAGCGTTTGAAAAATGCTCATTTGTGAGCTTCCGCTGATACTCTGATATCGATCAAAATTCATACAACTTCGATAATAAATACATCAAATTCAGCCTGATATATTAATAAAAAAATGACTGCAAATTATACAGCTTGCAGTCATTCAAAATAATTATGTACCCGGAGCCGGAATCGAACCGGCACGGGAGAACTCCCACTGGTTTTTGAGACCAGCGCGTCTACCTATTCCGCCATCCGGGCTTATTTAAGAAAACAGGGCAGCAAAAATAATCTTTTATAATTATGAATTATGAGTTATAAATTATGAGTTATGAATTATGAATTATAAGTATCAAGTATCAGGTATCAAGTATCAGGATTTTCTGAGATTTAAAATTTGTCACTTAATACTTTTGACTTATTACTTTTGCCTATTGCCTTCTCATATACCAGAAAGGTAAATGAGACCTGGCTTTTGTCGTCGGTTAATGTGACAGGTTCTTCCAGAAGTTCCCATTCGGACTGTTGAATATCAGGAAAGAAGGTATCTGCTTCAAATGATTTATGTACCCGGGTAATATATAGTCTGTCGGCAATGGGAAGAAACTGCCGGTAAACCAACCCTCCTCCGATGACAAAACATTCTTCTTCGGGGCATTTATTAACGGCATCTTCGATGGAGTAGGCCATGGTACAGCCTTCAAAATAATCCTGCTGATCATCGGTAATAACAATATTTATTCTGGCTGGTAAAGGTCGGATGGGTAAAGATAAATAGGTATTTTTCCCCATGATCACCGGATGACCTGTTGTAAGTTGCTTAAAACGTTTAAGATCAGCCGGAAGATGACAGAGTAACTTGTTATCTTTCCCAATGGCATTATTGTCGGCAATAGCTACAATTATGGAAATAAGCTTGCTCATAATTAATGTGATAATGTAATAATGTGATAATGTGCCTAAACTGAAATATCTCCTTTGATGTGAGGGTATGGGTCATAATTTATTAAACTGAAATCTTCAAAATGAAAATCAAAGATGTTACTGATGCGTGGATTAAGAATCATTTCAGGCAGTTTCCTGGGTTCCCTGCCAAGTTGAAGCCTGACCTGTTCAAGATGATTTAAATAAATATGTGCATCGCCAAAAGTATGAATAAATTCACCTGCCTGATAACCGGTCACTTGCGCTATCATCATGGTCAGCAGAGAATAGGAGGCAATATTGAAAGGAACGCCAAGGAAGATATCAGCGCTTCGCTGGTACAACTGGCATGATAACCTGCCCCCGGAAACATAAAACTGGAAAAGAACATGGCAGGGCGGAAGTGCCATTTTTTCAATATCCCCAACATTCCAGGCACTGATGATGTGTCGTCTCGAATCAGGGTTTGTTTTCAGAGAGCTGATCAGACCGGAAACCTGATCTATTGTACTGTTTTCAACTGAAATCCATGACCTCCATTGATGACCATAAACCGGTCCGAGGTCTCCGTTTTCATCTGCCCATTCGTTCCAAATAGATACTTTATTGTCATTCAGATATTTAATATTGGTATCTCCGGTAAGAAACCACAGCAATTCATATATTATCGATCGGGTATGCAATTTTTTTGTGGTAAGTAAGGGAAAACCATTAGCAAGATCAAATCTCATCTGGTAACCGAAAACACTGATAGTACCGGTTCCGGTACGGTCTTTCTTTTCGATTCCGTTTTCCAGGACGTGACTCAATAAATCCAGGTATTGCTTCATTAATAAAGAGATTAAGAATGAATCAGAATAATTGTAACTATTTTACTTTAAATTTGTGCCAAATATCAGAAAATTTCAGGATGGAATAAAACTACCCTGATGCAACCTTTTTTTACATGTTTCAGTCTGATAATTACGGGACGAGTTGATGGTTAACGAAAAGCAGCTTATAGAGGGATGCCTGAAGCAAGACCGGAAAGCGCAGAAGATACTATATGAAAAGTATTCATCTGTTTTTTTGGGTGTTTGCAGTCGTTATACAAGAGACCGTTCTGAAGCAGAAGATGTTTTACAGGAAGCTTTTTTAAAAATATTTACAAATATAAAACAATATGCCGGTATAGGTTCATTTGAAGGATGGATGCGAAGAATTGTTGTGAACACGGCAATCTCGCAATTCCGGCAAAATGTGAAGCATTATTATCAACAGGATATTACTGATGTTAAAGAATCAAAAATTGATGAAAATGTGGTGATTGATGCTGATTTTACGCAGGAAGAACTTCTGCAGGTCATCAGGGATCTGCCCCGTGGCTACCAGATGGTTTTTAACCTGTATGCAGTTGAAGGCTATATGCATAAAGAAATAGCCGAAATGCTGAAAATCGACGTAAACACCTCAAAATCTCAATTTTCCAGGGCAAGAAAGATAATTCAGATGAAACTGAATGAGTTAAGCAAAGAACGGATGCCTGGTATAATACTAAAGGAAAATGAGTCAAGAATATAAAGAAATAAATGACCTGTTCAGGAGTTCATTCGAAGGATTTCGCATTGAACCTTCGAAAAGTGCCTGGAGCAATATAAGCAGGAAATTATGGCTCTGGAAATTTTTCAGGTTCAGTGTCAGTACTTTCAATGTTTATTATGTAGCCGGGATTCTTACAGCAACCATCGTAGGAGGTAAGCTGATGTCAGATAAAATACCTCAGACCGGCTCTGAAATCAGTTCGGTTAAAAATTCAGTTTCCACACATTCTTTAAGCCAGGGAAAGACAGCTGTGACCGAAAAAAATCCAAATTCAGAAACAATACAAAATACAATAACAGCAAAAATAGGAATCAGTAATGAAAAGTCAGTAAAAACCGGAAATATAAAAGAACAGGTAAAGGGGAATTTACACTATAATAATTCTGAAAATCCGGATCAGAGCACAAGCAATAAAATCAATGCCGGAAATATCATTGAAAATGGTTCAAAAGTCATGAATAACATCGAAACTGCTTCTAATGAAGATGACTCATTTTTCAATGATCTCTCAGGTAATACCGGAAATAAAGATGTGCAGATTTCAATTCCGGGTAAACTTTCCGGGAATATTGCAAAATCTTCCGTTGAGCAGGATCAGACAGAGACTGAGACGGAAAAAGAGCAGGATGTGATTATTTATGATACCATCAGGATACATGTGTTCGATACTATTTATACTTACGATACCATGACCTTTGTACCTTCAGGAAAATCAAAAGATAAGCCGGTCTGGTCAGTGGAAGCTTTCGTTTCACCTGTTATTACTTCCGGCGGTTTTGCAGCAAAATCGGATGAATTTTCCAATGACCTGAGACGACTTAAAAACGCCACTTCTTCAGGTTCCGGATTTATTGCCGGAGCTGAAGGAGGAATACAATACAGGCACTGGAGATTCAACCTGGGATTTACTTATGCCAAGTTCAGTACTAACTATAATGATACCATAACGACGAAGACCACTGATACAATTTCTTACCCGCATGTCACCCCGGGTGGTTATTACTCTACTGATACCACAGGCCATCAATGGGAATATGATCCCATACATCACTTTTACGTTTACGCTCCAGTGATTACCCATACCTGGCACGATACTTCCGTTACCACTATTGTACACCAGACCTACACATCGACAAACACTAAATATTATAATAATCTTAATACTTATACATACCTCGAAGTGCCATTTTCAGTGGGCTATGAATTCAGGTACGAAAGATTCTCAATAGTACCAAGGGTAGGAGGTGTGGCAGGCATATTGCTGAACGCCAAAGGAAGGACACTATCATTTAATGATAATGTTGCCATTATTGATTTGGATAAAAATAAACTGCCATTTTTAAAACTGAACTGGTCATGGATGTTGGCGGTGGAATTGAATTACCGTTTCAATGACAGATTTTCACTGGTTGCTGAACCATTTTACCGGCAGAACCTTAATTCAATTTACGGGAATGAGAACCCTTTCAGACAGTCGCTCAATTCTGCAGGTGTGAGATTTGGAATTAAATATGATTTTTAGTCACTATTCAGGGTTAACAGACAATAATTTTAAGTCGTAAGTCATAAGTCGTAAGTCGTAATTCGTAATTCGTAAATCGTAATTCATAATTCGTAAATCGTAATTCGTAAATCGTAATTCGTAAACGTCTGATATATGTTGGTCAAAAATATTTGCATATGAAAAAGCTTTTATTTAGTTTAATATTCATCATAAGCGGAATAATGGTTTTTGCCCAGGTTCCGCCGCTGGTGGTGACCGGCCAGGTTACCGATCAGAACGGAGGTCCTGTCCCGGATCAGCAGGTATTTATATCTTTTGCTGACAGTACAGGACCGGTTGGGCCACCTGTCCAGGTTTTTATGGCTATCACGGATAATAATGGTGATTATTCGGCAACTATTAATGTAAATTATTTTACTTCTGGTTTATATATTGTATACACTTTCGGTAACTGCAGCCAGAATACCTACTATTCACAGTATGTTCAAAGCTCAGTGCAAAATGCGGTTGTAAATTTTCAGATTTGTATCGATAATAATCCACCCTCAGGATGCGTAGCCGGATTTTCGTACTATCCGGAAGTGAATATGATATGTCCGGGAGGAGGCCCGGCATTAACGTTTGTCAATAATTCACAATCCTCTGGTTCTGTTGTTAGTTACCAATGGACTTTTGGAAACTTTGATTTCTCGTCAGATGAAAATCCCTCTGAGTGTTTCATGATGCCGGGATTTTACCAGGTCTGCCTTACCATTACATCTGCCGATGGTTGTACTGACACTTATTGTGAATCAGTATATGCAGGTGATAGTATTATCAATCCTCCCGGCTGTCAGGCAGATTTTTGGTACAGCAATCCATCCAACACTTCCCAAAATCAATTTTACGATGCATCTTCAGGAAACCCTGACACCTGGAATTGGAGTTTTGGTGATGGAACATCTTCCACAGAGCAAAATCCGGTTCACATATATCAAATGACAGGCTCTTATTTTGTTTGCCTGACCATTAGTTCAGTTGATCCTGATGGTAACATAACCTGTACCAGTACATATTGTGATTCGATCTATTACCAGGGAAATAATCAGTCTGCTTGCCAGGCTTATTATTCAACAGACCCAAATTCTGTTTATTGCTTTATAGGTTGGGGAATGGCTTTTATTGATGAGTCTTATTCAGGTGCAAATATTGATAGCTGGTATTGGGACTTTGGAAATGGAAATATTTCCACAGATCAGAATCCCGACCAGTGTTTTAATGATCCCGGCACTTACCAGGTTTGTCTCACGATCACGGCAGGGACCTGTACCGATACATACTGCCAGTATCTTTCTTTTCCAGACAGTATAAATTATGATGGTTGCCACGCAGCTTTTTATTACAATGGAATCAGTGCAGATGGAGGAAGCCAGTTTATTGATGTATCCACCGGCGGCGCAATGACCTGGCACTGGGATTTTGGTGATGGTACTTCTTCAACTGACGAAAATCCTGTTCATCTTTTTCCTGCAGAAGGATATTACAATGTTTGTCTTACTATTCATACTGCCTCAGGGTGTATTGACCAATACTGCTTGTATTTTTATTTCAATTCCAATCCCCAGGGGAATTGCCAGGCATTTTTCTCATATGGCACAAATCCTGTCGGTTATTCATACTGGTTTATGAACCAGACTTATGTGATTAACGGTGTGTATACAAGTAACTGGAATTTCGGTGACGGATCATATTCCACTAACCAGAATCCTGTTCATACTTATACACTTCCGGGCACTTACGAGGTTTGCCTGAATATTATTTCTTCAGATAGCTGTACTGAAACTTATTGTCATTCAATTATTGTGGGAGCAGGTAATTATACGGTATCAGGAAATGTTTATGCAAACGGGGTAGCTGTGAATAATTGTGCTGTTTTACTCATGGGACAGACCGGTTCAATTTATGCAGGTAATGTATCAGACGGATACTACGAATTCGGTGATGTTGTAGCTGATACATATATTATTTATGCTATTCCTTCATATGTGTCCTATCCTGGTTATATACCGACCTATTATCAGAATGCAATATACTGGACAGGAGCTACGCAGGTTATTGTTAATGAAGATATAACAGGTGCTGATATTAATCTGATCCAGTACAACTGGGTACCTTCCGGTGGTGGTATTATCAGCGGAAATGTGTTCTGGCCTAACGACAGTATTCCAGTTAATTCATACAAGGACCGGCTCGATCATTCAGTGGCCGGTATTGCTATTCTTCTGATGAATATGAACGACAGTGTGCTGATGTATTCATCTACTGATATCAATGGATATTTTGATTTTAAGACTCTTCCTTTCGGAACTTATAAAATCTACACTGAACTTACAGGGCATATCACCTACCCGGCCATTGTGACGCTTGATAATAACAGCAATTCTGTAACAGGAATACAGATAGTTATCACCGGTACCACCATCATCGTTGGTATTAATGAAATGTCAGACAATATACATGATGCGCTTTCAGTGTATCCCAATCCGGTAAAAGACTTGTTGAACCTGACCGTTAATTCTGATATTAGCGGTACTGTTAAGTTTTCAATAATGAATACTCTGGGTCAGGTTGTTTATTATGAAGAGTTAAATCTGCATCAGGGCACACAAACACATAGTATAAGTGTTGCTGATCTACCTCATGGTATGTATTACGTTCTGATTGACAATGACCAATCGAGGTGGAACCAGAAGAAATTTATTAAGTAACCCGTTCCCGTCAGTATATATTTGCATGAGCCTGCCCAATCCGGGCAGGCTTTTTTTAAAATTGTAGTAAGTAATAAGTAATAAGTCGTAAGTAATAAGTCGTAAGTCGTAACTCACCACTCACTCCGCCACAGGCGGATCACCATTCACCACTCACCATTCACTAATTTCAGTATGAAGTCAGATAAAAAGAAACATAAAATCAATATCGTGTATTCAACGAATTCTTCTTTTCAATATGAATACGATGGTGCTAAGGAAGATGAGACATTACCACCCGGGAAACAGGAATTAAGGGTTATGATTGACCGGAAAAACAGGGGAGGCAAAACTGTAACGCTGGTAACAGGATTTAAAGGTAAAAAGGACGACCTGGATGATCTGGGCCGGCTTTTAAAATCGAAATGCGGTACGGGTGGATCGGTGAAAGACAATGAGATTATCATACAGGGTGACTTCAGGGACAAAGTGATGGAAATACTTACCAGTTCAGGATATCATGCTAAGAAATCTGGTGGATAAACAACTTCTGGTTTGGTTTTTCGTCTTATAAGTTGTAATTTAGCAGAAAATTAAGATCACTGGCCATGAGAACAATAATATTATTTATATGCCTGTTAATCTCTGGTTTGGCAGTTTATCCGGCAACGGGAAATCTAAAAGCCTATTTATATTATTGTACTTTCAATAATCCGGAAAAAGGACCATTCATTGAGACCTACATAACTATCATCGGTAATTCGGCAGTATTTGTAAAAAACGGGAATGGCAAACTTCAGGCATCCGTTGAGATTACGATAATATTTAGTAAAGAGGATAAGGTGGTTGATTTTCGTAAGTATGTTCTCAAAAGTCCGGAAATAGAAGATAATGCAGTAGAATTTCCAAATTTTATTGACCAGCAGAGAATTTCATTGGCTTGCGGAGACTACAAAATAGATTTAAAAGCTACTGACCAGAATGGTGATAAAAAGGTTTTTGAGTATCATAATACGGTTGATATCAATTACAGTAAGGAAAATATTGAATTTTCCGGCATTGAACTGGTTGAGAGCTGCAAACCCTCAGTTGAACAAAATATTCTTTCCAAATGTGGTTATGACCTGGTTCCGTATGTTTCCGATTTTTTCCCTGAGAATATTGAAGTAATTACTTTTTATTGCGAATTGTACAATACCGGTAAAGTGCTGAAGAATGATGAAATGTTCCTGCTTCGTTACCTGATTGAATCTTCAGAAACAGAAAAGCCAATGAGTGAATTCATGAAATTTCAGAGGCAGAAAGCTGAAAACGTGAATGTGCTGATTGGAAAAATGTCAATTAAAGAGCTGCCTTCAGGAAATTACAATCTTGTAATTGAAGCTCGTAACCGAGATAATCAATTACTTACGGTAAAAAAGATGTTTTTTCAACGCAGTAATCCTGGATATTCAGTCAAGATGGAAGACATTTCAGCTCTTAAAGTGGAGGGATCATTTATCAGCCTTACAACCAACCGTGACAGCCTTAAAGAATACATCAAATGCCTGTACCCGATATCAGATATTAAAGAAATTGAGTTTGGGGATAATTTATTGAAACTTGGTGATACAAAGCTCATGCAGCAATTTATTATCAATTTCTGGTCGAATAAAAATCCTGCAGACCCGGCAGGTGCCTGGATGGCTTATAAAATCAAGGTAAATGCGGTCAATAAAAATTACAGTGTGCAAATAAAAAAAGGATATGAAACCGACCGGGGACGTGTGTATTTGCAGTATGGTCCTCCAAATAGTATTACTACCAGTGATCATGAACCTAACAATTATCCTTATGAAGTCTGGCAATATTATCATATCGGCGATCAGTCAAATTGCAAGTTCATTTTTTATAATCCGGAACTGGTTGGAAACGAATATTGGTTATTACATTCAGATGTTAAAGGAGAGATCAGCGACAAAAACTGGCAACTGACCCTCGCCAAACGTACCCGTTCTCCCAGCGATATTTTAATAGAAGGTGCAGACCCGAATAGTTCGCAATTGAATAACTTTGGAAACCATTCATTCGACAATTTTAAAAATCCGAAATGAGTAAGTCATAAGTCGTAAGTCGTAAGTCGTAAGTCATAAGTCATAAGTTATAAGTCATAAGTCGTAATCCATCACTCATAATTCATCACTCATAATTCATCACTCATAATTCATCACTACATCACTTCATCACTACATCACTCTTCATGACGAAATTAGAATATTACCTGATATACTTTATATTTTGGATATTATCACTTCTGCCTCTCAGCCTGCTTTATGGCTTATCATGGATTATCTACCTGCTGATTTTCCATGTGATCGGATATCGGAAAAAGGTTGTTTTCGGGAACCTGAGAAATTCATTTCCTGATAAGCCGGAAATTGAAATTCATAAAATTGCACGTAAATTCTACCGGCACTTAAGCGATCTTTTTGTAGAGATTGTCAAACTAATGAGTCTGAATAAAAAGCAAATCCTGAAAAGAGTCGTCTTTAAGAACCAGGAATTGGTAGATGAATTATTCAGAAAGAACAGGAGTATTACCGGAATCATTGGCCATTATGGTAATTGGGAATGGATGGGTTGTTATGGTGTAATCACCCGTCATCATTTACTCACAATTTATAAACCATTGTCAGACAAAGCATTTGACAGACTTATGCTTAAAATGAGGAGTAAATTCGGAGCTATCATGGTTCCAATGCAAAAAATTTACCGTGAATTGCTGAAATACGATCAGTTACACGAACCTACCATTTCTATATTCGTTGCAGATCAATCACCTGTAAAATCTGAGATTCATTATCGTACAAGTTTTCTAAACCAGGATACACCTATTTATCTTGGACCAGAGAAAATTGCAAAGAAGATGAATCATGCCGTCATTTTTTACAGGGTTGACAAAGTCAGGAGAGGATATTATGAAGTGACTCCGGAGTTATTATTTGATAATGTATCCGGTGTTCCCGAGGATGTAATTACTGAGGCTCATGTCAGAGCTTTGGAGCGCGTCATTACTGAAAGACCCGAATTCTGGCTCTGGTCACACCGCAGGTGGAAGCATATGAAAGATTAATTCATTCCTTTGTGGTGTGCAGTTTAAATAGTGTTTGTCTTTAAAGTCATTCTTTTTTGATTTAAGAACAAGGATCAACGATTTTTGATTTATGAAGTATGTATAATCATCTGATTTAATGATAACATCAAAAATCGTTAATCGATATTCGTCAATCAAAATATTGAATATTTTGGGCAGGCCATAAATAGTTCTGCAGGATTTCTCTGCATTTTGATCATCCTTACACCTGGTTAAATTATGTTGCGAACAGCTATTGTAATATTGAACTGGAACGGGAGAAATTACCTTGAAAAATTTCTGCCGTCAGTTGTGAATTATAGCTCCGGTGAAAATACAGAAGTGATTATTGCTGATAATGATTCAACGGATGGTTCACTTCTTTTCATGGAAGAACATTACCCTGAAATCAGGGTGATCAGACTTGACAGGAATTATGGATATTCAAAAGGGTATAACCTTGCTTTAACCCAGGTAGATGCTGATATTTTTGTACTTCTGAATTCCGATATTGAAGTTACTCCTGCCTGGATCGATCCCATTGTTTCTCTGATGGAGAAAGATGAAAAGATTGCTGCCTGTATGCCCAAAATAAAATCATTCGCTGACAGGGATTGTTTTGAATATGCCGGTGCAGCCGGAGGTTTCATCGACAGGTATGGTTACCCTTTCTGCAGGGGCCGCATTTTTAATGTCATCGAAAAAGATATAGGGCAGTATGATTCCAGCCGGGAAATTTTCTGGGCTTCCGGGGCATGCATGTTTTTACGTGCGAGCATATATCACCTGGCAGGTGGTCTTGATGATGATTTTTTTGCTCACATGGAAGAAATTGATTTGTGCTGGCGATTTAAAAATATGGGATATAAAATCATGTTTTGCCCTGAATCAACAGTATTTCATGTAGGTGGAGGCACACTCCCCAACAATAGTCCGCAAAAAATCTACCTTAACTTCAGAAATAATATATGGTTGCTGTTTAAAAACCTGCCGCCGGGCAAACTGCGGATCATTCTGCCTCTTCGCATTATTCTCGATGGCATGGCTGCTATCAAATTTCTTACGGAGTTCCGCTTCAGTTTTTTCTTATCAGTTTTGAAAGCACATTATTCATTTTATGGTTCTTTCAGAAATATATCAGCAAAAAGAAAACTTATGCGACCAGGTATTACTAAATATGATCATCCTGAAATATACCAGGGCAGTATCGCCATTGCATTCTTTCTGAAAGGAATAAAATTTTTCAGCCAAATCAGATTGTGATTGGTGAGTAGTGAATGGTGAATGGTGACCCGTAATTCGTAATTCGTAATTCGTAATTCGTAATTCGTAATTCGTAATTCGTAACTTTAACATCGGCAATCGACTTTTTCAGGCAACATAATATTTTCTATCCCGTCTTAGTTTATGTTATTTAGCAGTATTTAAGCATTGTAATGATGTTTGTGCAACTATTTTCAGGCCGTCAGTCTATAATTCAAACAGAAGATGCAGGATGATCTTCAGTTAATTGAGGCGTGTAAAAAGCGCGAAAGATTTGCTCAGAAGGTTCTGTATGAGACATATGCACCTTTGATGAGAGCTATTTGTCTGCGCTATTCCGGAGCAATGTCTGACGCTGAGGACTTGATGCATGAAGGGTTTATCAAGGTATTTACAAATATAAAGCAATATTCGGGAAAGGGTTCTTTTGAAGGTTGGATGAAGCGGATTTTTATTAATCTGTCAATCACTTATTTTCATAAGAAACAAAAGCATAGCCATTTTCAGAGTTTAGATGAAGTAAAAGAAATTAACCTGCAGAACGCAGTCACTGATGAGAATGAAGAACCCGGCACAGGTGTTAAATCTGTGATCATGAGTACGGAATTCTCAGTGGATGAAATTCAAAAGGCTGTAAATGAATTGCCAGATGGCTACAGAATGGTATTTAACCTGTATGTGTTTGAAAATTATAGTCATAAAGAAATTGCTGACCTGTTAAAGATAAAGGAAAATACATCAAAGTCACAATTGGCAAGAGCAAGAAAGTCGTTGCAACAAAAACTTTATGAATTGGCAATTATTAAAATGAAAAACGCCGATCATCTGAAAGACGGAAAAAGTTTTTTGAAACTGGTGATTTGAGGAGCGACGAGGTGACGAAGTGACAGAGTGATGAAGTGATGAAGTGATGAAGGGACGGAGTGACGAAGTGATAATGTGATGAGGTGATGAAGTGACGAAGTGATGAAGTGACGAAGTGATTAGGGACTATTTACCTGATACTTGATACAATGTACAATTTGAAAATTTATCTATATGCCTGACGAAATAAATTATATTGACGATTTGGTCAAAGGGGTTTTGGAGAACAGGGTTGTTGATTTGCCGCAAAATAACTGGGAGTTAATTGAAAGTAGTCTTCCCCGTTATAGTTTTTGGCAATTCAATTATCGCAGCCTGAATGCCTGGTATGTGGGATCACTCGCCACTATCATACTAGTCTTACTTTTATTTTTTCATGATTTTTCTGTTTCAAACAGACAGAATTCTGAAAATTCCCCTGAATTGAAAGCTATTACATCGGTTACTAAGGAAAAACAACAGGGACCCCAATCTGTACCTGGAGTTACCGTTCAAAATGATACAACAAAAAAATCTTTAAAGAACAAAAAGAATACTGATTTGCAGGACAATGAATATGTTCATGAAAATAAATCAAAAAAAGAAAATAACACTCATAAACTGATCAATAAAATTAAAAAAGCCATCGTTCCCGTCAAACAACAACCCGTTACTGAAACCCAGGTCACAGTACAACTTAAAACATCTGATACCACTATATCTAAAACTGCTTTAAAGGTTATTAACGAACAGGCACAACTGAAATATTTTGAGAGAGAGTATTTTAAAATAGATCAGATGAACTCCTTAAAATATAAGGAATCAATTGAACAAGACCGGATTTCTTCTTTCCCCGGCAACAGGAAATACGACGGGCTGCTCAGTTCATTGAAGGACATGGAATCAAAAACACCTGAAATGTCTGTGGATGTTTTCTTTTCTCCGATATATTCAATAAACCATCTGAGTACCGGTAACCAGGATTATCAGAATGTAGTATCTGAACAGAAAAACATGGAAAAGCCTGTGCTATCTTATTCAGCAGGTGTCGGTTTCAATATCATGCTAAACAGTAACCTGATGCTGCAGACTGGCCTGTCATATACACGGATTGCCAGTAACCTGAACAGGAAAAGTTCAACAAAAAAAGATTCTACATTATATGATACTACCGTCAGGGTAATGGATACAGCCTGGTTTTACAATATCAATATACACCATACTGACTGGAGTCACCCTGACTCAATAATACATTATTTTACGGGTAATTATGCTGATTCTACAGCTTATCATACTCATTCAAAAAAGATAAGTGCGCTGAATATAATCAACAGTTTTACTTACCTCGAAGTACCATTGGTGCTGAGTTACCAGATCCGGAAATCATTGATGACCTTTTCTGTCAAGGGAGGAATTATTACCGGATTTATCCTTAATGCCAGTGGTGAAACCATTACTCAGGGAGACCAGGTGACTCAGATTAATAATATTCCGTTTATGAAGCCGACTTTCAGTTATACTTTTGGTGCAGGAATGACGTACCAGGTAACTGAAAAAATATATCTTCTGGGAGATGTATATTACAGGAAGAATTTTTCGTCTATTTACCGCGACTACCCTTTGATTGAGAAGTATGAAACTTATGGATTAAAATTTGGATTACGCTATGCCTTGTAAGTAGAGTCTGTCAATAATGTTCTATATTTTGAATTCAGAATATCGATTAACGATTTTAGATTTTAGAAGTTGTCATAAAATCAGATGATTACGACTACTTCATAAATCATAAATCGTTGATCCTTGTTCTTAAATCAAAAAATCATGATTAAAAAGACAAACACTAAGTAATTAATTCTGATAATGAAATCGCCACCGAGATATTATTTTTTTTTTCTGATACTGGTAGTATCCATAAGTAATGTCAGCCTGATATATGCCGGCGATATGCATCCTGCCGGGATGAATTCAGGTAACTTCTCCGATCCGGTTTTAAACCGGGCTTCAGATTATTCAGCATCTCAGGAACAATCCGGTTTTATCGACCTTTCGGTAATAGCCCTGATAAACCCACATTCAGGTTGTGACTTGGTTTTCGCCTGACAGTGGTGTTACCTGGATCAGTGAATCATATCCGGGTATGATTGCGGCAAATGATACCTTCGTTTTTACATTTCAGCAGCACCTCGACTTTTCCACGGTAAACCAGTACCAATGCATTGCTGTTGTTAGTGGCGCAGGTGATCAGAATAATGTAAACGATACTTTGTCAGTGAGCATTATTCATCCGGAACCGCCGCCAATTGTTGTTACCGGTTTATCTAATGCATATTGTATTAACGATCCACCATTGAATGTGATCGCCCTGCCACCGGACGGTGCTTTTACAGGATTGGATGATTTGTTTGATACTGTTGGTTTGCACGAGGTAACTTATTCTTATTATGACACAACTACGGGTTGTTCGGGAAGCAAGACATTTTTTATAGAAATATACCCGGCGCCAGTGATCGATCTTGGTCCTGACACATTTGCCTATGCCCCGGTAATACTGGATGCAGGTCCTGATTATTCAGGATATTTATGGAATAATGGATCATTTTACCAGGCCATCACAGCTCAAAATTCGGGTGAGTATAGCGTTACAGTCAGCAATCAATACGACTGCAAGAATTCCGATCAGGTCTATGTAAGTATCAATATTGTACCTCCACCTTGGAATTTTTCTACCGCTTACAGTTATCATGTAATCCTGCTGAATGAAATCTTTGCCTCAGATTATACGATTGATGGGGTTCCGATCAGCCCGGGTGATTATATCGGGGTATTTTTTGTTGATTCGCAGGGGCTTCTTGAATGCAGCGGCTATGCTTTCTGGAACGGATCAACCACGAGTGTATATGCCTGGAAAGGAGTGGATGCTGACAGTGGATTCGAACCCGGCGAAGAATTTACCTGGAAAATCTATGATGCTTCAGCAAATATTGAGTATCTGGCCACTGCGACCTATGTGCCAACTCCTCCGCTACCTAACCAGCAGTTCTTCCAGGTGAACGGGCTAAGTGGCCTATCATCACTCACGGCTTTTTCAGGTTTAAAGATAGTTGCCACTGATGTGAAATGTCATGATATGTCAGATGGTGCTGCCAACCTGACTGTTTCTGTCGGATCTCCGCCATTCTCCTACCTTTGGTCAAACGGTGATACTACAAAAGATATCACAGGCATCTCTGCCGGATTATATACAGTAACGGTAAGTGATATAAATAACCAGGAGTATATTGACAGTATTTTTGTTTATGAACCGCCAGCCCTGATTTCTATCATCACGGTTACAGATGTACCTTTGTTTGGAACAGGTTCGGTTAACGACAGTGTAAGCGGAGGTACCGTGCCATATTCCTTTATCTGGTCAAATGGTGTGACAGATCATTATTTTACTGTTCCTGCCGGGGGGCTATTCCTCGTGACCATTACTGATTCCAATGGATGTGTGAAGACCGACAGTGCGATTGTTCATGAAAATTGCATCGGGCAACTTAATCTCACAGCGGATATAAACAGTCCGGCATGTCATGGCGAATCAAACGGTTCTGCTGTTATTATCGTTAATTCAGGAGTTCCTCCGTTTAGCTATTTGTGGTCAGACGGTTCAATCCATCCATATATTGTTGAAGTTCCTTCGGGTTATTATGGTGTGACTGTAACCGATTTTAATTATTGCCTGGGCACAATGATAGTTTTTATCCCCCAGCCGGATGAAATTACAATTTCACCAGTAGTCACGGATGTCACGGATTTTGAGATGAATAACGGGACAATAGATATTTATATCAGTGGAGGCACCTCTCCATATACTGTTTTATGGTCAACAGGTTCAGCAGATAATTATCTTTCCGGCCTGGTTGCCGGAATATATTCCCTTACGGTAACAGATTTTAACCTGTGTACCGGAACGCTTTCGGTTACAGTAGCAAATCAGCCAATAATCAGTTTGTCGGGGATTGTGAGAATGGGAACCGGTTTCCCTGATAATGGAGTCGCGATATTGGTGCATGTCGGGTCGCAGGATTACAAATCTATACTCTTTACATTTATTACAAATGGAAATTATTTGTTTACTGATTTATATGCCGGAAAGTACTTGCTTTATGCCATCCCTGACCTGAATTACAGTTATAATTATTTTCCGCATTACTTTCCGACTTATTTTGGAGATAAGATTTACTGGGAGAATTCAACCGTGATAAATCTTAATACTTCAAGGAATGATGTGGATGTGAATCTTTTTAATTCTTCAAGTCTGAATATTGGAATTGGAAAAATCAGCGGAAGTCTCTCTTTTTTATTTGACGGTGATTATGAACAGAACATATACGGCGCCGATTGGTTTGACTTAAGTCATTCGTCACGCCAGGGAGGGCTGGCAAGAAATATTCCGATACTTTTGCTCGATTCGGTGGGAAATCCCTGCTTCTTTACTTTAACAGACGAAAACGGTTATTATTCATTTGATAAACTAAGCTTTGGCCGCTATATGGTTTTTCCCGAGAAACCGGGTTATACCACACATTCTTATTATGTTTCCATTGATGCTGAAAATCCTGCGGTTGATAGATCCTTCGAGCAATGTATCATTCCGTATTTACCCCAATCCGGGCACAACTATTCTAAGTGCTGAATTGTCGGTTAATACAAACCAGGAGGTTTTATTCAATATCATCAATTCAACGGGGCAAACAGTAATATCAAAAGAAATATGGCTGACTCCCGGAGAAAATCGATTGTCCCAGGATATCCGGGAAATTCCGTCCGGAATTTATTATGTGTTAATAAAAGACAGGAATGGAAATATTCATCCTGCAAAGTTCATCAGGGATTGAATCGTTTTTTGATGTAAATATCGAGTTTACAGTGATGATTTATCATGTGTAAATTAAATAATTCTGTTGTGAAATTGCGTAATACTTCTCTGAATTATTGACCAAATCTTGATTCCTTGAGCGGTTTTTGCCTGCAACTTTTCATTTGGCTGGACAACCAAAAACATTTAAAAGTGTATAAGTTATAATTACAAAAAATTTATTTGCCCCATGAAAGTCATTTGTTTGTTAATTATTGACATTCATGAAAAAAATTTGTACAATTGTGGAATATGAACCTGTTAATAATAAAAATATGAAAAAGTTGACTATTTTCTTAAATCGCCTGTTATTTAAAGCTCTGCTTTGTATTATTTTGTTTCCGGTTGCTTCGAATGCTCAGTTTAACTGGAGTTATACAATTACCGCAAATAATCATAGCATCTTGATATTGTCAACAGTCCCTGTTCTTATCAATGGAAATCCTATCTCTATCAGTGATTATATCGGGGTATTTTATGATTCACTGGGAGTGCCGGCCTGTGGTGGTTATTCTGAATGGCAAACAGGCAATAATGTTGTTTCGGCCTTTGGACAGGATACTTCTACGGTAGCTGATGATGGCTTTGATATCGGAGAAGCATTTCAATGGAAGGTTTGGCAGGCATCATCGGGTCAGACTTTTGACCTTCAGGTAACATATATGACAACTATGCCAAACGGAGGATTTTATGTCGTAAATGGTATGAGTGGCCTGGCTTCAGTGACTAACGGTGTTTCGGCAGGTATTACATTTCAGAATATTTCCTGCACCGGTATGGCAGACGGGCACGCGGTCGCACTAATGTTGGGTTCAGAAGCCCAGTCCTACCTGTGGTCAAATGGCGCTACTACTGATTCTGTCAGTAATCTTACTGCTGGCACTTATACCGTGACAATTACAGATACTCTTGGAATTCCGTACCAGGCTTCGGTTACAATTACAGAACCTTTACCAATAAGCATCTCGTCCACTATGAACCAGCCTTCGAATTCAACTGCACAGGATGGTTCAATTCAATTAGTTGCAACCGGCGGCACACCCCTGTACTTTTATTTATGGTCGAATGGTGATACACATTCAAACCTGAATAACATAAGTGTTGGTATTTATTTAGTCACTGTTACAGATAGCCGGGGATGTACTGCAACTGCCGGTTTTACCCTTGCGGCAGGTTCTTTTTCAATTTCCGGCCAGGTCAGTGGCTTCAACAAGTCATTGCAGTCCTGTTCGGTTTTGCTGATAGAAAAGGATCAACTGACTTTTAAAGCCATAGATTACAAAATAAGTTCTGATGGTTCATACCAGTTCGATAATGTGGAACCCAGCCAGTATATGGTTTTTGCAATCCCAAAACCTGGCAGCCCAGAATTGTTTTTTCCTGCTTATTACGGAAACAGCCTGTTCTGGGGAAATTGTACCCAGATAAACCTATCCTCCAATCAGACTGATATTAATATTACCCTGGGAAATAACACTGCTTCGTTTACAGGTTTCAGCAAGATTACCGGAATTGTGAATTATCTTTCAACGGATGATTATGAAACAGGAATTTATGATAATAATTGGTTTGGGCTTAAATCTACCAAAGATATTCATGATGTCATCCCGGCCCGCAATATGCCTGTATTACTGTTGGATATGTCTTACAATCCTTTGTCTTATTCTCTTACCAATGCACAGGGAAATTTTGAATTCGATAACCTGCAAAACGGGGATTATCTTGTATATGTTGAGAAAGCCGGGTTCATTACATATCCTGTATATATTTCTATCTCAGGTGAAAATGGTTTGCTGATAAATGTGGATGCTACAATTGACCAGGGCGCTATCGAAGGAACAGCAAATATTCTTGGCATTGATGAAGCCACGTTTTCAGATAAAAGCATTTACCCGAATCCTGTGAAAGATATGTTGTATATATCTGCTGGCAATGCTTTGGCAAATAACATGAGAATAAAAATATACAACAGTAGCGGAGAAGAAGTGACAGACTCGTGGCAAAACATACAGGTGAAAGGAAAAATCAGCATAGACGTCAGCCGGCTACAGTCCGGAATGTATTTATTCACTGTTACAGGAGAAGAGAAATCATTCACAGGTAAATTTATCAGGCAATAGCAATTATCTGGTATGAAACATTTTATCTATGTAATCAGCCGGTTATTATTAGTAGTCATTTTTCTGTTCATAATTTCAGTTAAAGTCTTCTCACAACCTGGTTGGACTTATCAGTATACAGGATCAAATGGAACAATACTGATACAGACCGGTACAGTTACCATTAACGGAACTGCCATTTCCACCGGAGATTATATTGGGGCATTTTATGATTCACTGGGCACACTGGGTTGTGGTGGTTACGTTATATGGCAAGGTTCGACAAATGCTATAGCTGTCTGGGGAACTCAAAGTACAGTTAATCCTGACGGCTTTGCCACCGGGGAATTAATAAAATTTAAAGTTTGGCAAGCCTCGACTGGTCTGGTATTCATGGGAAATGCAATATTACAGAACGGGCTTTCACCAACTTACTCCACCAATGGCCTTGATTTTTTAGCATCGCTGAATTGTTCCGAAGGAGCCATAATAGTGCATACAAACGTTACCTGTCATGGTCATAATAATGGTTTTGCAGAGGCATATCTATCCGGCATCAGTTCCGGCATCTCAGGCTTTTTATGGTCAAACGGTGCAACTACCCAGGCCATTGACAGTTTGTATGTTGGAATATATTCTGTTACCATAAACCTTACATCAGGAGGATCTTATTCTGATACCTGTATTGTTACTGAGCCTTCTGAAATTGTTACGGAATTCCTGCCTGCAAATCCCGACAGCGCCGGAGCGACTGATGGCAACATACAACTGACTGTGACAGGAGGATACTCACCCTATTCCTTCTATTGGTCAAACGGGGCAAATACTCAAAACTTAACTTTTCTGTGTTCCGGAACTTATTATGTTACTGTTTCCGACATAAGTGGATGTCAGCATAGCGCAAGCTGTGCATTAGCTTTTGGCAGTTGGTTTTTTTCAGGACATGTTTCTTCATCCGGCATAAATTGTGAATCTTGTGCTGTTTTGCTTATCAGGCAAGTGGTGCAGGATTATACCGCTATTGATTATTCCATTACACAAAATGGATTATACCAGTTTTTCACAGTAGCGCCCGGCTATTACAGGATTTTTGCAATACCTGATCCTGATTTGCCCGCGAAATATTTATCGTCTTATTATGGTAACAGCTTTCATTGGGCAAATTCTACCCAGGTTCAGGCTGACCAAAACCATACAGGGCTTGATATAAATATTCCGGTTTTAGTTGTAAATACTGGAAATGGTACAATCTCCGGTCTGGTAAGATATCACACTTCAGAGGTTTATGAATCTGATATTTATAATAATAATTGGTTTGGAAGTTCTGGTATAGCAGATAAACAGGATAATTTCCCTGCCAGGAATATGCCGGTAATTCTGTTCAGAACCGATAATACACCGGTGGCTTTTGATCTGACCGGAATTGATGGTTCATTTCACTTTCAGCAAATACCAGATGGAAGTTATTTTATTTATACCGAAAAAGCCGGTTTCCTCACAATGCCTGTTTTTGTTACCATTAACCAGGGTTCAGCAGTAATTTCCAATATCACCGTCAATATTGATCCTGGCTATATATCAAGGATTGAAGAGCAGGGAATGGACGAATCATTAGCACTTTTCCCAAATCCGGCCAGGGATATGGTTCACATACATACGAGCGCAAAACCATTTTCAAATTTACTGATCTCATTGTATAGCTGCCAGGGACTTAACATTCTGGCTGAAAACAGACCGACCGATGGAAACGCGGATATTAATCTCAGAATAACAAACCTGTCGCCCGGAATCTATTTTTATAGTATTGTTCTGACAGATGGGACAAAGGTTTCGGGCAGGTTCATAAAAGATTGAACAAACGAATAATCGAATTCCGCCTACGGTGGACCAATAACGAACAATTGAACAAACGAACATTCAAACTGCTGCGAAAATTTTTGATAAATTATATTTACATTAACACATTAACACATTAACACATTGACATATTAGCACATTGTCATTTGTAATCCTGAACTTCAGGTTTTCCGGAGGTAAAGGAAAATAATGACGGGTAGGTGATACCTGTTAATTTGACCGCAAATTCCCTGTTTCCGGCAGGCGCTCCCGGATACCAGGCAAAACTGATCTGTATTGTTCTGAAAAACAGGTTCTGATTGCTGATTCTCAGTCCTGCCCCGAATCCGGAATATTCCTTTGTATATTTTGAAACCAGGGAAGTGTAGCTGATGGCTCCAAGGTCTTCAAAAGTAAATGCTGTGATTTCAAAACCATAAAATGCTGAAGGAAGAAAAGCCACCTGTTCAAGATTAATCACTAAACGATGGTTGCCGTAAATGGAATCACCATCCAATCCTCTGATTCCGTAATTGTTGCTCAGGCTGAGTTTTTCATTAGCAAAACGTTTAATACCATAAGTATAATTCAGATTGACAAATTGTCTGAATGCAAAAGAACCTGATCGTAATTTTCGGCTGAAACCAATCAGGTTAGCTGATAGTTGTCCCTGTTCGAAATGATCATAATGAAAAAAACTCCCCAGCGAAGTATTGATACTACAGAATCCGATCCTGTAAAAACCTCCGGTAGCCATGAGAATGGAGCCATAATATCTGTTCTGGAACTCATTGATTTCTCTACCGGCACTGAGGGACAGCAGTTGTCCATAGGGAATATCTTCTGTCTGCCCGCTGTAATAAATCTGATTTCCGACATAGTAGTTTCTTTTTGAATAGGTGATGCCGGCCAATAACATGGTTCTGTTGAAATACTGATAATTTGAATCCGGCTCAACAACAGGTCGCTCGGTAAAATGAAGACCTGTAAGTCTGCCAGTAATGAAAAGTACCGGCTGTGATGGTGATTTCTCATCAGTATTACCAAGACGGATGATTTTGCCAATCCAGGCTTCCAGGTAGGTGAATGATACGGGTATTTTTCCTGATGACTGATTATCCTGGAAGGCAGATGACTGTTGAAGTTTCAGGCCACCTGCATATTCAAATGCCCGTGCCGACAGGTCGCGGCTTAATTCAAGTTCTTTGTCATTTACTCCGAAGGCATTGGTATAGGCTAACCTGCCACTGATGTACCGTCCGGCAATGTTGTTTACCTGGTATGTACCACTGTATCCCACGGGTAATTTATCAGCAATATTTAAAAGAACATCGTTTTCAAGCATTTGTCCTGTTCCCAAAATATTACGGTCGTATAATTTCAATGAAACTGAGTCGGCGTTGTAGTACTTTGCATCCAGGGCAAGTGACCAGACATCTTTGATAATAACCATAATATCAGCATTATCGCTATCTTTTACAGTAACTAATATTCTGGCATCCCTGATATTGGGCAGGTCCCTGAGCATTCTCTCATTATCAGCCAGTAGGGTTGCAATGATGTTGTCGCCTGTGTGAAATAACAGCGCTTTTTTTATGCCGGCATCTCTTGTTGAGGTATGAAGCTTATTGGCATTCCTGGCTATCCATGATTCCGGGCTTTGAGAAGTATCAATCACCGAGGTGCCAAATGGATCAAGCTTCAGAATTCTGATGTTGCGGATTTTCTTTCCTTCATAGGCCGTGAACCTGTTGTCACTTTTGATGATATCATCCATTTCCCGGCTTTTTGGTTTCGCCGGTTTAGAAAACGCCATCCTGAACAGTTCGCGGGTAATAGGTGAGGCGCTGGCTTTCGATTTCACCGAATTATAAAGATCGTCGTAGCTCCTGTATTTCCTGGATGAAGTGTCATATTTATTCAGAAAGATTACCGTGTCTTTCAAAATCAGGATAGAACTATCGCCAAGCAGAATAAAGGTTTTGCCCGCCCGCCTGAGACTGTCAGTGAACTGGCCCCTTTTCTGGGCAATGACACAGTTGACTGTCAGGATCAGATTGATAAACAGAACACAACGAATGGTATTTCGATAAAAATTCAGCATTTCATTTGGATGCTGAATAAACGCAATTATGAGTTATGAATTATGAGTGTTGAGTGATGAGTGACTGGTACTAAATATCTAATATCAGTATTCATGACTTGTGACTTGTGACTATTGACTCGTTACTCGTGATCCGTGACTCTCATGACACTCATGACGTTCGTGACGCTCATGACTCTCATGACTCTCATGACGTTCGTGACGCTCATGACTCTCATGACGTTCATGACGTTCATGACGTTCATGACGCTCATGACGTTCATGACGTTCATGACGTTCATGACGTTCATGACGTTCGTGACGCTCGTGACGCTCATGACCGACCTCAGATACTCACCTTGGTGCCAATCCCTTTTTCCAGGGCTTTCTGGTAAACTAATTTTGCGGTTGCAGCATCCTGTATGGCCAGCCCGTTTGATTTGAAGATGGTGATCTCCTCATTATTCATGCGGGATTCTTTTGTGCCTTTAATGACTTCGCCCAATTCACCGTAGAAATGTTCTGCTGTGATTGCACCTTCCCTGATCGGGATCATGATATCGCCTGCCTCGCTGAAACAGGCTTCCCGTGAATCGCCTATGAAACGGGCACGTCTGATGATTTCGGAATCTAATTCACGGGCATTGGGTGAATGGCTGCCAATGCCATTGATGTGGGTACCGGGTTTTACTTTTCTTCCGTCAAACAAAGGAGTCGCAGAAGAACTTGCAGTACAGATGATATCTGCATTGAGCAGGTCATCCGGATGAGTGGTCTGAATAATTTCAATATTCAGTTTCCTGTGCATTTCATCAGAAAATTTTTCTGCTGCTTCAGCGGAAATATCGTAAACAAAGGCTTTTGATAAGTTTCGTGCTTCGGTCATGGCCCATAGCTGCATCTTAGCCTGCACGCCAGCTCCATAAATACCGGCAGTCATTCCGTTTTCACTACGGGCCAGATATTTGGTTGCTACACCTGAGACTGCTCCTGTACGTACAGCGGTAAGGTAACCACCGTCCATGATGCAAGTCACATCGCCGTTGTCAGGGTTCTGAAGCAGCACTTTTCCAATGGTAGTCGGCAAATTATATTTTGAAGGGTTGTCCTTGTAAACCGTTACCACCTTGCATGCCAGTGCTTTCATACCACGCAGGTAAGCAGGCATGTACAGGGCAAGTCCGTCAGGCGGCCTGATGCCAATTCGCAAAGGCAGGTCGGCAGTGCCATTCACTAATTCGAGGAATGCCTGTTCAACCACTTCCATACATTCTTTCATATTTAAAACGGAGATCACATCTTCGCGGGTCAGAATCAGTACCATATGATTAAATTTATCAGGTTTATAATTCTTATTATCTTTTACAAATTTATATAAAATAAGTTTACGATCGCATGTTAGAAATCGTCAGTCTTAAGCGTCATGAACGTCATGAACGTCATGAACGTCATGAGCGTCACGAGTCACGGGTCACGGGTCACAAGTCACAAGTCATCATTCACCACTCACCACTCACCAATCACTCTGCCTCAGGCGGATCACCATTCACAAATCTTTCACAGTCCTGAAACCAACTGTAGCGCACCTGTCAAATCCCGGTGAAACCATCAATAGTATCTGGGGATGATAAACAGGTTTGGGTCCTCCGCTGATGTACCAGCCACTCGAGGTTGGGTTGTAAAATGAGCCACCCCTGATCATGCAAAAATAGTAGCTGCCGTTGTCATACACATCATTGGTGAGTTGCCAGACATTGCCGATGAGGTCGCAGGCGCCTGTGGGACTGGCTCCGGCAGGGAACATATTCACTGGCGTGGTATGACCTGACCTGAAGTTGCAACGGGTTGAATCCAATTCGTTGCCCCAGGGATATTTGCGCCCGTCGTTTCCCTGCGCAGCAAACTGCCATTCAGCTTCAGACGGAAGCCGCTTGCCAGCCCAGGAACAGTAAGCCCTGGCATCATCCTGGCTAACATAAACAACAGGGTAATCTTCCATTCCCGAAGGTACAACTCCATTTTTCCAGTGCTTCAGAAAATTGGTGGTATCGGCCGGTTTATAAGCGCTGGCATCCATGAAATGTTTGAACTCAATGTTGGTAACCGGGTATTTATCCATGTAGAAACTCCTGATGTTTAGTTCCCGTAGTTTGATAAAATCAGGATAAGGCAGAAAAGAATCCTGTTGCCCATCCTCACGTACAGCTGAGTAATTAAATTTGCCGCCATTCACTCTGACCATTCCATCCGGACATTTTGCAGCAGGTTTTGTCCGAACAAGCTTCGAAATCAGGCAGGGAGTGGCAAGTGTATAATTAATGATTCTTTCATCAAGCAATTCGGTTTTGTTGAACAACTGAACAACAAATTTTTCTTCATGTCCAGGGAAAAGATGTCTGAGCGAAACAGACTGCTCTGCAACATCAAATTCTGCTGACTTTGCATTGTACACAGGATTTCCTGCAGTGATTATGATCTTATCACCTTTGTCTGCAAAGAAAGTGAGTGAATCGCCTTTGACAGAAATTTTCAGATGGCAGGGCAGCAGGGCGATGCATTCCACACTGCCTTCCATTCTTGTTCCCAGGTAGCTGCGGTTGAAACCTTCCATATCAGTTCTGAGGTATAATTTACCATTAATGCTATCATAACCAAGTTCCGTGTGGTTCCAGAGGCTGACATAATGAGAGTTCTTAAGGGCAGGCGCTTCGAACAATGCTTTATTATACCCGCCGGGTTTCAGGCTGAAAACAGTGTATATCGTTTTGTTTTCGTCTTTCCACCTGTTTACCCAGATGCTGTCTGTGAGTGTCGGTATGAGTGGTGTCCAGCTTGTATCACAGAAGGCTGTAGTGTTTTCTCTTAGTATTTTCGTGGTTTTCCCAAGGAAGCGGAATTCTTCTTCAATCCAATCTGGTCGTCCGGGCTTCATGATGTTGATCTCACAGCCATAACCATTGAAAAAAGCCACGGCAGTTTCTCGGTGGATGCGGCCTTCGGCTAACTGGATCACCCTGAAAATGGCAAAATCAGGTTTGATAAACTTGTTCAGGTTGAGTGGTGGCGGCATGTAAAGTGCATCATGAACCCTGCCCGAAACTATTCCCGGCATGTCACGCGGGACGGCCATTCCTTCGCTGTACATGATAACGCCCGGTTTAGCCCTGTCGGCAGCATCCTGCAGGTTTTTCTCCGACGAACCTTTTGTATCGAGTACAACTCCGTCGGCATCAATATTTCTCAACATTTTTTCCAATCCTTTCAGGTGGTCTTCGAAACGCGTGCTTTCATCCCAGGGATTATAGGAAATAAAATATTTCCGCCCCTGATTATGACAGAATTCCGCCTGCCTGTGCAGTTCGGCCAGTCCACCTGGCAGATCGCGATACATGTCCCACTGGTTGCGGCTATCAAGACCAAGCCGGGGCCAGGTTGGCCATATGGTAAAAACATCAAAACCACCGAGCAATTTGTCTGATGCGGAAAATGTACTGTCAAAACAGAATTGTTGTTTCATCGGATCAAACCAGGTTTTATCCCAGGCAAACTGGAGCAGCATCAAATACTTGTGCCTTATCCATTCAAGATCAGGACGCCTGAACATAGTATTATCAAATGTTTCCAGGTCGTAAAGCCAGCGCTGCCGGAAAATCAGATCAAGCCCCTGTTGCCATTCTCCCTCATGCCGGTCGATATAAAAATTATATTGAACCCATTGTCCTTTTGATAAAGTAGTCGACCAGCGTGTTACTTCCGCTTTCCTGTCCCAGTTTTTCCTGCGGGAAAGTCCTGCAAGCCAGTGATCATGGCCAGTTTGCAGATCACAATAGCCCAGACTCCAGGCATTATCCGGAAGTACCACCCCAACAGGACCATAACCAGGACAATGAAGTCTTGTGCGGTTCAGGTAATAAGGCCAGTCGTAGCTTCCTTCACCTGTGATGTAAACCCGGTCAGTCTTAATTCCAAAAGGAATAAGGTCCTCAATCTTTATTTTTCGTTCGGTCCTGTTATAAAAAGTCACAACAGCTTTCCAACCCCTGGAATAAGGCTGTATCACTTTCAGATAAGCAACAAGACCACATGGAAAAGAAAGAAGAAAACTATCGGATACCTGGCTCATTATGGCTTCCTGTGAAGAATGCAGGCTGTCATTGAGCAGGAATGTGAACAAAGGCAGAGGCTGAGGAAAGTTAACATGTTCGTTCCCTGCCCTGTATGAAACAATCACTGTTTTTGCAGGGGACATCTCAATACTGGTGATATTCTGCCCCGGGCTATACAATGCAAACAGCCCGAATACTGACAGGATAGTTGCTGATACAATTTTCTGATACATACCTTAAGTTTTCAATAAATGTAAAAGTAAATAGAGTTTTTCTTTAAACTGATTTAAGAACAAGGATCAACGATTTTTGATTTATGAAGTACTTATAATCATCTGATTTAATGATAACATCAGAAATCTAAAATCGTTAATCGATATTCGTTAATCAAAATATTGAATATAATGGACAGACACTAAATAATACATTCTGGACAACCAAAAATATGATAAATTGAATATTCATGATTGAACCATTAAAAAATGGAACCAGATTACATTATTGTTTACGACGGTTTTTAAGCAGATTAATTCCCTGAAAATCTGTGGTGCGAAGTTTAATATCGTCAATGTTTTGTAAGAATTTCTCCTGATTGTACAATATATTTTAAGTTCAATAGATTAATTATCATGAATATATAAGATTTTAAAAAACTGAATAATTTGGATAATTAGATGTAAGTTATTAAAATACAAATTGTTGTCAAATATTTGTTTTTTTTATTGGGAATTTATTATTTTTACAGCCTGAAATTTAGTGATATTTAGTTAATTTAACATTCATTCCATCCCGGAAGCCTTGGTGCGATAGTATTAATAATAATACTGTCTTATTTTTTCGCACCAGTATTTTCAGCATGTTATTTAACCAAAGTTATACAATTTTATGTTTTTATAAGTTATTGATTTTGTTTAACGACGGACCTCAGGTAAGATATTTGGAATTTAATGAAAAGTCTTAAAATAGGAAATCTCACAATACCTATTCCCATCATTCAGGGTGGAATGGGTGTTGGAGTATCACTATCACGTCTGGCTGCAGCAGTGGCTAATGAAGGTGGAGTAGGAGTGATCTCAAGTGCCGGTATTGGTTTGCTCTACCAGGATTTGTCCAGGGATTATCTTGAAGCCAGTATTTTAGGTCTTGCAGCTGAAATTGCCAAAGCGAGGAGCCTGACAAATGGGGTATTGGGTGTAAACATAATGGTGGCTCTGACAAATTTTGCAGATATGGTCAGAACAGCTATCAGAGGAAAAATCGACATTATTTTTGCAGGAGCAGGATTACCATTCGATTTACCATCATATTTAACAGAAGGCTGCAAAACAAAACTGGTACCTATCGTTTCTTCCGGCCGTGCGGCAAAGCTTATATGTGAAAAATGGAAATTAAATTATAATTATCTTCCTGATGCATTTGTGGTTGAAGGGCCCAAAGCTGGTGGGCACCTGGGTTTCAAGACCGCCCAACTGAATGATGAAAACTTCAGACTGGAAATTTTAGTGAAGGATGTATGCAGGGAGGTAAAACTATATGAGGAAAGAGAAGGGAAAAAAATTCCAATCATCGCAGCCGGAGGAATTTATACCGGAGCCGATATTTACAATATGCTGCAGCAATGTCCCGTCGGTGTTCAGATGGGATCGAGGTTTGTAACAACCTGGGAATGCGATGCCGCACCAGAGTTCAAACAAGCTTATATCAACGCATCAGAAAAGGATATCGAAATTATTGAAAGCCCTGTAGGTATGCCGGGTCGTGCCATAGTTAATTCTTTCATCAATAAAATCAGACTCGGACAAAAGCAACCGGTCAGTTGTCCGTTTAAATGTATTAAAACCTGCGATGTACAGGACAGTCCCTATTGTATTATTTCCGCTCTGATCAATGCATACAGGGGAAACCTGAACAATGGTTTCGCATTTGCCGGCAGCAATGCATACAGGGCAACTAAAATACAGTCGGTTAAAGAAATATTTACCGAACTGAAGAACGAATACCTGGAAGAAAAGAAAAACAATTCACCGGGTATTTAAACAGGCAAAAAACTAAACTCACACAAGGAAATTATTTTTAATTTTGCCCTTGCATTAAATCAATTTGATTATTTGAACATTATGAATCTCAGAATATCAGGGTTAATTGCAGGTATCATGCTGATTTTCATTAAACCGGCAGTATCTCAGTATGACTTTGTCAGGCTTGATCTGGTAGGTCCTATAACGACATTTAAATTTGGATTGGGTTATGAGAAAATGCTTGCATTTGACAGAACTATTATTATAAATGGTGATTTTGGAAAGTATATGAGTGACAGTCAAACAGGCATTGATGGTCAGCCATTCTGGACCAAGAGCCTGACCGGATGGAGCATTTTTCCGGAGTACCGGATTTATCCGTATGCCAACAGCTATAACAGACGCCCTCAGGGGTTGTTTTATGGTATTTATGCCAGGTACATGAACCTGTTTTACAAGCAGAATTTTGATATTAAATATGAAATGCAGGGCATGAATGATGTGACTCAGAATGCCAGGTTATATGGACTTGGGGCTACTCTTGGTTTTAAATACCGCAAGATGGATAATCATTTGTACGGCGAAGCCTTGCTGGGCCTTGGATGGGGTTATTCCACACTGACAGCCTTCAAATACGAAAATGTACCTAATGAGTCACTTCTCTGGAGATATGAATTATCGATAGGATATACCTTCTGATACAATAAATACCGTAGGAATTTTTCTTCTTCTTCATACTATTATTCCTGAAAATTTAAATGACAAGGAACTCCGGCAGGCAAACATTTTTCCAGGTAATTGTCTTATCTGAACTTAACTTTTTATGGAATGTTTTTAATAAGCGTTTATTTTGCCAATGATGGAAATGCAGATTTACCTGGGTGATGGGAAAAAAGTGTATGCCGATTATAAAGGACATACAGTGGTAACTGATCAGCCTGTACAATCAGGAGGAGAAGACACCGCACCTGCTCCTTTTGATCTGTTTATGATCTCTCTTGGAACATGTGCCGGGTTTTATGTGAAAATGTTTTGTGAACAAAGAAATATTTCTACAGAAGGAATTACATTGACTCAAAGCACTGAATATGACCAGGCCAGCAGAATGATAGGAAAGATTCGCATCGAAATTAATCTTCCTGTTGATTTTCCTGAAAAATACAAGGATTCTGTAATTGCCGCTGCCGGGTCTTGCGCTGTGAAAAAACATATTCAGAAACCACCTGCATTTGAAGTAGTTGTCCGGTAATATTATTCAAAGTTATTTATAATTCAAGATCCCTGCGAATGAAAAATAATATTCTCCTTGGAATTCTCCTGTTTGCCTTCGGAATCTTTGGCAAGGCACAGGACTTAGCCCCCGAGAATTATATTAAATGGTACAGTCTGCAGGAAGCTGAAAAGCTTCAGCAGTCAACTCCGAAGACCATTATGATTGACATGTACACCGATTGGTGTGGGTGGTGCAAAAAGATGGACAAGGATTGCTGGCAGAATCCTTTTATTGCATCCTACATTAATGCTAACTTTTATCCGGTTAAGTTTAATGCAGAGACCAGGGATACCGTTATTTACCGCGGTAAAAAGTACTGGAATACAGGTGAAGGAAACCGTCCGCCACACCAGTTAGCAATAGAAATGCTGCAGGGCAAGATGTCGTATCCTACCATTGTTTATATTGATGAGAATTTTACGGCCAACCCTGTTCCCGGTTACATGAGTTCGGACAAGATACAATCGCTGCTGATATGGTTTGCAGAAAGGATCAATAAGACTTCCAATTATGAGGACTTCAGGCAAAATTTTGAGGAAACTTTCCGTGATACGGTTAAAAGAAAGGAACTCATTCACTGGTACACGTTCAATGAAGCAATGGAACTAAACAAAACTACTCCCAAAAAGACAATTATTGATATTTATTCAAACTACAATACAGGTTCACTGGTCATGAACAAAACTACCTTCACAGATCCATTTATAGCCAATTACCTGAATACTGATTTTTACCCGGTGAGGTTACTTGCTGAGTCAGAGGATACACTGAAGATAGGCGACCAGATTTTTGTGAATGAAAAAAAATCACCCAATTATCCGCACCAGCTTGCTATTGCTTTATTGCAGGGGAAAATGAATTATCCGGCCGTTGTGTACATCAATGAAAGTTTACAAATCATAAATGTCGTAAACGGTTATATGGCACCGAAAGGAATTGAGCCTATTCTGAAGTATTTTGCAAAAGACCTCTACAAGGATACTAAATACGAAGATTATTTGAAGAATTTCGTGAGCGAAATCAAATAGGATTATAGCAACTATTCAGCTAATTCATCCGGTATTCAAAACTCATAATTCATAACTCATAACTCATAGCTTTTATAAACCTACCGGCCTGAGTAATATTATGTTTTGAGTATAAATCTTAGAGCCCATAAGCCTTAAGTGCATCCATCAGTTTTTTACGGGTAAAGAAAATACGGCTTTTCACTGTTCCGATAGGCAGGTTCAGTTTTTCCGATATTTCTTTATATTTATAACCGGTAGTATGCATGGTAAAAGGAATGCGGTATTCATCTTCCAGTTGATCGATGGTTTTAGTAATCTCACTGGAATTATATTGTGATTCCGGTGAATAAATTCCGGAATCCTGCGGTAATGACAGAAAATAAAGGTCCTTGGTGGAATCAAACATCGTATTTTGCTTAACACTCTTACGATAAGTATTAATAAAAGTGTTCTTCATGATAGTATAGGTCCAGGCCTTTAAATTAGTGTGATCCTCAAACATCTCCCGGTAACGGATAGCTTTCAGATTTGTTTCCTGTAACAGGTCAAGCGCATCCTGCTTATTTGAGGTCAGGCTGGTAGCATAATTTTTCAGGTGATCCTGTAAACCAACCAACTGATAATTGAATTCTATTGCTGTCATAATTTCAGTTTTTTTGTCTGATATTTTAATGTATTATCGTTGAACAAAAATAATGCGTTATAAAACATAAAAAAAACACTATTTAATTAAAAAATCCCTTTTTTACAATCATTCTAAATAACAAAGTACGTATTAAACATATATGGATAATGGTTATCAAAAATTTAAGTTTAATGATTCTAAATTATAATTAAATACTAAAATATTACTTACAATTTAATATTGTTTTAATAAGTGTTTAATAAATATCTAAGTAATTAGGTTACAATGATAAACACTACATATGTTAATTATGTCATGTAAAATGCTGATATAAAACATATTCTGAGTATATACAGGTGATAAATCATAATTGAACTAAAATTAAACCGACATCAGTGTTCAAAAAAACATAAGATGAGAAGTCTTTAATTATTTATATTACAAAAAATTACGAAAATTTGAATAATTTTGGATGAATATAATTTAATTGCTTATCCACTTCGGTAAGGAAACGCAAATTTAGCCTCCCCTGTGTTAGGGGAGGTTGGTGAGGTCTTACTTGATTAAAGTGGATAAGCAGTATAATTTATTAACTATGCCGTCAGCCAGGCTTTAGACTGAAAGATTGCAGGCTATTCAGTAAAATATATTTCGTTAAGATTTTTTGTAATATTTTAACATAAGCAGAAATTGTTATTTATTTCCTGACGTCTGACTATCTATTGTCTTAACAACCGGAATTGTTACAAAAAAAGCCGGTGCAATGCATCGGCTTTTTCAAATAAACGTTACGCAGATCAGATGGAATTGATGAAATTTCTGAAGTCAACTACTGAATTAATCTTGCGGATGTTCGGGTATTTCGAAATGTCAGTATTTTTAACCTGCGACCCTGAAATGATAATAGTCTGATCAGCGAAATTCTCTGAAAGATTCTGCAGGTAATTGTCTATCTTAAGTTTTGTAAGAGAAGTGGAAAACAAGGTTACGATATACCGAGAATCGTATATTTTTTTTGTTGTAAGAATGTCTTTAAAAGGTACAGACTGGCCAAAGTAAATCACTTTATGTCCTTTCTTTTTTATCAGGTAGCAAAAGAACAGGAGACCAATTTCATGCATTTCTCCTTCAGGAAGATACAGTGTGAATAATTTTGCAGCCGGATTTTCACCACCCATCTGGCTGTCAATAGCAACAATGAGCTTCTGCCTGACAAGATTCGACAGAAAATGTTCCTGAAGCGGATTAATAGAACCGGCCTGCCAGAGGTAACCGATTTTTTCAAACAATGGATAGATAACATTAATAATGGTTTCTTCGAATCCAAGCTGCAGGATCAATCTGGCGAGAATCCTTTCGAATTTATTCTCGTCCAGTTCGAACATGGTCATCATCAGGCTCTCAATTTGCGAATTGGAATTCCCAACATCCTTAGTTATGTTCACTACCTGGTCTACAATAAATTCCTCATTCAGCGCTGCTATTTTGGATATCTTATAACCATTCCTGTTCAGTATGGAAATATTCAGGATTTTCTTCAGATCGTCATCGCTGTAATACCTGATATTAGTTGTGGTTCGTTTGGGATTTATTATTCCGTATCTTTTTTCCCATATCCTGATTGTATGAGCTTTTACTCCGGACAACTTTTCGAGGTCTCTGATTGAATAAATAGCCATAGTTTTATATTTTATAATTTTAACTACAAACAAACAACAGAAAAAAATGTTTAGCAAGCCCTTAGCATGTATTAACAATTTTATCGATATTTTAAAGAATAGCTTCAAATAAGTGAGTATTTTTGAAGTTTCACAGGATTATTTATTTTATTAATATGAAGAAAATTTTAATATTAGGTGCAGGCATGGTCGCACAGCCGATCATACGATATTTGCTCAACCAGGGTTTTCAGGTGACGGTTGCTTCCAATACTCCTGACCGTGCAGAAAAAATGATTGCCGGTAATATCAGGGGAATCAATGTTAACTGGTCGGTTGATGACGGTAAATCACTGGAAAGGATGATCAGTGAGGCGGATATTGTAGTTAGCCTGCTTCCTTACCTGTTTCATTTACAGGTGGCAGGGAAAGTTCTTAAGCTGAAGAAGAACATGGTCACCACTTCTTATGTAAAGCCTGAGATGGAAGCACTTGACAGCCTGGCAAAAGAGGCTGGCATTATTTTTCTTAATGAAATGGGACTTGATCCGGGTATTGATCACATGACTGCCATGAGGATCATTGACCATATTCATCACAGGGGCGGGAAAGTTGAAGAATTCTATTCTCTTTGCGGCGCATTATGTGCACCGGAAGCTGCCGATAACCCCTTCATGTATAAGTTCACCTGGAGTCCGAAAGGTGTGGTGCTTGCAGGGAATAACGATGCCAGATTCCTTAAAAATGGCAAAGTGGTTGATTTGCCTACAGCCAACCTGTTCAGGAATCCAAACAAAATTAATTTTCCGGGAATAGGTTTGCTTGATGTGTACCCGAACCGGGATTCAATTTCTTACATAGGTATTTATGGCATACCGGAAATAAAAACCATGTACCGCGGTACTTTCAGGTTTCCGGGATGGTGCGAAGCCTTTGATGCAATGAAAAAAATTGGCCTTACCACGGTGGATAAATTTGATATGTCCGGACTTACTTATGCAGATATGCTTGCTAAGCTTTGCGGTTTAACGGATACACATAACCTTAAACAACAAATTGCAAATGTTCTTGGTGTTGCAATTGATTCAGTGGCTGTTGCAGCCATCCAATGGCTCGGCTTATTAGACAGTAAACCCATGAACAGGGGGATTGACTCGGCTTATGAAGTCGTTTCCGATCTGATGATTGATAAAATGATGCTTCCGGATAACGAGCGTGATATGGTGATCATGCAGCATACTTTCCTTGCTGCTTATCCTGATGGGAAAAAAGAGGTGATACGTTCCCGGATGCTTGATTTCGGAAGCCCGCAGACCGATACTTCCATTGCACGGACAGTGGCATTACCGGCAGCGGTTGCAGTTAAAATGATTCTTGAAAATAAAATACAGGTAAAAGGGGTATTCCGCCCCGTGATCCCTGAGATTTACAGTCCGGTACTGAATGAACTGGAAGCCATGAATATTAAAATGACTGAAGAATACGGACTTCCTGAATCTGAAAACATTTAGAAGTTATTAAGTTACTAAGTTATTAAGTTATAAGAAATATTTCTTTTCCACTCATCACTCATCACTCATCACTTTATCCTGATACCTGATACCTGATACCTGATACTTAAAGCCTACAGTCTAAATGCCTACAGCCTAAATGCCTGAGTAGTTACAACAGCTTTACAACCAGTAACCGGAATTCATCAGTGCTGTGATTGGTCCATCCCCGCATCACACCTCCTTTGACATAGATGGTATCATCGGCTTCCAGCACAGCTTTATCTCCATTTACATAAAGTGTACTTGTTCCTTTGAGCACATAAAACACAACATCAAAGGGATTACTGTGGAGATCAATAGATTCACCAGGTTTCAGCCTGAGGTGGATGAGTTCTGCATTTTCAGACGTGTACATTTTCCACCCTTCAAGACTGAAGGGCACTTTGGGTGCATTCCGGAGATTAATTATTTCCATAGTAAATTTGTATCATATTTCTGATATCTTGATGCTTTTTGGCAAAAAATCACAAAAAACAAAAAACAAATCACAAATAATAAACAATTTCAACAATTCAAATACGAACAAACTACTTTGAATTTGTTATTTTGTTGATTGATATTTATTTGTTATTTGTATTTTGAAATTTGTGATTTATAGTTTGGTTCTGGCTCGTCTAAGTTAGGGTTAAATTTTAACGCAAAAGACGCTAATGACGCAAGAGAAAAATGCTATAAAGTAATAAGCTACAATTATATGTTAGTCGGCTGCTTCTTTGATCATGGTCAGAAGCATTTTGAATTTTTCGGCGGCCACCACAGCATGTGGAATGTTGGCTGGCATAATGATGGACTCACCTTCAGACAATAGGTTTGGTACTTTGTCGATGATGATTTCGGCTTTGCCTTCAAGTACCTGCACCATGGCATCGAACGGAGCTGTATGCTCGCTCAGTCTTTGTCCCTTGTCAAACGCAAAAAGACTTACATTGCCGGTTTTCTTGTCGAGTACTCTTTTGCTGACAATCCCTTCTTCAGAATATTCCACTTCTTTTCTGAAGTCAAATGGTTTTCCGGGGTAAAACAGTTTTTTTTCCATTTAAATTTATTTTTCTATGAAACAAATGAATAACAGATAACAAAGGATAATGAAAGATCATTTTTGGTCCTGAAAAGCGCATTACTTTTTTTATCCTTTCTTTCATTTCAGGTGAATAACAATGAACAGGGCAGGTTTTGCACTGCGGTTTATCTTCTCCAAAGATACATTTATTGACTCTCTGTAAGCTATATTCAAGTAATCCGGCACATTCAGGGCATAAAGTTGTTCTTTCCCCATGTCTGGCCCAGCAATAAACGGAAATCATGGCATCCACTGTCCGTTTTTCAATATCCAGCCGGTTTCTCTTCATTCTTTAAAAGAATTGGAAAGTCGTAAGTTTTAAGTCGTAAGTCACAAGTCACAAGTCACAAGTCACAAATTCCTTATAACTTATCACTTTTTAACTTATCACTCATCATTCATCACTCATCATTCATCATTAATCATTCATCACTCATATATTTTTCACACCCACTGTTCTTCCTGGATATCTCCCTGGATTCCTACAGTGATGGACTTAACAGGTATTTTACGTTTTGCATCCCGGCTGGCAATTTGTGCAATTTGCAATAATCCGCTGCAGCATGGAACCTCCATTTTCATGACTGTGATGGTATTCAGTAATGATTCATCGATCATCCGTGTTATTTTTTCAATGTAAATTTCCTTGTTTGAGTCAAGCTTGGGACAGGCAATGGCAATACTTTTCCCCCTCAGGTATTTTTGGTGAAAATTTGCTATGGTATATGCCACACAATCTGCTGTCAGTACAAGGTCTGAGTTTTTAAAGTATGAAGCCACAGGGTTGACCAGATGTAACTGTACAGGCCATTGTCGTAATTCTGAGCTGATTTCGGTAATATCGTTTTGTACCGGTGATGCAGGAGCAAAGGATCTTTCCCTAGAACCGGGACAACCACCTTCATTTTCTGCATGTGTTTTGTCATGATGAATGTGTTGATGTTGGTGAGTGTTTCCGGCAGCATGAACAGCAGCCACAACTTCTGCCAGGTCAAAGGTCAAATCCGGCTGGTTCTCCCTGAGATAAGTAACTCCCTGTTTCATATATTCAAATTCTTCATGTTGTTTCAGATGCTTCAGGTGTGCGATGATCACATTTTTTCCCTGAGGAATAATTCCCTTAATTACCATCACTTCATCGTAAGGTACTGCTTCTCTTTCTTCAATACTTATCGCACCTTCGGGGCAATAACCGATACACGCACCCAGACCGTCACACATCAGATCACTTACTAATGTTGCTTTGCCATCGAGAATTTGTAAAGCTCCTTCCTGACAATTCGGAATGCATAATCCACACCCATTGCACTTATCTCTGTCAATATTAACTATTTGTCTCTTCATTTTGAATTAATAGGTATTATAGTAATTAAATGCGCAAATATATAAATTAAAATTTACTTGAATTAATAATATAAGTCCTAAGTCATAAGTCGTAAGTCATAAGTCGTAAGTCGTAAGTCGTAAGTCGTAAGTCGTAAGTCATAAGTCATAAGTCATAAGTCGCAAGTCGTAAGTCATAAGTCGTAATTCGTAAGTCGTAATTCGTAATTCGTAAGTCATAAGTCATAAGTCGTAATTCGTAAATCGTAGTAAGTATCCTGATTTCTGTTACTTTTAACCGTTTGAATTACAAAAAAATCAGGTGGAGCTTATCCTTCCGGACAAATAGAAGTAGAGTGAAGGCAGAAAGCGTTTCAGAAGAAGCAGAATTTTCTCCTGCCGGGCTATGATTACTTCAAATTTCTTGTTTTTTATACCTTTAATTATTTTGATGCAGGCTCTGGAAACAGGGATTCCGTTTATTTGACCCTTGTCCATGATCCCGTAGGCTGAACCGTTACCGGTGACTGAATTCAATGAAATATTAGTCTTAATTCTACCAGGAACCACCATGGTTACAACGATGTTTTCCTTTTTCATTTCTAATCTTAATGTTTCAAAATAACCATGCAGGGCGTGTTTTGAAGCAGCATAAGCTGACCGCAGAGGGAATCCGAATTTTCCGGCCATACTGCTGAGTACCACGATATGTCCGCTGCCTGCTTTTAGCATTTCTTTCAATACCTGCCTGCTTAGGTTTATAACACCAAAAAAATTTACTTCCATGATCCTGCGTTCCGTTTCGGGAAGCGTAACAATGGCTAAAGCCCGTTGACTGATACCTGCATTATTAATAAGTATATCAATCCTTCCGAATTGTCTGATCACCTGATCCACAGCATCCTGAAAATTTTGACAATCAGTCATATCCAGTTGAATGATCATGCATTGTTCTTCTGTCATCCTGCATTTTTCCCTGATCCTGATCAACTCATCAAAACGACGGGATGACAATACCAGCAATGCATTTTCAGCAGCAAACCGGAAGGCAAGTTCTTCTCCTATACCCGAGGATGCTCCGGTGATCCAGATTACCTTATTTTCAAATGCTTTCATCATTGTTCATATATTCTTTTCTTAATTAAATAACTGTAAATATGCAAAATATATGATTATTCTTCAAATTCGATTAGTTGGCAAATATCAATAGAACGCAGTTAACGCAGATTGTTATGATTTTGTATGATTTTCCGGATGTTAATATTATCTGCGTTTATCATATTCATCTGTGAAATCAACGTTCCATTTTTGACTAAATGACATTGAATAGTCAGTTGTTACAATATCATCAATTTCCTTTTCCAAAGATTGAAAAATAAACCGGAAATAATAAACAGTTTAGAATTTATATATTTATACAGGTTATACATATTTAAGTGAGCAATTATAAATCAATAATCAACTTGCATAACTCAAAAATTGGAGCATGTTAAAAAAACACTACTTTTGCAATATTAAAAAATTGCAAATAAATCAGTATTGACTTGGATATTTTCGATAAATTAAGAACAAAAAAGACACCCCTGGGGCAGTACCAGCAGGTTGCCGATGGTTATTACACTTTTCCCAGGCTGGAAGGGGAAATCAAACCATGGATGAAATTTCGCGGAAAAGAAGTATTGACATGGAGCCTGAATAATTATTTAGGTTTGGCAAACCATCCAGATGTCAGGAAGGTAGATGCGGAAGCATCTGCTGAGTGGGGACTTGCCTACCCGATGGGAGCGAGAATCATGTCAGGCCAGACACTTCAACATATTGAACTGGAAAAACAACTGGCTCAGTTTGAAAGCAAAGAAGCTGCCTACTTGTTGAACTATGGTTACCAGGGCATGGTTTCTATTATAGATTCATTGGTTGACCGGAATGATGTTATTGTATATGATTCTGATTCTCACGCCTGTATTCTTGACGGCCTGAGGTTGCATTTCGGAAAAAGATTTGTTTATCCACACAACGACATTGTCAATCTTGAAAAAGAACTGGAAAGAGCTGAAAAGCTCGTGGAAAAAACCGGAGGCGGGATATTGGTCATTACTGAAGGGGTATTTGGTATGGCCGGAGACCTGGGCAAACTTGACAAGATAATCGGGTTAAAGAAACGCTTCAGGTTCAGACTGCTTGTCGATGATGCCCATGGTTTCGGAACAATGGGAAATACTGGTGCCGGAACAGGCGAACACCTTGGAGTACAGGATGATGTAGATCTTTACTTTGGAACATTTGCAAAATCCATGGCAGGAATAGGTGCATTCGTCGCTTCAAATCAGGATATTATTGATTATCTGAGATATACCATGCGCTCACAGATATTTGCCAAATCACTGCCTATGCCCATGGTTATTGGTGCAATGAAAAGACTTGAGTTGGTAAAAACAGTACCGGAACTTAGGGAAAATCTTTGGAACATCGTATCAGTTTTACAACATGGCTTGAAAATCAGAGGTTTTAATCTTGGAAACACTGAATCACCTGTTACACCGGTTTTCTTTTCGGGTAATACAGCCCAGGGAACCAATGTGCTGATGGACCTGAGGGAAAATTATAATATTTTCTGCTCTATTGTTGTCTACCCTGTTGTGCCTAAAGGAGTGATCATGCTCAGACTGATACCAACTGCTTCTCATACTATTGCTGATGTGGATTATACCATAAACGCTTTCGAGGAAGTCAAGAAAAAATTAGCCGCCGGGAAATATGACGGAGAAAATGTTATAAAAGTAATATGATATTTTTTCATTCAAAATTTACATATTTGCATAAATTATTTAATTTAGCGGTTTGATAAATTGCTATCTATGTTTATTGAAAAAGCAAACTCATCAACATACGATCTGACGGAATTAAATGAAAGATTCATACATGCTACACCTGAAGAAGTGTTGCATTTCGTGATTAACGAGTTCTATCCTGATCTTTCAATGACAGCTTCCTTTAAAATCTCCAGCATTGTGTTGATGCACATGATTAACCGGATTAAGAATAATTTCCCGGTTGTTTTCATTGATACAGGTTTTCACTTTGTGGAAACATTGAAACTTCGTGAGCAGTTGATCAATGATTTCGGATATAACATCATCACCCTGCACCCGGAAATTTCCAAAGAAGAACTGAACAGAAATTACGGACAGGAGCTTTACAATACCGACCCTGATCTTTGTTGTCATATCAACAAGGTAGAGCCTTTAAAAAAATACATGAAGAACTCAAATATCATGAACTGGATTGCAGGGTTGCGTAAGGATCAGAGTCCCAGCAGGCAGAATGTTGATATGTTCATGAATGATGCCGATGGTTTTCTCAGGATACATCCCCTTATCTACTGGACATGGAATGACGTTTGGTCATATATCAGAGCGAACAAACTACCATATCTTTCCCTTTATGATAACGGATATACATCAGTTGGCTGTTCCCCGGAAAGTTGTACGACAAAAAATTCTATTGAAAACGGGGAAAGGAACGGACGCTGGAAAGATTTCTACAAAACAGAGTGCGGACTGCATAATGAACTGATAAACTATGAACTGAATATTGATTCTTAGCCCTGAAGAATTATGCAATAATAGTCTGCCATCACGACAGGCTGGGTTTTCTCCATAAAATGATTTTTTCTGATAATATAATCATCATACTTTATTGTAAGTCACAAGTGATGAGGTGATGAAGTGATGAAATGACTTGATACCTGGAACTATTCATTTTCACTCACCATTCACCAATCACCATTCACTCCGCCACAGGCGGATCACCATTCAAAAATCATAATTCATGAATAATCGGAAGTATTTTATGCACTGCAGCAAGTGCGGATTAAAGATAGCTGATTTTGCCAGTTGGTTCCGTTTCGGTCAGAAATGTCCTGATTGTAACAGTTTGCTTGTAAACGTCTGGTACTATGATGAAATGAAGAATTTTATCCGGATGATCATGGATAAATCTTTTAAACCTGCCAGCTTATGGAATTACTTTGATTACCTGCCACTGATGAACAGGGAAAATATTGTATCCAGTGGTGGTGAAGGGGTTGTCCCTCTTGAGCGCTGGAACTTCCTGGAAAGATATTCAAAAGAAAAATACGGACTGAATATTATAGTATGGGCTCATCGCCAGGACGACAATTATTCGACCGGTACTTTCAAGGATCTTGCCGGGACAATGGTGGCAAGTATCCTGAAAGAAAATAACATCAGCCGGTATGTTGTGGCCAGTACGGGGAATATCGGAGTGGCTTATTCACGTTACCTGGCTGCTGCAGGTATTTCGCTTTCAGCATTTATTCCACAGATTTCCATCAAATCTCAGGAAGCGGAAATCGGCTGTTTCGGACAGACTGTTTACCGGGTGGATGGCGATTACCACAGGGCAAAAGAGCTGGCCAAAGAATATGCAACTAAATACGGGATATTGCTTTCTGCAGGTAATTTCGACCCGATGCGGATTGAAGCTAAAAAAACCATGGTTTATGAATGGCTCAGGCTACTTCCTGATTTTCCCACTGTCTACATGCAGGCGCTCAGCGGAGGATCCGGCCCCATTGGTATTGCAAAGGCCTGTGAAGAATTTGATAATTCAAATCTTAAGTTATTTGAAATGCCCCGTTTTATTCTCACACAGCCTGGTAACTGCGCACCAATGGCTCATGCCTGGGATGACGCCAAAGCAAAGAACTTTCCTCACGGATGGGAGTTTGATTACCCTGTTTATAAAAATCCCGTTACCCGTATACAAACCTTATCAACCGGCAATCCCACGGCATTTCCCGTTGTTGGCCCGCTGGTTCATAAAAGCAGAGGCGAAATTCTGGCATTTGATGAGGAGAAAACTGTGGATGTGGCACGACTGGTTGCTTATGAAGCTGCTGTGAGACTCGGTCCTGCTTCCGCGGTCACCGTCGGTGGATTCTTTGACTCATTAAAGCTTGGCTATCTTAAAGAGGGCGATATTGTTTTGCTGAATATCGGGGAAGGAATCCGTCGCGCACCGGATTTTATAGAGTTCCTGGCATATACAACAAAATATGTAAACAGCATCGATGATTGCCAGCCTGTTGCCAGGGAATCTTACAGGCAGCATCTCTGGGACAAGATTTAAACTTATTAGACTCCGGCTGCCGTTATATACTCTTATCGTTTAATGTCCTTCAGGTTTATTCCTTTGGGTATTCCCTGCGGATACCTGGAAAACATTTTCAATTCATCAAAGTTCCTGCCTTTAATTGCAACTGATAATTCAGCACCATTAACTATTGATAAAGTAGTGATAAGGCTCAGAGGAAGGGTGAATATAGCAAAAAGTCCGTTTGAAAAGGAAAGAAGTGATAACAGGGGTATGCTGGGTTCATAATTCTTCGGTCGGGCATAAAGCGCTTTATAACGTTCTATGGCATTTACTGGAATAATAACCAGCTTGAACCTGTCAGCGCTGTCAGTCAATAGGTACACACTATTTTGTTCAACTGATAAAAGTTCTCCTTTGAGGTTTTTCTGGTTGTTTAGCTGTAAAAAGATCTCCGCGCCATACCTGTTTACTCCTATATCTTCAGGTTCGGACAGATAATCAGGAAACCGGCAGGAACAAAGAAAAACTGCCAGGATGAAGATATGAATAGAAAATTTAGTTTTCATACAAGGAAAATTGATTGGTTTCAATTTTTGAATCCCAGAATTGTTGTTCCATATTATGTTCGTAAATCTTGAATTTTTTAGCTTCATGCCGAAGGTATGCAGCGGGTGTATGTAACATTTGCCAAAGCTTAAATTTATTCTTTTCATGAAGCCAGCTATTACGCATCCATTCAAGATAATATCCTTTGGAGTACAGAAATAACTCGTAGTCCTGTTGTGGGGAAGGCAGGTTAAAAATGAATTTATATTTATCTCCCGGCATAGATACCAAATAGTGATCGGGATCAGTGACCAGCGCCAGAGCCTTGTCATTAGTTTTGCCTTTGTTTATCACGAAGGAAGGCTGAATTTCAATGGGTTCCGTTTTCTCAATGATATCGGTCAGAGCAAGATAATCGATACGCCAATAACCCTTATTTATTACTAATTTGATTTTTATATGTTCCTGGTCTTCTTTAAATTTCAATGGCAGAATCTGGTGGTTCATGGCAATGGGACCTGTTTCGTACCAACCCCCCTGGTATTCCCAGTTATTTTTATCATTGTTCAGGGTGTATACATCAATTTTGCCCAACTCATTGAGTATTCCCTTTTTTATTAACCCGGATTCACTGCCTGATGTTTCTATGCCGGCAAATACATCGCCAACTTCATCTCCCATATAGGCAATTGCATTATAAATGAGATAGGTGGTCATCAAAGTCTGGCGAAAACTGATGATAAGTCCATGTTGATCTGAAGTATTTACATGATCAAATTCCAGAAATATCTCTTCTTTGCTTTTCAGGTTATTTTCATCGGCAGGACTGAAACGTTCCTGCCCGTCATCATATGCCAGCAGGGCACTGATGTCTCCTTCATCTCCCCTGGCTGAAGCAAGTGGATAATTGTTCCTGCATAAGTAAAACTCATCTTTATCTGACTGGTAAATTCTTTGGCCTTCTTTTCGCGGACAAGCAAGCAGTTTTATCTCGTTTATGCAGTGAGTTTCAAGCGCTTCATTTTTCATGGTTATTGAAAACTCTGTCCCGGTGATAGTTTTGTTATTCAGTGCATCAATATCAGCATATTCGTAAGATGGTGAAATAGCTGCAGAAAATCCTTCAGCATCGGCATGGTGGAAATTATCATTCTCATTTATG